>JAICRU010000074.1 GCA_025937235.1 Acidimicrobiia bacterium
CTGGGAAGCCAGTCGACCGAAGACCAGTGGGTTCTGGAGTCTGATTCGTTCACGTGTCGTCTCGCTGGCAGCGGTCTTCGTCACGGGTTTTCTCTTGCTGGTCTCACTGGCGGTGAGCGCCCTGATTGGAGGGATCGTCGAAACTGCGAACCAAGTCGATGTGTTGGCGCCGATGCTGGTCTCGCTAGATCTGCTGGCTTCCGTGGCGGTGATCAGCGTCATGTTCGCTGAGGATCGTCTCGCAGCGGCGATGATTGGTGAACCAGCACTGGTATCGCCCTTTTTCGATAAATCCCCCCAACCCGAACGAGGAATCACAGGGACCGACGTCGATCGCTGGGACAAGGGGTTCGTCGATAGGATCCTTCTTCAACAGGCGGCACGGAGGAGCTGACACCGGACTCCTCCACAGCCCTCCAACTCAACCTGAGGCAGATAACCTGTTTCGCCCTTCACAAGACCGCTCGTCTTCTTCGGCGTGTCTCATCCTGGGGTGGACTGGACCGTTTGGACCCTGTAACGCTCGGGGAGCCTGGTTCCCGACCACCAGTAGTGAGTCATGTTTCGGAAGAGCGAGTTTCCGGTTGTCGGGTCATGGGAAAGACTCGATATGACTACATCTACCTTGGCTTCCGAGCTCAGACTGGACGTACCTCGTCCTATCCGAAAACGCCACCGTTTGCGGTACCGGGTGGGAGCAACGGCGTTAGCCCTGGGTTTGACACTAGGGGGTTGCGATGTCGACGATACCGACCCAACGGATGTCACCGAGGATGAAGGCTTGACGGGCTCGACCGGGTTGGTTGAGCCGGACAACGGTGGGTCCGCGCCCACCACCTTGGGGGGAGGCAGCACCAGCTCAACTAGCCCCGGAGGCGCGGGCACCTCAACCACTGGTGGCGGATAGAGATTCGCCACACCGCTTCGCTCCTGACCCAACGTGAACCTCGATGAGCTTCGAGCCATGCCCGAACGGCACCAAGCGCGGCACCGGCGACGGATCCTGGACTCGGGGACTGACCGTCAGTGGCTGGCGACATGCCGGCGGTGAGATTCCCATTGGTATCCCTTCCATGCACTGAATTCGTACAGTCTCCCTTGAAGTCCTCGTGGCCCATCACCGGGAGACCGCGTGTCTCGTGTTGCTCAAGAGGCCGGCCCTGTCAGTCGGCTTGATTAGCTCTCGGAACTCGTCGACCGACACTGCGGCCGACGATTGAGGACAGATCATCGGTGGCCAACGTGCATCATCCAGACCGACGGGGGCGATATGCACGGTGCCGAGGGAAACCCAGTCTTCGCGCCCGCCAGCTGACTGACAGAAAAGCCCAGGCCTCATCAGCGTGGACACGCAGAGGTCCGCCCGGGACGACGGACCCGTACCCAGCCACTGCACAATGTTCGGTCGGATTCCGGGTGCGCGCCCGGAGAATTCGACTTCGTCCCAGGTAGCGGTGGTCGAGTCGAAAGTCCGAGCTACGACTGCCTGCCGAGAACTTTCAAGGCCTTCTGACGGGTTTCCGATGGTCGGAATCCAAGGAGGAAGAACGTCAGGAGGGTAGGTGCCGAAAAGGATGACTGTTGGCACCCCGCCATTGCCGATCGCCAGTTGTTAGCTTCCCACCATCCTTCTCTGAGAGGCTGAATGATGTCGGTTGATCAGCTGATCGCTGTCTGTGGGGCTACCGGGCGTCAGGGCGGAGCTGTGGCCCGGAGCCTTCTCGAGGAGGGGTGGAAAGTCCGAGCGCTCACGAGACGGCCAGACCGTCCAGAAGCCACAGCCCTGGCCGCGCTGGGTTCCGAAGTGGTCGAAGCCGACATGGAGGATGTCGAGTCGCTGCGTCGTGCCTTCGAAGGGGCCTATGGCGTCTTCAGTGTCCAGAATGGACTTCTCAGCGGCTTCGATCGGGAGGTCGTCCAGGGCCGAAACGTTGCCGATGTGGCCAATCATGTAGGTGTCGCCCATCTCGTCTATGCCTCTGCCGGTACCGGCCAACGGGGTACCGGCATCGCCTCATGGGAGGCGAAAGTCGACATCGAGCACCACATGAGAGAGCTGGGCTTGCCGCACACGAGCCTCCGTCCCGAGGCGTTCATGGAGCTGATGACCGACAAGTCGTACTACCCGGCCGTGGGAACCTGGCGGATCTGGCCCAGAATAAGCGGCGAGGACAAGGGCATTGCATGGATGGCGGTGAGAGACGTCGGAGTGGTGGCAGCCTCGGTGTTCGGCCGCCCCGAGTCCTATATCGGAAGGAGTCTGACCCTCGTAGCCGACGTGAAGAGTCTTAGCGAATGTCGGGACATCTACCACGACGTCATGGGCAAGCCTCCTGTGACCTTCCCGCTACCGGTTTGGCTGTTCGACCGCTTCACGCGTGGCGACGTGACCGCCATCTGGCGCTGGGTCAAAACGGGCGAGTTCGAACTCGACACCGCCGCCACCCGTGCCATCCATCCCGGCGCGCTGACGGTCAAGGAGTGGATGGTCCTCCAGCGCGAGAGCGCGAATCAACAAGAAGTCTGAAGAAAGGGGTTGGATCATGCATCCGAACGTAGTGCGGCTCGAGACTTTTCTCGACGCGTACGCCGCGAGGGACGTTCCCGGCATCCGCGATTGCCTTGCCGATGAGGCCGTTTGGCATGTCGGCGGGACTCATCGACTGAGTGGCGACTATCAGGGCGTATCGGCGATTCTCGAGTATTTCGAGCAGGTGGGCGAGGAGACCGGCGGGACACTCCACCTGGAACGACTCGAGTTGATCGCCAACGACGAGAGAGGCGCCGCCTTCCTTCGTGTCGTGGGCGAGCGCGGAGACCACCAACTCGATGTGACCATGGCCGAGGCGTTTCAGTTCGACGACACCGGCCGGATCAAAGAGTTCTGGGCTCATGCCACCGATCAGGACGCGATCAACCGGTTTTGGGGCTAGGAGGACGATTTGGGAGAGAAAGCAAAAAGGCTGGCAGAGGCGATGGCGCTGATCAGCCGGGGAGACGTGGAAGCGTTCGGTGATCTACTGCTCGCCGACGACATCATTTGGCACTGGCCGGGTCGAAGCAGTGTCAGCGGCGACTACCACGGTCGCTCAGAGGCGCTCGAGCTCCTACGCGGCTTCCACGAGCTGACCGACAACCGATTGCAGGTGGTTCCACTCGACCTCCTCGAAGGAGAGGACCATCTCATGTCGTTCACCAAGGTCACTGCCGAGAGTGAGGACGGGAAACTCGACGTGATCATGGCTGACGCCATGCGCTTCGATGAGTCCGGTCGAGTCGTGGAGTTTTGGACACTGTCCAACGATCAGGCGGCAGTCGACGCCTTCATTGGCTGAGGCAACAACGAACGGGCGCTGCGTTCGGTTGGTTCCTCATTTCCCTCTGTCCAACCCGCTCCCGCCTCGGACGACGACGACCGTGTGGTGCTGCAAAGGGTCGACGACTTCATGCTTCAAGTCACCATCGACAGGGTTCGAGATTGCCCTAACCGGCGATGCGGGGTAGGCGACAAGGACGAACAGGGGGTTGGTGCCGCTGATCTCACCGAGACCGCCTCAATCTGCTCCTGGAACACGACCATGAGCACACCCAACCCGATGGACCGCATAGAGATCCCATACTGTCGATACGGGTCGATCGATGGTCCTGGACACTTCGAGTTCCAGGACTGCTCCCATCGGACGCTTCCCGCAACCCTACGCACCCTGCACGGTGCCGGACCAGACGACTCCATACCTAACGGCACGTATGGGTGCTGGTCGACTTGATAGGAATCTCCTCAGGCCTGTCCTACGACCGCTGGCTATCGCCGCTGAACCGCTTAAGCAGACGTTCCGAGGATCTCACCGATCTTGTTCCAGGAGATGCCGGCCGATCGTGCCGCCGCGACCGCGTCGACTATTTCGCGTTGACTACGGGCCCGGATCGGGACAGCACGTCGCAGTAGATACTCCTCCACCCGCACCTGATCACCCTCGGCTGGGTCATAGTCCTCGAACCTCTTCGGCGACATCGTAAAGGACTGACGCCGCCGCATCGGGTGCGGCGTACTGGCACCGTCAAGCCTCTCACGCTGTTTCAGCCACTCGTGCCACGGCCGCGCCACGAGACTGCCGGGAGTCACGAGTTCATCGGAGCGCCACGCAAAAGGGTCAGGTGGCGGGCTCCGTAGCCCGACCGGGCGACTCGTCGACCGCCGAAACTACGACCACTTCATACACCTGCTCTGGCTCGCTCATATCCCTGAGCTGGTGCTGGCCGAGATGGGTGAAGCTCACCGCTTGAGGAAGGCCTTCACGGGCGAGCTCTCTGGTTGCTGCTGAAACAAGGGTTTGTCCGCCCTTGGCCAGGGAGCGGAGGCGAGCGCAACGGTTGACGGTCTGACCAAAGTAGTCGCGTTCTCGCAACTCGGCCTCACCGGTGTGGAGGGCAGCTCGGATCGAAACGGGCCGGGCCGTTTTCCAGTCGTGTACGCGCATCGCCTCCTGCAAGCTCACCGCGGTCAGCACCGCTTGTGCCGCGTTGGTGAACACAGAAAACGTGCTGTCACCTTCACCTCGCCACTTGACCAGGACTCCACCCCCGTCACCGACGATGTGCCGCACCATGGCGTCGTGGGTGCGCAGGGCCGCAGCCATGGTCTCAGGATGATCCTCCCAGAGACGGGTCGATCCTTCGATGTCGGTCATGAGGAAGGTGACGATCCCGGCAGGTAGCGGGGCACTTTCCAACACCCCATGCAGTGTGGGGGCCGCATGCGCGGCCAGATCGGTCAAGAGACGGCTGTCGTCAGCGGACAGATCCTCGCCAGGGCTGCTCGGGATGGTGATTGCGCCCAGAAGGGTCTCCTGATGTATGAGGGGAAAGACCTCGCCCAAGCCCGGGTCGGCGGGGAGTCGCCCATCATCGAGCGCAATCGGGTCGTGTAGCGAGCCGTTCTCTGGAAATATGGCGGCAGGCCGCAACTCCACCCCGTCGGCAAGCCAGACGATGGCCACTCGTGCTGCCGTCGCCTCGGTGGCGAGTTGTGCGATCTGTGGCAGCAGGTGGTCCAATCGTGTGCCCCCGACTCCGGCCAGAGCCTCATAGGGCGTCCGGCGCCGGCCGAAGACCATCCGGTCCGCCACCCTGATGGCCCTCTGTCGCACCGGGAGGAAGACGATGGCGACGAGAGCCGTGGCTAGGACAGGCACTGGAAGGTCGAGGTTGGATGGGCTGACCGCGGTGACAACAGCGCCGACACCCGATACCACAGCAAAGTAGGCGACGGTGAGGGTCGCCACCACCAGTCCATAGGCCACGGTACGACTGATGACGCGGTCGATGTCATAGAGGCCATAGCGGAAGATGGCCAACCCTGCTGTCGTCGGCAGACCCAGCCAGAGGACCGCGGTGACCGCGTTGTAGAGCGGATCGGGCAACTGGAACCCGAACCATTCGGCAAGGACGATGTCGATGAGGAAGACGAAGCTCATCAGAGCGGCGAGGGAAAGAAGTAGCCATTTCAGTTGCTGCCGCTCGACACCCCTAGCCCTTCGATACCGAATCGCCAGCGACACCAGCCCGACCACGCCGGCTACGAGAAATGAGAAGAGCAGGACTGTGCCAGGACGCGAATATTCGGGATTCTCGATCCCGTTGATTCCGATCGGATTCGGCATCGGTTCGACGCAGATCTCCTCGCCATCGACCAGTTCTATTCGCAGACACAAGGTCTCCTGGAAGATCCACAGGAAGGCGAAGCAGCCATAGGCGGCGAGGGAGGCTGTGAGCACCCAACGCCACCTCCGGGACAAGGTCTCTCCCGACGGATACAGCATGGGAAGGACGACGAACGTGAGAAAGAAGAAAGTGAACCACCCGAGGCCACCCAGAACCGAGCCGGCGGCAGACTGTGGGGCGGCCGCCGCCAAAGTGCCGCTCAAGCCCATCGCAGAAAAGACCCAGCCCATTGCATTACCGGGCCGACGCCAGAGAACCAACGCGCCCAGGAGGCCAAAGGCCAGCATGGTCAGGAGGTACGGAGTTTCCTCCCATTGACCCTCGTAGTTTGTGACCACTGCGATCACGGCTCCCGAGACCACCAGGACGAAGACGATCGCAGCCGAGATCGCATAGACAGCGCTTCTCGCGGCTAGCCCCATTGCCACAGCCGCCAAATTACTCCCCACGCACTCCTCGGCGGGAGCGGACGAGTGGGCAGCCCAGGCTCAGCCCAAAGCAACGAGACCCGACAACCGCTCCAGGCTTGACGGTTTGCAGCGGAAGGTCAACCGTGTTACCTGCCAGGCTCACGATGTCTCCGTCGGTCATCCCACAGCCGCTCACGAGCGGCCCACAGGATCGCGCCGGGGACCACCTCTCAGCTAGCGAGGTGCTCTAGGCGCTCGATCGTGTGGCTGTTCGGAATGGCCAACCTGGCCGGGGCGGACGGCGTGGTCGCCTGCTGGGATGACAAGTGCTACTGGAACTTCTGGCGCCCCATCACGGCGATCCGCGAGGCCGATACCGACGGCAATCCTGGCACGGTGGCCGATCCGACCTGGACGCCGCTCTTCGCCACACCCCCGTTCCCGGAACACCCCGCGGGTCACACGTGTGTCAGCGGCGCGGTCGTAGACACGCTGAAGGTCTTCTTCGGCACCGACAAGATCTCATTCAGTGCGTTCAGCCCTTCTCCAACTCGACGAGGAGCTTCGATCGGTTCTCGGAGGCCATAAAGGAAATCATCGACGCGCGAGTCTGGGGAGGGATCCACTTTCGCACCGCCGACGCACAGGGCTCCGTCATTGGCAGAAAGGTCTCACCTAGTTGGAGAAGCACTACTTCCAGCCGTGGGGTGACGACAGGCGGACGGAGTGGACGACACACGGCACCGTCACACAATCTGGCCCGGCATGGCGAACTGGGGCGGGATCGCGTTCTTGACGGTCCCATTGCACCCTGATTTCGCGGTCAGAGTGCAGTGGCAGCCTCGCCGTCGTCGCGGCTGTCGCCCTGGCAGTGGCTTTGTAGCATGCTGAGGGTATGACCGACCGCGACGAGTTTCTTCGCTGGGTCGAGACCACGCTTTACGAAGCCGAGCTCGCCCTGCACAACGGCAACGCAGACCCACGGCGGGCGCTCTGGTCTCGCAACGAGCCAGTGAGCGTCCTGGGTGCAATGCGCAACGCACTCGGACAGCGTGAGATCGACGAACTCTTCTCTTCCCTCGAGCGGACCTTCTCCGATTGCACGTCGCACGCGTTTGAACTGCAGGCGTACGACGTAACGGGCGACATGGCCTACACCGCCGGCCTTGAACACACTTCGTGCTCAATCGACGGCCAGCCAGGCAGCTACACCTTGCGGGCTACGCAGGTATACCGCCTCGAGGACGGCGAGTGGAAGGTCGCCCACCGCCATGGAGACATCGTGACGGAGTGACGCGCCGCACCGGCGGGGGGCGGCGCGGGATCGGCGGTTCGAGGCTCGAGATCCTGAAGATTCGGCTGCTCGTGGTTCGAGACCGGGCTGCGAAGGCGTCGGCCGGGTCTTGGTCGGGTGGCATGGGTCGCCACACTGATGTCGGCTTTCGAGGAGACGGTGTCCTATGGGAGATCCTGGACCGTATCCACATCACCGCCAGGTACGAGAACGGGGTCCTCACGGCAACCATCCCGGTGGCCGAGGAAGCCAAGCCCCGCAAGGTCAAGTCACCGACGCCGCAGCTCCTCGCCCTGACAGCCACGACCGTCCCCGCGTAGAGGGGAACGACTCCTGGCCCAATGATGCGGCTCCGTCCGAGGAGCCGATTTGCGTCAGGAGACGCCCGGACGTCGCACATCTCGAGCTCGGACAATGAGGCCAGGCGGCAACGGACGCTCAACGGGGTCGTGGGAGGCTCCGGATCTGCCTATCCGACTGCGCCGGCCGCGGCCATGTTGATCTCGATCAGTCGGTTCATCTCCACGGCATACTCCATCGGCAGCTCCTTGACGATCGGCTCGATGAACCCGGCGACGATCATCGAAGTCGCTTGATCCTCTGTCAGACCTCGAGACATGAGGTAGAACAGCTGATCTTCCCCAACCCTGGAGACCGTCGCCTCATGACCGATCTCGGCGTCTGATTCCTCGATCTCCATATACGGGTAGGTGTCGGATCGCGAGTGATCGTCGAGGATGAGGGCATCGCAGCGGACGAAGGATCTTGCGTTCTTTGCTCCCGGCTCGATCCGGACCAAACCTCTGTAGCCGGCGCGGCCGCCGTCTTTGCAGATCGACTTCGACGTGATGAGCGAAGTCGTGTTGGGAGCGAGATGAACGATCTTGGCTCCTGCATCCTGGTGTTGGCCTTCCCCAGCGAATGCGATGGAGAGCACTTCGCCGTGGGCTCCCTCCTCCATCAACCACACGGCCGGGTATTTCATGGTGAGCTTCGAGCCCAGGTTCCCGTCCACCCACTCCATGGTTGCGTTTCGATAGGCGGCCGCCCGTTTGGTCACCAAGTTGTAAACATTGTTCGACCAGTTCTGGATGGTGGTGTAGCGGCATCGCGCGCCTTCTTTGACCACGATCTCGACGACTGCTGAGTGCAACGAGTCGGTCGCCCACACCGGGGCCGAACAACCCTCGACGTAGTGGACGTAGGCCCCTTCGTCGACAATGATCAGTGTCCGCTCGAACTGGCCCATGTTCTCGGCGTTGATGCGGAAATAGGCTTGCAGCGGCTGGTCGACGTGCACCCCCGGCGGTACGTAGATGAATGAGCCACCCGACCACACCGCCGAGTTGAGCGCGGCGAATTTGTTGTCGTTGGGCGGGATGATGGTTCCGAAGTGCTCCTTGACGATTTCGGGATACTCACGAAGCGCCGTGTCCATGTCGCAGAACAAGACACCCAGTCTCTCGAGATCCTCCCGGTTGCGGTGATAGACGACCTCCGACTCGTATTGAGCGGTGACTCCGGCGAGGTACTTGCGCTCGGCTTCAGGGATGCCGAGCTTCTCGTATGTTGCCTTGATGGACTCGGGCACCATGTCCCAGTCCTTGGCTTGGCCCTCTGTCGGTTTGATGTAGTAATAGATGTCGTCGAAGTCGATGTCTTCGAGAGCTCCCCCGCCTCCCCAGGTCGGGATGGGTTTTCTCAGAAACCGCTGGTAAGACTTGAGGCGGAACTCGAGCATCCACTCGGGTTCCTTCTTCATCGATGACATCTCACGGATGATCGACTCGTTGAGACCCTTCCTCGGCTTGAAGACATAATCGTCTTCGCTGTCGTGCCATCCGAGTTGATAAGCGGAGAGGTCGATATCGACTGCTAACGCCATCCCATTAGCTCGCTTTCACCTTGCGACCTTTCAGGTCGAGATCCATCAGCAGATATCGGTCACAGACGCATTTGGGAACAGAACACCAGATGCCTTCGATGTGCTCTCGGCGGGGATGCCCGCAGTGATCACAGCGTGCCTTTGAAGGGTTTTTCCGCTCCACTATGAGAGAGTCTGGGACTGTTGTAGGCGATCGAGATGGTCACGGTCACGTTGCGTCCGCCGCCTTCTCTTCCGATACAAAAGACCAAACAACTCGTCGAACACCACGCCGATCAGCAGGGCGCCAAGGATGAGGACGATCAACGGGGTCGAGAAGTCCCATGCCGCGAAAGTCACAGTGATGCTGCCTGTGTTCTGTGCGGCCAGGATCAAGACACCGATCGCCAACACCACCCCGATGATGAGCCCCCAGAAGAGCCCGGTGCCGACAAAGACCCGTTCTTTGGCTGCCGCTCGGGGAGTTGTCGAGGGTCCGGCCATGTCTTCAGGTGACAGGACGGCCCGGTCACTCACTTCGCTTGGGGCTGTGGTGGACCGGGTCATGATTTGGCTCCATACCCCTCCTGCTTGGCCCGCAAGGGGACAGGGGGCGGTGAGGTGGGTGATGCGATCACCGGCACAGGGACAAGACGAGGATCATTCGTGATCGGCCACGGTCGCCGATAGACGATCTCGTTGAGCTCGGTTTGAGATGTCAAACCGAATCTGCTCTTGACACGGGCCACAACAAGCTCCTTCGTTTGCGTCTACTTGAGAGATTACTTGCAATCTAACTATATGTCAAATAATATAGCACGCCAACACCTGCACAAGACCTGAAGGGAGCGCAAGGGGAATGGACGATCGCGTTGACAGCATCATTCGGGAATGGCAGGAACGACGGCCCAAACTCGACTTCTCGCCTCTCGAAGTCGTGGCTCGAGTGATACGCGCCTCGCACTTCCTTCAAGACAGATTGGACGGCATCGCAGAGGCTTACGGTCTGAGCCACACCGGCGATCTCGACGTTCTCACCGACCTCGACCGGGCCGGCCCGCCCCATCAGCGAACACCCTCAGAGCTGGCCGACACCCTCCTCCTCACCACGGGAGGAATGACCGTCCGTCTCAACCGCCTGCAAAGAGCCGGGCTCATCGAACGGCTCCCCAATCCGCGTGACGGTCGTGGTGTCCTGGTGGGTCTGACGCCCATCGGGAAGGAATTAGCCGAAGATGCCCTGGCCACGCTGCTCGACACCCAAGCAGCCAGCCTTGGAACGCTCCAACCATCAGATCAGGTCGACCTGGCCAATCTGCTCCGAACCCTCCTCCGAGGTCTCGGCGACACACCTGCATTTCGACCCGCCATCGCGGTCCAACGCAGATGAGCTGAACACGGTCGAACGAGAAACCCCCCGTCGGATGGTCCTTCAGGGGGCCTCAATCGTTCAGATGTCGTGTCAGACTTCTGTCAGCATTCCCGGGGATCCGGGCCTGTGAATCAGATCGACTCGACTTCTTCGTTGATTTCGATCCTCGGGGAGCCAACGACGCCGGCTTCGGTCATCTTGGCCTTGAGGGTCGGGTTGTTCACGAATGACTTCGCTAACTCGAGGGTATCGAAACCGGCGACAATGGTCACCGTGTTGGGATCCTCAACCGAACGATTCACTCTTGCGTACTTCGCTCCTGCCGTGGTGGGCAGAAACGTGTCGTACACGCTCTTCCACTTCCCATAGTCCGTCACCGAGTGGCGGATCGCAGTATTGATCATGAGTCCTCCTCATCTAGCTGCTTGTGATATATACTCTAACACACTGTTGGAGTTCTAAATCTGTTGTGGAATTCTGAGACCATCGCGTAGTTTGAGGTAGGTTGATCGGGAGCATGCAACTCAGCCTCAAACGAAAAGGCGACTACGCGGTCAGGGCCATGATCTCGGTCGGCCGGCACCACGGAACCGGCCTCCGCCAAGCACGTCAGATCTCCACCGAGATGAACATCCCTTACAAGACCTTGACCCTGATCCTGGCCGGACTGGTCGCCGAGGGACTGCTGGTTGCAGCCCACGGGCCCAACGGCGGCTATCGCCTGGCTCGACCCCCGGGCGATATCAGCCTCCTCGACATCGTCGAAGCTGCCGAGGGACCCGCCACGTTCGACCATTGCGTTCTACGCGACGGTCCCTGTGACTGGGTGGAGACGTGTCCTGTCCACGACACGTGGGCTCGGACGCAGAAAGCCCTCACTCAGGAGCTGGCATCGACCTCTCTCGAAGAAATGGCCGCAATCGACGCCGCCATCGAGGCCGGCTCATACCAGCCCGAAGCCTCTCCCCATACCCGGCTCACGGATCGACACGGCACCCGCAACTAGCCGTCCTCCGACCGGGTCGTTGGCAGCATGCGCGGAAGCAGGAACAGCTATGACCTACCCATCGAACAGCCAGGCCTGATCCGATTGGCTGGTGCGCTGCGGTCGGGATGGCCGACTTATCAGGTTTGACCCCGGTCCTGACGGCAAACTCGAATTGCTGGCCCAATCCAGGGACGTGAGGTATGAGGACCTCAGGTAGAGAGGTGATTCGGACCCGATCCAGTGGCCCGACACCATGCCCGGAACCAACGACAGGTAGCCGACCACCCCGGCACTCAATAGGCCAAGGCCAGATTCGGGCTAGAGCCATCCTATAGATCCCGGCCTTCTGCCATCCGTGCGACCGATCCCGGGTGGGCTGTCACCCCGGCGATGATGCCGATCAGTGGCGGACCGAAGCCACCACCCACGAACGCCGGCAAGAGGGAGAGCCTGATCAACACCAGACCGCCCTGGGGCCGGTCGATGAACCAGACCGCCCACGCTCCCAACGCCAGCGCCATCAAGACCTGTGGTTATAGAGGCTTTCGTCCCCTCACGTGTCAGATGGATTTGGAAACGAGAACACCGGAGCCGTTGGGACCTAAGCCCCTACCGGTAAGGCTGCCGATTCGTAGCTTCGAAATCAGTAGTCCGGTTGGAAGTCTCAGGAAAGGAGGCGACACATGAGCTACAGAACCCGCTGGACGATCCTGATGACGATTGGCGGGCTCACAACCGCGCTAGTCGTTTGGGCCCTTACGGACAACATCTGGTGGGCGGTGGTTGGCCTACTAGGTTCCGGAATGGTCTTCAACGCCATCTTCAACCCTGGTCGTCGCCACGTGCAATAGCCCAATTCG
This sequence comes from Acidimicrobiia bacterium, assembly GCA_025937235.1. GTDB lineage: Bacteria > Actinomycetota > Acidimicrobiia > Spongiisociales > ZC4RG35 > JARDZU01. Next base: position 12,510 of record JAICRU010000074.1, read on the forward strand.
CGCGCAGGCGATACGCCCGCCGTGAGGAGACTACGTCCGACTCGATGGGCTATGTTGCTCCGATGCCACACCTGGTTCGACGAGCCGACCTACCGACTCTCGAGTCGACGAGGGACGGCCGTCATCGGGTCGACCTAGTAACCGAGGAGCTCTTCGGCTTCACCGATCTCAAGGCCGACCACATCACATATCGTCCAGGAGACACCGCCGCGGCCCATTATCACCTGGGGGCCCGCCACATCTGGTTCGTGTCCGAAGGGGGAGGAATATTTCGCGTCAACGACGAGACTTTCGAGGTCGAGGCCGGCGACGTGGCAACGGCTGGGGACGGCGAGGTCCATTGGTTCGAGAACCCCCACGACGAGCCGTTCGCCTTCTACGAGCTGTGGGTTCCTGCGCCGAAGGAGACCATCTGGGTCAGAGAAGACGACATCTGAACTTGGGCGCCCAACGTGTGAGTTCACACGTCAACAAGATGACCAGAGGCTCGGCAACCTCACCACGCATTGGGACGTTGGACCTTTGTGAGCGAGCAACTTCGGAGAGGCATAGGGGCTACACGTTCTCGCTCAGTGAGGCCGTCGAGAGGTCGGGGGGAACGTGGTCTGATGATCAGGTCTTCGTGAGATGCCGATGACGGGATCACCCGGATGCCGGCACGGCGTTCCCATGCAACTGAGTGGATCGCCGGGATCGCAGGTGCTGTGGCGGCAGGAGTCGGTGCTTGGATGTACTACGTGCCGGCCGAATGGTTGCTCGGTGGGCTTGCTGAGGGTTGGTGCTTCGGAATGTTCATCACCGCCGGCCGCTGCTCGCGGCCGCATTCGGGCTCTTCGCCCGAGGACCTACGTCGAAGATCAGGCCTGGACGACTCAGGTGGTCCTAACCACGGCACTGGCCATCGCTGGTTTGGCTGCCGTGATCACATTCGCTGTGTCCTGATCATCTAGACCACAGGTGGAACCGGGACCCTCGACAGGTCCCGTTTTCGCTGTTCCCTGGGACCAGGAGATATCGCTGGCTCGTGCAATATGTCGGCGGCCGCTGGCTGTGCTGTCGGCATGCGACGAAACTCTCTGGAGATGGTCGAACCGTCAGGGGCGGTAGCGAGCGCGAATCGTTCTGCACGAGACTCCCAGCCCAACGGGGAGGAGCATGGCCCAGAACGCGCCATTGGCGGTGAGATGCTCCTGGGGTATCGCCATCCGGTCGACGACTTCACCACAAGGCAACTGGCTCTTCGAGCCGCTTTCCCGCACTTTCAAACGGTCCTCCCACATGATCCTTTTGTTTGAATGGGGATCGAATGGGAGACCAGCAATCCGGCGACTTGACTGACCCGATCCCGGGGCGACGACCGAGGCTGCGGGTGTGGGGCCAGACCTCATGGGACATCCTGCGCGTAATGGCCTTGATCGCCGTCGTGATCTTTCTCCTCTACCAGCTGAAGCTGGTGGTGATCCCCCTGATGCTTGGTGCCTTCGCGGCCAGCATTGGCACTCCGGCGGTCGGCTGGCTGGACGACCGAGGCCTTCCCCGCCTCCTCGCAACGTGGATCGTTGTTCTGGCCTTTGCCATCGTCCTTTTCCTGGTGGGGTGGTTCCTGGTGGCCGAAGTCCAGGGCTCCGCAGAGGAGATGTCGACCGCTCTAACCGAGGCGTGGGAGCAACTTCAGGAGTGGCTGGCTACCTTCGAGGTGTTCGGGGGACAGAGCATCCCCGACCTTCTGGAGCAGATGTTCGCCGACGGCGGAGACGGCGAAGGGGGGCTGGGGCAACAGGTGACGAGCGGTTTCAACACTGCCACAGAGGCCATCGCCGGCCTGTTCCTCACCGCGGTGGTGGCCTTCTTCATGGTCAAGGACGGAGAGCGATTCTGGGACTGGCTACTGTCGAAGATTCCTGCCAAGGATCGAGAGGGGACGGCGTCAGCCGGGATCACAGCCTGGAAGACACTTCGTCGGTATCTTTATGGCACCGCAGTGGTCGGGATAGTCAACGGCATTGCTGTGGCAATCACTCTGTTCATTCTCGATGTCCCCCTGGTGATCCCGCTGGCGATCCTCATGTTTCTCGGCGCCTTCTTCCCGCTTATTGGCGCCGTCGTCTCCGGAACCATCATCGCCCTCATCACTCTTGCTACTAACGGGCCCAGAGACGCTGTCATCGTGGCCATCGTCGTCATAGTCGTCCAGCAGCTCGAA
>JAICRU010000062.1 GCA_025937235.1 Acidimicrobiia bacterium
AATTCGATGGCCAGATCACCGTCTGCCAGCTCCACCCGGATCCTGGCGCCGTCCTCAACGTCACCACCGATGAGGGCCCGGCCGATCCGGGTCTCCAGCTCGTGGGAGATGAATCGGCGCAGCGGCCTCGCCCCGTAGACCGGGTCGAAGCCCTGTTCGGCAATGAACTCCATGGCCGCATCGCTGATTTCGATCGTCATGTTCCGGTCGGCCAGGCGGCGTCTGACATCGTCGAGCATCAGGTCGACGACTCTCTCGATCTCGGCGAGGGTCAGTGGCTTGAACAGCACAATGTCGTCGACCCGGTTGAGGAACTCCGGACGGAAGTGGCGACGCAGCTCACTCGTCACCATCTCCCGTGCCTCGGGCTTGATCTCACCCGAGGGAGTGATGCCCTCGAGGAGGTATTGCGATCCGATGTTGGAGGTCATGATGATGACGGTGTTGCGGAAGTCCACCGTCCTCCCCTGTGAGTCGGTGAGTCGGCCGTCGTCCAGCACTTGGAGCAGCGTGTTGAAGACGTCTGCATGGGCCTTCTCGATCTCGTCGAACAACACCACCGAATAGGGCCGGCGGCGGACCGCCTCGGTCAGCTGGCCGCCCTCCTCGTAGCCGATATACCCGGGCGGCGCTCCGATCAGCCGGCTCACGGTGTGGCGCTCCTGGTACTCGCTCATGTCGATGCGGACCATGTTGTCCTCGCTATCGAACAGCGCTTGGGCGAGTGACTTGGCGAGCTCGGTCTTACCGACACCGGTGGGGCCGAGGAAGACGAATGAGCCGATCGGGCGGCGCGGGTCTTTGATTCCGGAACGGGCCCGGATGATGGCGTCGGCGACCAGTTCGACCGCCTCGTCCTGACCCACCACGCGCTCGTGGAGCACCTCGTCGAGACGGAGGAGCTTCTCCCTCTCACCTTCCTGGAGCCGGCTCACCGGTATCCCGGTCCAGCGAGAGACAATCCCCGCGATCTCGTCTTCGGTCACCACCTCCCTGAGCAAGCGATGCCCGGCCTGCTCAGCCGCAAGCCCGTCCTCTTTTTCCTTCACCTGACGCTCCAGCTCCGGTAGCTCACCATGACGGAGCTGTGCGGCACGGTCGAGGTCGTAGTTGCGTTCGGCCTCCTCCGTCTCCCGGTGGACCCTCTCGATCTCTGCTCGGATCTCCTGAACCTCCCTGAGTGTCTGCCGCTCGGATTCCCACTGGGCCCGCATGGCCCCGGCGTCGGCCTTGACGTCGGCCAGCTCACGGCGCAGCTCGTCGAGCCGCTTCTTGCTGGCGGCGTCCTTCTCCTTGCTCAGGGCCGCCTCCTCGATCTCGAGCCTGGTGGCTCGCCGGGTCAACTCGTCCAGCTCGGCGGGCATGGAGTCGATCTCGGTTCGGAGCATGGCGCAGGCCTCGTCCACCAGGTCGATCGCCTTGTCGGGGAGGAAGCGATCGGTGATGTAACGCTGACTGAGGACGGCGGCGGCCACGAGGGCGGCGTCCTGGATCTTGACCCCGTGGAACACCTCGAACCTCTCGCGTAGGCCGCGCAGGATGGAGACGGCATCCTCGACGGTCGGCTCGTCGACCAAGACGGTCTGGAAGCGGCGCTCCAGGGCGGCGTCCTTCTCGATGTGTTTGCGGTACTCGGCCAGGGTCGTTGCCCCGATCATGTGGAGCTCGCCTCGGGCCAGCATCGGCTTGAGCATGTTCCCGGCATCCATGGCGCCCTCGCCTGCTCCGGCCCCGACCACGTTGTGCAGCTCGTCGACGAAGAGGAGGATGCGCCCTTCGGCTGATTTGACCTCTCCGAGGACCGCCTTGAGCCGCTCTTCGAACTCGCCACGGTACTTGGCACCTGCGATGAGGGCCCCGAGGTCCAGGGCGAAGACCGTCTTGTCGCGCAGACCTTCCGGCACATCACCCCGCATGATCCGTTGGGCGAGGCCTTCGACGATGGCGGTCTTGCCCACCCCGGGGTCGCCGATCAACACCGGGTTGTTCTTGGTCTTGCGAGAGAGGATCTGGATCACACGACGGATCTCCGTGTCCCTCCCGATGACCGGGTCCAGCTTGCCGGTCCTGGCATCGACCACCAGGTCCCGACCGTATTTCTCCAGGGCTTCGTAAGCGGACTCCGGAGTGGCCGAGGTGACACGTTGGTTGCCCCGGATGGCGGTCAGCGACTCAAGGAAACGGTCACGGGTGACGCCCTGCTCGGCCAGCGACCTCTTGGCCGCCGTATCCCCTTCCCCGAGGAAGGCGATGATGAGATGCTCGACCGAGATGTACTCGTCCTTGAGCCGGGTCGCCTCCCTTCCCGCCGTGTCGAGCAGGCGGGCGAGACGCTGGGTGACCCTGATCTCACCGGGCGAAAGCCCGGGCCCGCTGACCGAAGGGCGAGCGGCGAGGTCTGCATCCATATCGGCCTCGATCCGATTGGGGTCCCCGCCCACCTGGCTGATCAGACGGGGCACGAGCCCTTCGGGCTGGTTGATGAGGGCCAGGAGCAGATGTTCGCCGTCGACCTCGGTGTGGCCGAGCCGCACCGCCAGCGACTGGGCCTCGCCCAGCGCCTGCTGCGATCTCTCGGTCAGACGGCTCAACTCCACGGCGACTCGATCCTAAATCAGGTACCACGTCCTCGATCCGGGGTAAACCGGATTGCGGCGTGATTCGTGTTTAGGTGTGTGAGCACGGTTCAACGACCGAGGAGGGACGTGCCTTCCACAGAAGTCGAAGGGCTCCACGTCGAGCCCTTCGAGGTGTTCTACAGACGGGAATACAGCAGGATGGTGGCCATCGCCCGCGCCTTGACCCGCTCGGGAGGGGCCGCTGAGGACCTGGTCCAGGAGTCCTTCGTAGCCGCCCATCGTCACTGGGACCGGGTCTCGAAGTACGAAGACCCGGGAGCGTGGGTCCGCCGGGTCCTGATCAACCGATCGACGTCCTGGCATCGGAAGATTGGAGCGGAGCTTCGGGCCGTCGCCCGTCTCGGGGCTCAAGAGCCCGACACCCTTCCCGCCTTGTCACCGTCGTCCACCGAGGTATGGGACGAGGTGCGCCGGCTTCCCCGCCGGCAGGCACAGGCCACGGTCCTCCACTACGTCGACCAGCTGTCCGTCGAGGAGATCGGACAGGTCCTCGGAGTCAGCTCCGGTGCCGTGAAGAGCCATCTGCACCGGGCCCGGTCCAACCTCAGCCATGCCCTTGAGACGTGGAGGGAGGAGGAGCGATGAAGCATCTCGACGGTGTCGAGCGGCGTTTGGAACAGGCAGCCCAGGAGGCGCGAATGGTGGCCAAGCACTCCGCGCCGCCTCCTCTGGAAGCCACGTCCGAGCGCTCGATCCCCCCGGGTTGGCTCATCTTCGCCGCTGTCTTCGGCGTGGTGATCCTCGCCCTTGGGGTCGTCCCTTTGATCTCGAGCCCGGAGGACGGGGAGACGGCAGCGGCGACCACCACCATCGGGACGCTCACGCCGAGCAAGCCAACCACGGGGCCAGCCCCAGCTTCGACCGTGCCCGAGCCGGGCACCACGGTCCTCACCACTATTCTGGGTGCCAGTTGCTCGGCCGCCGGGCTGCCCCTCCCGGGCGAGCAGGCCGGGCTGCCCGAAGTCGTGGCCGAGGCGCGTATGGCGATTGCCGAAGCCGCCCTCGCCTGCGATTACGAGGCCCTGGAGGCCCTCGCCGCACCCGACTTCGTCTCGAGTTTTGGCGGGGGTGGCATCGAGAACATCCGCCAATGGGAAGAGGACGGGACCTACCCGGCCACTGCCCTGATAGTGCAACTGCTCGCCACCCCATACGCCTACGAGGACTACGACGGTCTGCCCCGCCATTACTACTGGCCGTCTGCCTTCGTCTACGACTCCTGGGATGCGATCCCTCCGACCGACGTGGAGGCCTTGCGCGACATCTACACCCAGGAAGAGCTCGATCAGACTGCCGCCTTTGGCTCCTACGCCCTCTGGCGGATCGGGATCACCGAGACCGGGGAGTGGAGGTTCTTCATCGCGGGTGACTGAGGGGGTAAGTGGTAGGTTGGCTCTATGAACTGGGGTCGCCTCTTCTTCGGTCTGCTCGTGGTGGCGGTGGGTGTCATCCTCCTGCTCGACAATGCCGGGACCGTCGATGCGTGGGATATCTTCAGCACCTGGTGGCCGGCGGTAGTCATCCTGGCCGGGGTCCTCACCTTCGCCTCCAATCCCAGGCACTGGCCGGTGGCCCTGATCATCACCGCAGTCGGTACCGCCTTCCTGCTGTCCAACCTGGGCGTCGTCGACGTCGGCCGGTTCATCATCCCGGCTGCCATCATCGGTGTCGGGCTGCTCGTCCTCCTCGGGCGGGGCATGGGGTCCCGCACCGAGGCGGGTGATCGCGTGAACAGCTTCAACGTCTTCTCGGGAAGCGAGCTCGCATCGCACTCGAAGCAGTTCCAGGGAGGAAGCATCTCCGCGATCTTCGGTGGCGCCGAGGTAGACCTGAGAGATGCCGTGCCGGCTGCCGATGCCCAGCTCGACGTGTTCACGGCATTTGGCGGTGTCGAGCTCAAGGTCCCGGAGGGATGGCAGGTGGCCGTGAAGGGCCTGCCCCTGTTCGGGGGCATCGACAACGCCACTGTCAACGACACGGTGGCGGCCGACGCCCCCAGGCTGGCGGTCAGTGCGACGGTGCTATTCGGCGGGCTCGAAATCAAGCATTGACGGCACGGCTCAGCCGGCGGGCGCTCAACCGGACGACGCTCGCCCGACAGATGCTGCTGGAGCGATCGCCGCGGAACACAGCGGAGACCATGACCCATCTGGTCGGCATGCAGGCACAGAACCCGCACGACCCCTACTACGCCCTATGGGCTCGGATCGAGGGGTTCGATCCTTCAGAGCTGTCCGGGATGATCGAGAGGAGAGAGGCGGTGCGAGGCGCCCTGATGCGGGCAACCCTTCATCTTGCGACCACCGACGACTACCTGTTCCTTCGCTCGTTGCTCCAACCGACTCTGGCCGCCGTTCTCGGCTCCACACCCTTCGCCAAGGACACGGCCGACGTGGACCGAGATGCGCTGCTCTCCTTGGGCCGATCGCTGCTCGATGAGAGAGCGATGACACGGGCCCAGCTCGGCCCTCTCCTAGGGGCAAGCTGGCCGGGAGTGCCGCCGGCCTCCCTGGCCCAGGTGGTCACCTACCTGGTGCCAGTGGTGCAGGTCCCACCGCGCGGCCTGTGGGGCCGATCCGGTCCCTCGGCGTGGACCACGCTCGAGTCGTGGACGGGAGCGGGCGTCCCCGTCGACGCCGACCCCCGGCAACTCGTCCGACGCTATCTCGCCGCCTTCGGCCCGGCTTCGGTCAGCGACATCAGGGTGTGGTCCCGGCTCAACGGCCTGCGTGAGGTGGTCGATCGCATGCGATCCGAGCTCGAGGTCCGCTCGGGCGAGGACGGCGGAGAGCTGCTCGACATCCCGGACGGACTCATCGTCGACGAGGACGTGCCCGCGCCCCCGCGCTTCCTCCCCGAGTACGACAACGTCTTGCTCGGCCACTCGGACCGTTCCCGGTTCTTCGCTGATGAGATCCTCCCGGTCGGGTGGGCGGGCAACCTCCTCGTCGATGGCCTCTTCAGCGGCTGGTGGAAGATCGGCAGGAATCGCAACGAGGCAAACCTCGAGGTGCATCTGCTCCGCAAGACGCCGAGGGCAGCACTGAAGGCCGTGGAGAACGAGGCGGTGCGGCTCCTGGAGCTGGCCCACCCCGACGCGGGGACACGATCTATCGGCGTCTATTCCGATGACTGACCGACCGTTCAGCTCACTGGACAAATGCGGTGCCATGTGGCAACGTTGGATCAAGAAGAGCCCGAAGGGTGGCTTCGGCCGCTCATCGGGCTCTTCCTAATCCCCAGGGCCGACGCTGCAGGTGGGAGAGGAATGGGACCCGTATGACATCCAACGAGCCGCCGCTTCTCACCCGAGAGGGCCGTGAGCGTCTCGAGGGAAGGGCGCGTCGTCTCGAGGAGGAGACCATCCCTACCCTCGTCGAGGCCATCGACGAAGAAGACGATGAGATGGCGCCACGTCTGGAGCTCGATCTCGCCCAGCGTGAGCTGGAGCAGCTGAAGTACGTCCTGGAGACGGCAGGAAACATCTACGACATCCCCGAGGACCCGGATGTCGTCCAGATCGGTGACTGGATCACCGTGAAGACCGAGGAGGACGAGGAAGTCCGACATCTCATCGTCCATCCAGCCGAAGCCGGGGTCGACACCAACCGCATCTCGTCCGACTCGCCTCTTGCCGCAGCCATCCTGGGCAAGCGGGTGAATGAGGAAGTCATCATCGAGGCCCCCAGCGGGGCCTACCGGGCCACCATCATCGAGTCGACACGCTCGGACATCTGAGCGCCACTCAAGCCAGGAACCAGTCCACCTCGGCGAGACGCGATTCAGGGACCGTCCTCGGGACGGCCACCGCGGTCGACAAGGGCACCATCGTCAACTCCTGGCCTCGGGATGCAACCATCACCCCGCTGTCCCCTGCCAGCACGGCCTCGGCTGCCCTGATCCCCATCCTGGTGGCGAGCACACGGTCGAATGCCGTAGGTGTGCCGCCACGCTGCAGGTGCCCGAGGATCATGACCCGTGTCTCGTAACCCGTGCGCGCCTCCAGCTCTGCTGCTATGAGATTCGACACCCCACCCAACCGCTCGAAACCGGTCAGGTCGAGCCCGGCGAGGACCATGTCGCCCGAGGGGCCACGCACACCCTCGGCGACGATGACGATGGAGTAGTCCCGACCCGATCGATGTCGCGCCACGAGCCGGGCCGCGAGCTCATCGAGGTCGTACCTGCGCTCCGGGACCAGGATCGCCTCCGCCCCCCCGGCCAGCCCGGCACTGATGGCGATCCAGCCCGACTGTCGTCCCATCACCTCCACCACCATGATCCGGTTGTGAGCCTCCGCGGTGGTGGTCAGGCGATCGATGGCATCGGTCACGATCTGAACCGCGGTATCGAAGCCGAACGAGATGTCGGTTCCCTCGATGTCGTTGTCGATCGTCTTGGGGACCCCGACAACAGCGAGTCCTTCCTCACCGAGGCGCGCCGCAGTGCGGAGCGACCCGTCACCCCCGATGACCACGACCCGGTCGATGCTTCTCTCCTCGAGGACGGGACGAAGCGAGGCCAGCCCGTCGCCATGCTCGAAGGGATCGGTGCGGGATGTGCCCAGGATGGTGCCCCCCCGGGTGAGGATGCCCCGCACATCGTCGCGGCCCAGTGGCCTGACCCTCCCGTCCATGAGGCCTGCCCACCCGTCGGCGATCCCCGACACCTCTGCCCCCTCGGCCACGGCCCGGGCCACCACCCCGCGAATGGCGGCGTTGAGCCCGGGGCAGTCCCCCCCGGCGGTGAGCACTCCGATATGTGTCATCGCCTGGATATTGGTCGGTGGCGATAGGCTTCGCCGATTCTCATCGGGATCGTGAGGAGGTCGATAGTGCCAGAAGAGTTCTTCTCAGACGTGCCAGGCCCGGTCGGGTTGGTCGGAGCCGACTCGGGAGACGACCTGGCGTTCCGGGTGTACGACCCGGAACGAATGGTCCTGGGCAAACGCATGGAGGATCAGCTCAGGATCGCCGTCTGTTACTGGCACTCTTTCAACTGGCCGGGCAGCGACGTGTTCGGTTCGGGCACCTTCGACCGGCCGTGGCTGGGAGCCGGCGACGACCCGATGGCCGCGGCCCGCCACAAGATGGACGCCGCATTCGAGTTCTTCTCCAAGCTGGGCACTCCGTTCTTCTGCTTCCACGACGTGGACATCGCGCCGGAGGGGCCCACCTTTGCCGAATCGGCGGCCAACCTCGACACCATGGTGGACTATGCAGAGAAGAAGATGGTGGAGACCGGGGTCCGTCTCCTTTGGGGGACGGCCAACCTCTTCTCACACCCCAGATATGCGGCAGGGGCCTCGACCAACCCCGACCCCGAGGTTTTCGCCTATGCCGCGGCCCAGGTCAAGCACGCCCTCGAGGCAACCATGCGGCTGGATGGCGCCAACTACGTCCTCTGGGGCGGACGGGAGGGTTACGAGACACTGCTCAACACCGACCTGAAGCAGGAGGGCGAGCAGTTCGCCCGATTCCTCACCATGGTCGCCGAGCATAAGCACCAGATCGGCTTCAGCGGTACGCTGCTCATCGAGCCGAAGCCCGCCGAGCCGACCAAACATCAGTACGACTACGACTGCCAGACGGTCCACGGCTTTCTCGAGCGATTCGACCTCGTGGACGAGTACAAGGTGAACATCGAGGGCAATCACGCCACCCTCGCCGGTCACTCTTTCCATCACGAGGTGGCCTACTCGGTGGCCCATGGCATCTTCGGGTCGATAGACGCAAACCGGGGCGACTATCAGAACGGCTGGGACACCGACCAGTTTCCCAATTCGGTGGACGAGCTGTCGCTGGCCCTCTATGAGATCCTGCGGGGCGGTGGGCTCACCACAGGCGGGTTCAACTTCGACACCAAGCTGCGCCGGCAGTCGATGAGCCGTGCCGACCTGTTCCACGGTCATATCGGCGGCATCGACACCCTGGCCCGCGCCCTGCTAGTGGCCGCCGAGCTCGTCGAATCCGAGACCATCTCCGGGCCGATGCAGAAACGTTACGCCGGCTGGTCGAAGGACCTTGGGCGGTCCATCCTGGGCGGATCCGAGACGCTCGACTCGCTGGAGGCCAGGGTGGCATCGGGCGAGCTCGATCCCATGCCTGTCTCGGGAGAACAGGAGCTTCTCGAGAACCGGGTCAACCGGGTCATCTGGTCGACCGGGAGCTGAACCGGGTGGCCGACCCGGTCGAGATCTCACTCGGGCCCTACCTGCTGCGCATCGCAGTCGACTTCGGCCCCCGAATCCTTGGCTGTAGGCGCGAGCCCGGTCCTCAGGTGTTCGCGGTGCTCGGGGACGATGTGGTCATCGATCGGCCGGACTCGGGTGTGTACCGATTTCGGGGCGGGCACCGGCTGTGGGCGGCTCCGGAGATGCCCGCCATCACCTATGCACCCGACGACGAGCCGTGTGCTGTCAGCCGGGAGGGGGACCACCTCACCGTCGAGGGCCCGGCGGACCGGGCCGGCCTCATCAAGCGGATCATCCTCGGTGGCGGTGAGGATGGTGTCGTGGTCAAACACGAGCTCCACAACGCAGGCAACGAGCCAATCGAAGTGGCCCCCTGGGCCCTGAGCCAGTTGGCGCTGGGCGGAGTCGCCATCGTCCCGCTGTGGGGACCACCCGACGAACACGGGCTCTCGGCCAGCAGCAGCCTGTTGTTGTGGCCCTACACCGACCTGTCCGACCCGAGGCTGGCCTTTCATCGAGGAGGTCTGACAGTCGTCGCAGAAGGGGGCCCCGCATTCAAGATCGGGACCGGGCCCACCCCGGGCCGTCTCGGATATCTGCTCCAGGGCCACCTGTTCACCAAGGAGGCCGCACCGGCCGGGGCGGGCACCTATCCCGATCGTGGCGCGGTCGGCCAGTTCTACCTGGGGGAGGCATTCTGCGAGCTCGAGACCGTGGGCCCGCTGGTCAAGCTTCAGCCCGGAGAGCACACCACCCATCTCGAGGTGTGGCGGATCGAGGAGTGTGCCGAGGCCGCGGCCGCCCTGGGCCGCCTGACAGCAGGGCACACATGACCCTGGTCCTCGGGATCGATTCCTCGACCACGGCAACCAAGGCGGTACTCGTCGACCCTGAGGGGCGGGTCATCGCCACCGCGTCGTCCTCCTACGGCTACGAGACACCGCAGCCCATGTGGTCTGAACAGAGCCCGGGGCTCTGGTGGGAGGGTGCTACCGATTCGATCCGGCGCGTCCTCGCCGAGAGCGACACGACAGCCGAGGACATCGAAGCGGTGGGTCTCACCGGTCAGATGCACGGCTCGGTCCTGCTCGACCGAGACGGCGAGGTGGTCAGGCCGGCCATCCTCTGGAACGATCAGCGCACCGGCCCCGAGTGCGAAGAGATAAGGCGACGGGTGGGGCGGGAGCGTCTCATCGAGATCACGGGCAATGACGCCCTCACCGGGTTCACCGCGCCCAAGCTGCTCTGGGTGCAGAGCCACGAGCCGGAGAACTGGGCCCGGGTCCGTCACGTCCTCCTGCCCAAGGACTATGTCCGGCTACGTCTCACCGGAGATTACGCCGTCGACGTCGCCGACGGCTCGGGGACGATTCTCTTCGACCTCGAAGCCCGGACCTGGTCGCCCGAGATCCTCCAGACCCTCGATGTGCCGGCCGGCCTCATGCCGCCCACGCACGAGGGACCCGACATCACCGGGACGGTCGATGGGGACGGCGCCGCGGCGACCGGGCTCCTGGCCGGTACCCCGGTAGTCGCAGGAGGGGGAGACCAATCGGCCAACGCGGTAGGCGTCGGCGCCGTCACACCCGGGGTCGTCGCCCTTTCCCTCGGCACGTCGGGGGTGGTGTTCGCCTCGACCGAAGGGGCATCGGTGGATCGCGAAGGCCGGGTACACGCCTTCTGCCACGCCGTGCCGGGCAGGTGGCACATGATGGGGGTGATGCTCTCCGCCGCGGGCAGCCTGCGCTGGCTCCGGGACGCGGTCGCCCCGCAACGCAGCTTCGAGGAGCTCGTCGCGGCGGCGGCCGAGGTCCCGGCGGGCAGCGACGGGCTGATCTTCTTGCCCTACCTGACCGGTGAGCGCACCCCCCACCCCGACCCGCTGGCCCGAGGCGCGTTTGTCGGGCTCACCGTGCGTCACGATCTTCGGCATCTCACCAGAGCTGTGATGGAGGGGGTGGCGTTCGGGCTTCGAGACGGTCTCGATCTGATGGTGGACGCCGGTCTCGCCCCACCGGTCCAGATCAGGGCGTCGGGCGGAGGGACCCGGAGCGGGTTATGGCGACAGATCCTGGCTGAGGTCCTCGGCGCCGAGATCGCCGTGGTGGGCACCGAGGAGGGGGCGGCTTACGGCGCCGCCCTGCTCGCCGCGGTGGGAGCCGGGTGGTTCCCGACAGTCGACGAGGCGGTGGGCTCGATCATCGAGGTGGAGCCGGTCGCAGGGCCGTCGGCCGACACGGAGCTCTACGGTGAGGCCCACGCCCGCTTCGATGCCCTCTATCCAGCGCTGGCCCCGACCTTCCATTCGTCCTAGATCTCGCGACTCCTGCACTCGGCAGAGACCAAATCGGTCAGCTCCCGGACCGAGGTCTCATCGGTCGGCTTGGCGAAGGTGATCCTGCCGTCCTGGACCAGGTGGACCCGGTCACACATCTCGACCACCTAGGCGAAGTTGTGGGCGATGATGATCATCGACACCTCACCCCGCTGACGAAGACCCTGGATCAAGTCGATGATGATCGCGCTCTCCTTGGCCCCCATGGCGGCCGGCGGCTAGTCGAGGAGGATCACCTTGGCATCGGAATGGACGGCCCGCCGCGATGGCCACGGCTTGACGCCGGCCACCGGAGAGAAACTCGACCTCGGTATCGACCGAGGGAATACGGACGCCCATGTTCCCGAGGCGTGCAACCGGATGCGGGTGTACGTTCACAAGAGGAGACAGCCCAAAGGAAGGGGAAATCAGGGCTGGCCCCGTATCAGCCGTGAAGCTGCTCCAGCTCCTTGGTGGTGACCTCTTCGGGGAGCTTGCCGATGATGATCATGGCCAGCACCTCGTCCATGGTGACGTCGTCCTTGTTGACCGTTCCCACCAAACGGCCCTGCAACATCACCGAGATCCGGTCGGCCAGGTCGAACACGTCGTGGATGTCGTGGCTGATCATGATGATGCCGATCCCCTCCTCCTTCAGCTGGCGCATCAGCTGGCGGACCTGATCGGTCTCCGCCGGTCCCAGAGCGGCGGTGGGCTCATCCATGATCAGGATCCGGGCGTTGAAGTACACGGCCTTGGCGATGGCCACCGACTGACGCTGTCCACCCGACAGGGACTCGACCGGCACCTTGAAGTTCTGGAACTTGGGATTGAGCCGCCCCATGACCTTGCGAGCCGCATCCTCCATCGAGCTGTCGTCCAGGGTGCCCCAACGGGTCATCAGCTCTCGGCCGAGGAACATATTGCTCGGGGCATCCTGGTTTTCGGCCAAAGCCAGGGTTTGATAGATGGTCTCGATCCCGAGGTTCTTGGCGTCCCTCGGGCTGTTGATCGACACCGGCTCACCATCGATGTAGATCTCCCCGGAGTCGGCCTTCTGGGCGCCCGACAGCGTCTTGACCAACGTGGACTTGCCCGCCCCATTGCCACCGACCAAGCCCAATATCTCCCCCGGATAGAGGTCGATGCTCACGTCTTTGACCGCATGGACCCCGCCGAAGGAGACGCTCATGTCCCTCATCTCAACGAGCGGAGTCCCGCCGCGCTGCGAAGCGATCGTCATCGTGCCGCCCTCCTCCGATAGATGGTGTCGATGGCGACCGCGACCACCAAGGTGACTCCGAGCACCACGTCCTGCACGGGAGCGCCCACGCCGATGAGGACCATGCCCGACTGAAGTGATTGCATGACCAGAGCACCGAGGATGGCACCCGGGATGGTGCCGATCCCTCCCGACAGAGATGTGCCACCGATGACGGCAGCGGCGATCACATAGAGCTCGTTCAGGGTGCCGAGACCGCTCACCGCGGCGTTGAGACGAGCGATCGACACCGCGGCCGATACCGCGACCAGGATTCCCATGGTCATGAAGACTCTGACGATGGTGCGTTTGGTCTTTATGCCGGCCAGGCTGGCCGCCTCGGGGTTGCCCCCGATGGAGAAGACGTATCGACCGAATCGAAGCCGGTTGGTGACGTAGCTCATGACCAGGGTCACCCCGACCAGGATGAGCACCGGATAGGGGATCCCGAGCGGGATCTGCAGTCCACCCTCCGGAATCGGGATGCCGTGCTCTTCGGCGTACCGGATAGCAAGGTTCTCCGGCAGGTAATAGCTGTTCATCACCCAGACCGCACCGAGTACGACGGCGCAGCCGAGGACCCCGAGGACGACGTCGAGCCACGCCGGGCGAAGCCGAAAACCGAACTTGCGACGCCGACGACGGCCCATGAGGAGTAGAGCGACGATCCCGACACAGGCGACCCCGCCGACGATCCAGCTTCCCGTCTCCCCGAGCGAGCCACTCGATCCACCGCCGAGGAGCTGGAACGTGGGGTCCATCGGGGCGATGGTGCGGCCACTTGCGGTGAGCCAGGCGAACCCCCGCCACACCAGCAACCCGCCCAGCGTGACGATGAACGAGGGGACGCCGACATAGGCAACGATCGATCCCTGGAAGGCGCCGATGAGGGCTCCCAACACCACGCCGATGATGAGCGAGATGAGCCAGATCCAAGAGTTGCCCGCGCCTAGGACCGGGGGGAGCCATTCCGCCTGGAGCACGGCCATCACCATGCCCACAGTGCCGACCATGGAGCCGACGGAGAGATCGATGTTTCGGGAGACGATGACCAGCACCATCCCGGTGGCCATGATCGCGATTGCGGAGAACTGCACCGAGAGGTTCCAAAGGTTGCGGGGGGTGATGAAGGTCCCACCGGACAAGAGATGGAACACGATCCAGATCGCCAGGAGGACGACGACCATCCCCACCATGCGGGTATCGATCTCGTTGTCCCGCAGATACGATCCCAGCGACCGGCGCGGTCCTGGTTCGAGAGTATCCGACTGTGTCGGGGGGGCCTCAACCACGCTCATCGCATCACCACACTAGAGAACGGGATCGTATTGCGCCCCCGATGAACCGGGGGCGCAATACATCATCGATTTCTTCCTGAATGCTCAGGCGCAGGGGCCGACAGTCCCCCCGGTCGAGCACAGTTCCTCGGCCGAGATCCACTCCGCATCGACCACTTCCTGGAGGTTGTCCTGGGTGATCGGGATCGGGGTGAGCAGGATGCTGGTCAATACCGTCTCCGCCTGGGTCTCCTTGTTGGTGTAGGTGAACTCAGACGTACCCTCGACATCGGCGAGTGACGCTCCACCGGCTAGCTGTACCGCAGCCTCGCCCGCCGCCGTGCCTAGCGCACGTGCGTCCTTCCACACCGACACCGCCTGCGTCCCGGCCGCCACCCGCTGGAGTGCGGCGACGTCGGCGTCCTGGCCTGACAACACCACCTCGCCCAGAAGACCCTGGGCATCGAGGGCGGCGGCTGCGCCGGTGGCCATTCCGTCGTTCTCGGAGACGATGGCCTGCACGTCGTTGTTGTGCGCGCTCAGCCACTGCTCGGTGGTGGTCTGGGCCAGAGACGGGTCCCAGTTGTCCGTGTAGTCCTCCTCGAGGATCACGATGTCGCCGGCCTCGGCCGCGGCATCGATCACCGACCCGATCCCCTCACGAAGGAAGTCGGAGTTGGCGTCGGCGCCGTTGCCCTTGATGATGAAGTAGTTCCCCGTCGGCACCAGATCGAAGACGACCTCGGCCATCAGCTGTCCCACCAGGACATTGTCGAAGCTGACGTAGAAGGTGTTGGCGTCCTCGATGAGTCGGTCATAGGCGATTACAGGGATTCCCTGATCGGTCGCGGCCTGAACCGCGGGGAGGATCGCCAGAGTGTTCTGGGCCAGGATGACGATCACGTCAGCTCCCTGGTTGATCAGGTTCTCCACATCGGCAATCTGCTGCTCCTCGGATGAGCCGGCATCTGTCGACGTGTACGCGCAACCCCCCGCCTCTAGGGCAGCCTGGATCGCGGGCTCGTCGTGCTTGGCCCATCGTTCTTCGTTGTAGTTGTTCCACGACATACCGACGAGGCAATCGCCGTCGCCGCCCGCCGCCGCGGTGGTGGTGGCGCCCCCGTCGGCTGCCGTCGTGGTTGGCTCGGCGGCTGCCGTCGTGGTTGCTCCACCTGCGGTGGTGGCCGTCGTGTCCTCCGTTCCTTCATCGCCGCCACAGGCTGCGATGAGAAGGGCGATGACGGCTACCAACGCCCATAGGCGTCTTTTCATCTTGTTTCCTTCCTCCGGTTGCCGTCCACCGGGGACGGCAATTCACCGTGCGATCGGGAACGAGGTCGGACCGACCTGTGCACCGACGCGGGCGAGCATAACCCCCATATGTTTGGCCCCGCAACAAATAGGCCGATAAGGTTCCACCCGTTCGATTCGCGACCCGGGAAACACTTGAACCGCACCCAGATCACGGCGGGGCGGGATGCCCAGAATCGGCCCCGGGGTGTCGCCGCCGAGGAGCTCCGCCGCCACAACTTGGCCACGTTGCTCGAGCGTCTTCATCTGCTCGGACCCACCTCACGGTCCGACCTCACGGCAACGATGGGGCTCAACCGGTCGACCATCGCCGACCTCATCGGGGAGCTCGCCGGCCTCGGCCTGGTCGAGGAGGGCCCGGCGCAAGCGAGCTCCGGCCCGGGTCGCCCATCACCGATGGTCCGGACCCGTCCCGATGGCGCCACCGTGCTCGCCGTCGAGTTCTCGGTCGATTCCGTCGCCGTGGCCACGGTCGGTCTGGGCGGCCACGTCTTCGGTCAGGTGCGCGAACCGAGGCCGAGGGCCAGGGTCTCGCCGGACGAAACGATCAAACAGGTTGCCCGGCTGGCCCGCCCTTTGATCGAGTCGCTCCCGAGCGATGCTTCGCTCACCGGGGTGGGGGCCGGTGTCGCTGGGGTGACCCGCCGTTCGGACGGCTTCGTCCATCTCGCCCCCAACCTGGGATGGCACAGCGTGCCGGTGGGGGAAATGCTCTCGGCGGAGCTGGGCCTCGACCAGCCGGTGCTGGTCGCCAACGAGGCGGACCTCGGCGCCCTCGCCGAGTACCGCCGGGGGGTCGGGGCGGGGGTGCCGCATTTGATCTACCTCTCGGGAGAGGCCGGGATCGGCGCCGGGATCATCCACGACGGCAAGCCGATGCTGGGCGCCGCCGGCTATGCAGGTGAGGCAGGCCATACCCTGGTCAACCCGGACGGCCATCGGTGCCGGTGCGGGGCCAGGGGGTGCTGGGAGACGGAGGCAGGTGAGGAGGCGTTGGCTCGACATGCCGGGATCCCGGAGACCGTCGCCGGGGTCGGGGTCCTCGAGACCGTGATGACCCGGGCCGACATGGGGGACGAGACGGCGCTGGCTGGAATCGCCGAGGTGGGAAGGTGGCTTGGCCTCGGCATCGGCAACCTGATCAATGTCTTCAACCCGCAGCTGGTCGTCTTGGGTGGTCTCTACCACCCCCTGTTCCCCTTCCTCGAGAAGGCGGTCTACGCAGGGGCCCGCCTGGCTGCCCTGGATGCTCCCGGTGATGTCGCAGAGATCGCGGCCAGCGGCCTCGGTCCGGACGCCCCCTTGATGGGCGCGGCCGAGCTCGCCCTCTCCGAGATCATCGCCGATCCGGCCCGCAACCAGCGGACGCAGGCTGGATGATGATCAAGCCCGGGCTGCGGCGTCTGCGAAGATTCGCTCCATGACTTCCAGATTGGCCACCGCGTCGGCGGGGGGCGTCGGCACCGGGGCTCCCTCCCGGATGGATCGGGAGAAGGCGTCGGCCTGGATGCGGTACTGGTCGGCTGCATCGATCTGATGGGCGACGATCTTGGGGTCGACCGGGGGATCCCCGCCGGCGATGGACAGCACCCGGGTGGGGCGATCGGGCGGGATGTTGAACGGGATCTCCACAAGGAGACGACCCTCCGTCCCGTAGATATGGACCCGTTGGTCGTCCTCCAACTGGGTCGAGCAGGTGAAGGTTGCGTGACGCCCGTCGAAGTCGAGGACGACCGATGTCAGCACGTCGGTCCCGAACGACGGGTCCCGACGAATCGCCGCAATCACCTCCGTGGGCTCGGCCTCGAACAGCATCCTGGCCACGTTGACCGGGTAGCACCCGATGTCGAAGAGGGAGCCTCCCCCGGCGTCCACCCGGTTCCGGATGTCCTCCGGGTCGACGTTGTGATAGGAGAAGAACGACTGAACGGCGCGGAGCTCGCCCACGGCCCCATCGGCAACGAGTCGGCGCACCTCGACCCAGAGCGGATGGAGCCGGTACATGAATCCCTCCATCAACTTCACCCCGGAACGCTCTGCGGCCGCGATCATCTCCCGGGCCAGGGCGCTGCTGGTGGAGAGCGGCTTCTCACACAGGACGTGTTTCCCGGCCTCTGCCGCGGCGATGGCCCATTCGTGATGGAGATGGTTGGGCAGCGGTATGTACACCGCCTCGATATCGGGATCGTCGAGGAGCTCCCGATAGCTCCCATAGGCACGGGGGATCCCAAGGGATCGGGCGGTGGCGGCGGCACGCTCACCCGAGCGGGACGCGATCGCTGTCACCTGGCTGAGGTCGGAGCCCAGCATCGCCGGTATCACCTTGTTGACGGCGATGTCGGCACAGCCGATGACACCCCATCTGACTGTCTCGGTCACCGCAAACCTCCCTCCACTCGACAGAATCACGCCATGCGGCATTGTGTCGATGCGTGTCGGCCCGGGCAAGCGTGAGCGGGAAGGCAGTCGCCTGGGCGGTGGCCGGTGTGACCACCGGAGTCATCGTGATGGGGGCGCTGGT
>JAICRU010000043.1 GCA_025937235.1 Acidimicrobiia bacterium
CGCCTCCGATCTGATCACCCGAGCCGCCGACGTGTGCCTCAAGGAGCGACGCCGCTTGGTGCTCGTCCCCAGGGAGACCCCACTCAACCTGATCCACATCCGGAACATGGAAACGGTCACCCTGGCCGGCGCCACGGTGCTCCCCCCGGTCCCGGCCTTTTATCACCGCCCGGAAACCATCGATGACCTGCTCCGCCACACCGCGGGCAAAGTCCTCGACCAATTCGGAATCGAACACGACATGTATCGCCGCTGGTCATGACCAGATCCCGGCGCCCCGGGAGAATGTCGTCAGATTTCGAAGCGCTGCCATTCGGCTTCCCAGCGCTCCTTGAACGAGGCAGGCCGAGGGTCACCGAGCCCCACCTGCGGCCCGCCGGGAGCGAGGAACACGCCGCCCACTTCCGCCACCTCCTCGCCTGAGAGATGAAGAAAGCAGCTGCCGGCCCCGTCGTAGGGGGCAGGTGGAGACGTTCCGAGGACACGTGAGGCAATCACCTCGGCGGCGAGCCGACCCTGCGCAGAGGCGAAAACGCCGGCTTTGGGCAGGGCTCGTTCGCCACCGATCGGTATCGAGTTCACATCACCCACCGCGAAGACGCCCGGAGCCGCCCTGGTCTCGAGCGTCTCCGGATCGACCGGCACCCAGGGCATCCCCATCGTCAACCCTGCCTCGACTGCCACGGCCGGCGCTCGATGCACCGGCACGACCATCGACAGGTCGGCGTCGAGAGTCGACCCGTCGCTTAGGTAGACCCTTCGCCCGGAGTCCTCTAGCGAGGTGGCCGTCGCCTGGGTGTGTAGGACGACCCCGCGCGAGGTCAGCACGTCGGCCACCCGTTTCGCCGTTTCCGGGCCGGCCACGGCGAGGGGGGCCGGCTCCGGGATGCAGAGATGGATCTGGGCGGGGACGCCCCGTTTCCGGAAATGCCACTCCAGCACCAGGGCGGCCTCGAGCGGCGCGGGCGGACACTTGTAGGGGGCTCCGGACACGGCCACAACCACCTTCCCGCCTTCGAAACGCCCCACCGCCTCCCGCAGCGCGACCGAGTGAGCGTGGTCGTAGAAGGAGCCGGCAGCTCCGGACCCGGGAACGGCGTTCCAGTCGTAGACCGCACCCAGCGCCACTACCAGGTAGTCGAAAGGCAGGACCTGTCGAGTCGTCTGAACCCTTCGTCCGTCAGGGTCGATGGTGAGGATCTCGTCCAGAACCAGGTCGATTCCGTGCTCAGCGAGGGTCGCAAGCGGTCGGGTCACTCCCGCCCGAGGCCTCTCCCCCACCATCAGAAGAGGATTGGCTCCGCAGAGGTAGCTTGCTTCGGACCGATCGACGACGGTGATGCGATGCCCGTCCCCGAGCAGCCCGTCGGTAGTCAAAGCCGCCTGTGCGCCCCCGAACCCACCACCGAGAACCAAAACCTGTGCCAATCCTCGGCCAGCCTAACTGGGCAGGCGCCGCCTCCTCCGGGGCCGGGTCCGAGTCGCTGCCCGTGCCAAGCTCTCATCTCCGAGAGGCTTGCGCAGCTCGTGGGCGATAGCGATGACCCGATGATCGCAACGGCGGCCCGCCATCCGGCGCAGACCCGAGTTCGCGGAGTGAGCGACCTGTCCCGGGCTCAGTGTTCGTCCGATAACGGGGGTCAGGTGCGGGTTCCCGCCCACGACCAGCGATCGCATCCGAGCAGCCGGCCAAGACTTCGACGAGTGACTATTCATTCTCCGGCACAAGGCGGAGGGCGTCGAGCACCCTCGGCACCATGCAGTAGAACCCGGCGGTGACGATCAGCTCGATTCGGTCCTCTGCCGAGAACCATCGGGCGAGACCATCGAGGGTCTCATCTGAGACCCGAGCGGCGACGAGCTCGTCGGTGAGGGCAAGACAGGCCCGGGTCGGCTCGTCGAAAAGGTCCGAGGACGGCCACGAGGTGAGAGCATTGATTTGCTCCTCGGACACCCCCGCGTCACGAGCCATCACGGTGTGATCCCTCCACACGTAGTCCGCCTCCTCGAGTTGGGCGGCTCTGAGGATCATCGACTCACGAAGAGCTCGCGGAGTCTTGGAACCTTCACGCAGGCCCCAGGCGAATCGGATCCACAGCTCGGCGACGACCTCGTTGTTGGCCATAGCGCGGTAGAGGTCACTGGGTTCGGCTCCGAACGACTCAAGGGCCTCTGCTACCCGGTCGGTCACCTCCCGTAACGGCACCGAGGGGGTCACTTCGCGCCTTCATCGCTGATCGCCGCGAGTAGGGCCACCATCGCTCGGTTCAGCGGTGCCGGGACACCGTGGCGCTCTCCGATTCGCACCACCGCTCCGTTCAACGCGTCGTACTCCAGGCTGCGCCCGGCGAGACGGTCGTAGAGCATCGAGCTACCCACATGATCCGGAAGGCCAGCGAGCCGTTTCACCTCGGATCGGGCCAGCTCGGAAGCTACTTCGATTCCGGCTGCTCCGGCCACGGCGATGCACTCCATCATCAGCGCCTCGGCTAGTGCGGCCACCTCGGGCCGCCGGAACACTGGGAACCGCTGCAAGGTGATAGCCGGGATGCCGTTGGCCGCGACATTGGTCACCAGCTTCGACCATGCGTCCCGTTCGAAGTTTTCGGTCAACCTCACCTGCGCCGCGCTCCCCCCGAACAGCTCCACCAGCCGCCGGCCGGTCCCACCTTCTGGGACGGTGAGCACACCGTACGTGTAATGCCGCACCCGACCCGGCTCGATCGCTTCGCCGCCATAGCGGACCACCGCGGGAAGAACCTCTGCGCCTTGAGCCAGGGGCTCGACCCGTTCCCGATGCTCAACCCCGTTCTGAAGCACCACGACCACGGTCGAGGGACAACACAACGCCTTCAACCAGTCGGCTGTCGCGGCGGTCTGATGTGCCTTCACCGCCAGCAAAACCCAGTCGTGGAAACCCACTTCGGCCGGGTCGGTGTGAACCGAGGCGTCGACCGTGATCTCCTCACCACCGGTCTCCACCACCAGCTGGACGAACCCGGTGCGAACACACAAAGTGACCTGGTTCCCCGCCTGTCGGGCCTGGGCGGCGAAGAAGCCGCCGACCGACCCGGCACCGACCACGGCGACGGAGGCTGCCATGGGCGGCTACTTGATGGCGACCGGGTTGATCGGCGAGCCGACCGCCCTGGTGATCGGAAGCGGCGGGGCGGAGAACAAGAACTCGTATACACCGTCTTCGGCGCAGTCGGCGGCCAGAGCCTCGAAGTCGAAGATCTCGCCGAGGGTTAGACCCATGTGGACGATCAGGATGATGTGCATCGGCATGCTCACATCGGGCGTCTCGGTGGGAAGCACCTCAGCGCCCCAGGTGTCGGTGGCCACCGCCGCCACCTCCTTGTCGTGGATCCACTCGGCGCTGTAGATCCCGAGACCGGGGGCCTTCGAGGAGTAGCCGGCGGCGTAGTCGCCCCAGGTCCCTTCCGCCTTGACTCGGCCCATCCGTCCGGTGCGCACCAGAACGATGTCCCCGGTGCCAACCTCGACTCCCTGGGCGGCAGCGCACTCATCCAGGTCGTCGCCGCTGATCGCCTCTCCCCCTTCCAGCCAGTTCTTGCCCTTCCAGCGGGCGATATCGAGGAGCACTCCACGGCCGACCAGCTTCTCCCGCGCCTTGGCGATGTCGTTCTTCAACGCTCCGAGACTGCTCACCTCGGTGGCGTCGTAACCGTTGTAGATCTTCCCCTCGAACACCATGTGCCCCAGCGCATCCCACTGGGTGCCCGCCTGGAGGGGCATGATCAGCAGGTCGTCGGTGCCCCGCACGTAACCGTCGAAGCCGCCGTAGAAGTCGCGCACCGTGGTCCCGGTCACCGCATCGTTGCCGTCGCGCATCATGAGATGGATCGGGTTGAACCGCCCCCATCCCCCCTGCTGAGGGCCTTTCTCGTCGTAGGGCACGGCCAGTGAGAACAGCTCGCCCCGTTTCACAAGAGCCGCGGCCGCGGCCACCTTGTCCGGGGTGAGGAAGTTGAGGGTTCCCAGTTCGTCGTCGGGACCCCACCGACCCCAGTTGGACACCTTGGTCGCGATCCGCCTCACGTCGTCGATGTTGGGTCGGCCCTCAACGTCGGTCATGGTCACCTCCTCGCCGGTTCGACACTAGGGACTCCGATTTGATCGGGCGAAGCCCGGGTCCATTACGGTGCGGCCCCAACCAGCCAGCCCTCACTAGGAGAAGACATGTCATACGTGGTAGCTGCCACCTACGTCAGCAAACCCGACGCCGCCGATCAGTTGAGGGAGCACCTCACCGCCATGATCGAGCCGACCAGGGCGGAGGAAGGGTGCGAGCAGTACACGGTGGTCACCTCCAACGACGATCCCCGCACCTTCCTCCTCTTCGAGATCTACCGCGACGAGGAGGGCTTCCGGGCCCACGGCGTCAGCCCTCATTTCGACGAGCACATTCGCAACGGCGCCTGGGATCTCCTCGACTCGAGAACAGTCATCTTCGGCACCCCGCTGCAGCCCTGACCCCCTACCCGCGGATTCCGAGCAGGGATACCGCGGCGTCGCCCAGGATGAGCTGCCGGTCCTCATCGGAGAGATACGCAGCCGACTCGACCACCTTCCTCGGCGCATGGTCACCGATAGGAAACGGATAGTCCGACCCGAGCAAGACATGCGAGGGGCCAGCCTTGGTCACCAGATAGCAGAGGGCGTCGGGATCGTGGACGACGCTGTCGTAATAGAGCCGGCCGATCCCATCGGTGGGATCCCCCACCGACGGGTCGAGCTCGAAGTTTCGTTCCAGACGACCGAGGATGAAGGCCACCGCCCCGCCACCATGAGCGAGCAGGATCCTGGCCCGGGGATATCTCTGGGGGACACCGGCGCCGAGGAGTCGGGCAACGGCGATGGTGGTGTCCACCGGCCGGCCCACCGAGTTGACCATGCCGTAGTCGGCGGTGCGGGGCTCGTCCGGGGAGTAACCGGGGTGGATGAAGACCGTCGCCTCCGTCTCGTCGAGCGCCTGCCAGAACACCTCTAACTCGGATGCGTCCAGTTCGACTTCGCCGATTCGCGCCGCCACGGTGACCCCGACGAACCCCTGCTCCAGCACCTCGGGGACCATCTCCGCTGCCCGGCGCGGGTCCTGCATGGGCAGGGTGGCAAATGCGGCGAAACGGGACGAGCCCGAGGTCGCCTCGATCAAGGTCTGATTGACGAGACGGGCCCACTCCACCCCTTGATCGGGGGGCAGGCCGTATCCGAAGATGTCTGCCCAGGTGCCGAGCACCTGGACATCGATGCCCTGTTCGTCCATCCACTGTCGCCTCAGCTCCAGATCGATGAGACGAGGCGGGAGCGGCCGGGTGGTGGGCGATCCCTCGATCCGGAACGAGTGGCGGCCTTCATCGTCGGTCTCCACCGCGACGCCACCGGGCGCATGATCGGTGACGGCTTCGACCAGTGCCGTCGGGACGAAGTGGGCGTGCACATCGACCACGACGCCGTTTGGGTAGCGCTTCTCCGTCACCAGGGGCGTTTCACTAGGCGGCATCGCCATTCCAGTCCGTGGACAATAGGCGATCAGGTTGATAGGTTCGAGGCGTCCCGAGAGGAGGAGTTGCATGAAGCGACTGGACAGGGTGCGATGGTTGGTCCTCGCAACTGCCCTAGGCATGATTCTGGCCGCCTGTGGCGGTGACGCCGAGACCACTACCACGGCGGGTGCTGGTGGCGAGGCCACCACAACGGCCGGAGGCGCTGAGGAGCCGACCACCACCGCAGGCGAAAGCACGACCACCGGGGAGCCGGCCGGAGAGACCGTCGCGATGACAGTGCTCCTGCCGGTGGATTCGCCCAACATGTACGGGTTCCGGGTCGCCGAGGCCAACGGCTACTACACCGAGGAAGGGCTCGAGGTGACCCACCAGTTCCTCGACGGCGCCGGGAACGTCATGCAGCAGTTGCTGGCGGACAACGGCGACATCGGCAACGTGGGCACCGCGAATGTGGCCGAGGCCGTCGAACAGGGCCACGAGATCAGGGCCATAGGCAATGTGAACTACGGCTCGGTGTTCTCCCTCACTGTGCCCGAGGACAGCGATATTCAGACCCCGGCGGATCTGGCCGGGCGTCGGGTCGGGATATCCGAGCTTTCCGGCGGCGAAGTCCCGGTGGTCCGAGGCATCATCTCCAACGCCGGTCTCGACCCGGACAGTGACGTGGAACTGGTCCCGATCGGGGAGGGAACCGCCCTGGCGGTCCGCGCCCTCGAGGAAGGCCAGGTCGACGCGGTGGGCGGTTCGGTGAACGACATCGTCGCCATAGAAGTGCAAGGCCTAGACCTTCGGGCGCTCGATCCCGGCGACCTGAGCGGGGTCCCCGCGCTGCCGCTGGTGGCGACCCAGGAGTACATCGACGCCAATCCGGAAGCCGTGGAAGGTTTCCTGCGCGCCGTGGCGAGAGGAGCCGAGTTCGGCCACACCAACCAGGAGGAGACCCTCGACATCCTCAGAGAGGTGACCCCCGAATGGTTCACCGACGAGACCGGTGAGCGCATCTTCGAACTGGTCCTCGACCTGTGGCAGGCGCCGGAGGGTCTGCTGTTCCACGAGCAAACCCCCGAGTCGTGGGAGTACTTCTTCGACATCATCGCCGTCGAGTTGCCCGAGGGCATCACCCCCGGCGACATCATCGCCGACGACTTCGTGGAGGCGGCCAACGACTTCTAGAGCACGGATGGGACCGCCGGCAACGGCGGTCCCATCGCCCGCCGGTCAGCTTTGCGGCCGGGCGTCCCGGAGCATCGGGGATCTCAGGTTTAACCTTCGTCTTTCGCCCGGCTGAGAGGCATGGCTTTGCGCGGATCAGAACGTCTCTTCACCATTGTCGAGAAGCTGAGTCGCGAGCCGATGAATCTCACCCAGGTGGCGGAGGCCGTCGACCTTCCCAAGTCGACTGCGCTCCGTTTCCTGCGTGATCTGGAAGAGGCGGGCTGGGTCGCCAGGGACAACTCCGGGGTCTACTCGCTGGGAGCGACAGTCGTGGGGCTGGCCGCCCAGTACATCGCCCACAACGAGATGGTTGCCGCCGCGGCTCCTGCGATGCGCGACTTGAGGGACAAGATCGACGAGACCGTGTCACTCAGCCGCCGGGTCGGTCTGATCAGGGTTTGTGTCCAGGAGTTCCCTTCCAAGAAGCCGCTTCGCCTTGTGCTCGGAGTCGGAGAGCGAGGGCCGCTGCACGCCGGAGCCAGCGGGATCCTGCTCTACGCCCACATGCCGTATGAGGAGCGGAGACGGGTCGCCGAGGACGGGCTCGAGCGCTACACGAAGCGGACCCTGGTCGACTTCGACGCACTGGAGAAGGAAGCCGAGAAGGTCCGCCAGCAGGGTTGGTCGATCACCAAGGGGAGCCGGACCGAAGGCGGGGTTGCCATCGCTGTCCCGCTCTCCGACCCAGGCGACGACGGTGAGATCGCGGCCCTGGGCTTGTTCGGGCCCGAGCTCCGTTGCTCGACGAGGGCCGAGCAGGAACGCTGGCTTCGTGCCCTTCTCCAGACCGCGGAGTCGATTCAGACGGCGATGACCTCCTTCGGCTGAACGACCTGAGCCAAGAGCCCGGGTCCTAACCGTGGAGACAGCTCGGTATTCTCTTCGTTTCAGTGGCCAGAATTGCAGTTCTACGTAGCGGAACCAGGGTCGGTGGGTTTCGCGTTGAGAAAGGAGCATCGGTGTGACCGAGCACCGATCGACAGCCAAGCCGTTGCAAGGGGTGGTCGTCGCCGACTTCACGCGGATCCTCTCCGGGCCACTCTGCACCATGGTCCTTGCCGACCTGGGAGCCGATGTGATCAAGGTCGAGCGGCCCGGGATCGGTGACGACACCAGGACCTGGGGGCCACCTTTCGTCGGCGACGACGCCGCCTACTTCCTCTCTATCAATCGAAACAAGAAGTCGATCGAGCTCGACCTGGGCGATCCGGAGGACGTCGAGACCGCCCTCCAGATCATCGAGCGCTCCGACGTCCTCGTCGAGAACTTCCGCTCCGGGGTCATGACCAAGTTCGGCCTTGGTTACGACGACCTGACCGAGCGCAACCCGCAGCTGGTCTACTGCTCGATCCGGGCGTTCCTCCACGAGAGCCAACGCGCCCTGCCGGGCTACGACCTCCTCATGCAGGCCATTTCCGGATTCATGTCCGTCACCGGAGAAGCCGGCGGCGAGCCGATGAAGATGGGAGTCGCCATCCTCGACGTGGTGGCCGGTCTATACGGCGCCATTGCCATCGTCTCTGCCCTTCGGGATCGCGACCTCAAAGGCGAAGGCAGTCACGTCGAGGTGGGGTTGTTCGAGGCAAGCGTGGCCTCGCTGGTCAATCAGGCAGCCAACTACCTGGCCGGAAACGAGGTGCCCGTTGCCGCCGGCAACGCCCATCCCAACATCGTCCCCTATCAGGCATTCGCCGCCCGGGACGGCCGCTTCGTCCTCGCGGCGGCGAACGACAAGTTGTTCCGGGCGGCAGCCATCGCCATGAACCGGGACGACCTGCTTGAAGACCCTCACTTCACCTCCAACTCGGCTCGAGTGGAACATCGTGGCGAGCTCATCGCCGAGATGGACCGAACTTTTGGAACCGGTGATGTCGACGAATGGGTGGATGCCTTCGTGGCCGCCGGCGTGCCGGCAGCCCCGGTGAGAGGCATCGACGAGGTGTTCGCTTCGTTGGAGGGGAGCAGCATGCTGGTCGACATCGCGGACACTCAGCGCGGGGATCTCAGACTGGTGCGCTCGCCGATCAGATTCGTGGGCGTCGACTCCGAACTTCCCACCTCGCCCCCGGTTCTCGGGGCCGACAGCGAGGAGATCCGACGCTGGATCGCCGATACCGCTCCCCTGGGTCACACCGCCGGAGAGGCAACCGGATAGCGATCACCTCAACCCGGGTGCCGAGATGACCAGCACCTCTGCGTCTTCGTCACTCCGGTTCTCGATGAAATGAACCGTCCCCTTGGGAAAGACAGCCGTAGCCAGCGGGGTCAGAATCTCCTCGGTCTCGTCATCGCCGACAACCATTTCCCCGGCGACGCCGACATAGATCTGGAGACTGCCGGGATGGGTGTGGGGGTCGGAATGGCCACCCGGGGCGAGGAGCCCGTGCCAGATGCTCACCTCACCTTCGCCACCCAGCGTCTCCCCGACCAGGAGTCGGTTGACCACGCCTTCATGCCCGCCCGGCAGGTACTCCTCCAAGTCCTCGAACCGGTGGTACCTCACAGCTGGTCCTTCCCGGTGAGCCAGCGGACCGGGCTCACCGTCTCGATGACTTCGATCTGATCATCGGTCAGTCTCGAGGCCTTGCGGACGTGACCCCGCGGGTCGTCATCCTCGACATCGAAGGGAAGATCGGTCCCGAGCACCACATTCCTCTCCCCCATCACGTCGACCAGATAGGAGACGGTCTGCGGGGAGTGGGTGAGCGTGTCGCAATAGATGTTGTCCAGGTAGTCGGTCGGCTTGCGAGCAATGTCGAGCCTGGCCTCGGGACGAACCTGCCAGGCCTTGTCCCAACGGCCGAACAGATAGGGAGCAATGCCTCCTCCGTGCATGAAGCACACCCGGAGCTCGGGGAGCTGGTCGAAGAGACCCGAGAAGATCATGTTGGCCATGGTTATCGCAGAGTCCACCGGCATCCCGATCACGTTGATCAGGTAGTAGCCGGCGAGCCGGGGGTTGGGGACGAAGTCGGGGTGGATCAGCAATGGCATCCCACTCTCGGCGATCTCGGCGAGGAAAGGGACCCTCACCTCGTCACTGACATTCTCCCCAGCAACGTTGGTGCCCAAGGTGATGCCCACCAGGCCCAACTCGTCACGGGCCCTCCTCAGCTCCCCGATCGCGGCCTCGGTGTCCTGGAGGGGCACCGTGGCCAGCCCCACGAAACGATCCGGACGAGCCTCCACGACAGCGGCCGTGGCCTCGTTGAGGACGCGGGCAAGCTCCAGGGACTGCTCAGTGTTGTCCCAGTACCGATAGGTGAACGGCGGTGGCGAGAGGACCCGACGGTCCAGTCCCTCGCGGTCGGTTGTGGCCACGATCGATTCGATGTCGGAGAGCTGTTGCACGGTGGCGCCGACGGCGATCCCGTTCACCGTGATCGATTCCGGTATGCCGTTGACCGTGTCGGTCGTGACCTGGACCTGACCACGACCCATCAGCGATATCGCAGATTCGGGCAGATAGTGGGCGTGGACATCCCAGACCACACCCGGCGCATCGAGATCGGGACCTGTGCTCATCGGCGAACCCTAGAACCCGCTCCGGCCGGGACTGTCAAGAGGCACCGCCGCAGAAGTACGCCCCCCTCCGGGGGAGGAAACGCCCCCTCCGGCCCTCCGGGCCACCTCCGGCGAAGCCGGGGAGGGAAGGCAAAGCCCAGTTTCACTGGGTAGAACCGTGAAGTCATCAGTCAAAACACAGCGTATAGTCCGGCCCGCGCCGGGCAAAGCTCGAAACCGAATGGCGGTTGGGCCAGGCCCGTCGACGAGGAGGAGCTGAAAAATGCGGAGACGCCGAACCAGAACGTGGCTTTCGATTTCCCTGGTGCTCGCAATGTCCCTGGCCGCCTGTGGCGACGGAGAAGGCGGCGGCGACACCACTGTTGCCGGTGGCGGCACCACCACACCAGGCGAGGAGGCCACCACAACGACAGGTGAGCCCACCAGCCTCCGGGTCATGTTCCCGGTGAACAGTCCGATCCTCCATGGCTTCCGCGTCGCCGAGCACGCCGGCTACTACACCGATGAGGGGCTCGAGGTCGAATTTCAGTTCCTCGACGGAGGAGGCGAAGTCGTCACCCAGCTCCTTGGAGGGAACGGCGACATCGCCAACATCCCGGTGGGCCCGACGGTCGAGGCGATCGAACAGGGCAACACTGACCTGCGGGCGGTGTGGAACTACGTCTACGGGAGCATCTTCTACATAGCGGTCCCGGTGGACAGCGACATCGAGACCGCGGCGGATCTCGAGGGGAAGACCATCGGGATCACCGACCTGGCCGGCGGGGAGGTCCCCATCGTGCGCGGCGTGGTGCAGTCGGCGGGTCTCGATCCTGACACCGACGTCGATCTGGTCCCGATCGGAGAGGCAACGGCCCTCACCGTGCGGGCGTTGGAGGAGGGTGAGGTGGATGCCTTCGGCGGCTCGATCAACGACGTCATCGCCCTCCAGGTCCAGGGCATCGAGCTCCGTTACATCTTGCCCGAGGAACTGCTCGAGCTGCCGGCTTCCGGCATCGTCGTCCGCCAGGAGCTGCTCGAGAGTCAGAGAGACGCCGTCGTCGGCTTCCTGCGGGCCTCGACCAAAGGCTCCTACTGGGCCCAGGTCAACCCCGACGCCAGCCTCTGTGTGCTCAAGGAGGTGGCACCGGAGCAGTTCGCCGAAGAAACCGGCGCGCTGATCTTCGAGGCGACCCTCCCGATCACCTGGGCGCCAGAGGGCCAGCTGATGGGCTTCCAGAGTGCGGACAGCTGGGGCAGTTACTTCGACTTCGTCGGCGCCGCGCGACCCGACGTCGATCTCGACGAGATTGTCACCGACGAACTGCTCGAGGAGGCGAACGACTTCGACACCGCAGCGGTGGAGGAAGATGCCAACGGCTTCGCGTCGTGTTGAACGGGCCGGAGCCATCGATGGCTCCAGTCGGCATAATGGGCCATGGCGCTGCAACGAGGAAGCAGAATCGATGAGCCCTGACCCATGACAGAGCCGCGACCGCGAACCGATGTCCTGCCCGCGACGGGTGCATCGATCATCGAGACTCGAGGGCTGTCGAAGGTGTACCAGAGCGCCAGCGCGCCGATCGAGGCCCTGGCCGACATCAGCATCGATGTCCGTCCCGGCGAGATAGTGGCATTCCTCGGGCCGAGCGGTTGCGGTAAGAGCACCCTCCTCGAGATCCTCGCCGGGCTCATCTCGCCGACTTCAGGTGAGGTGACGATCGACGGCCAACCACCCCGTCCCCGGGCAGAAGTGGGCCTGATGTTCCAGCAGGCACTGCTATTCCCATGGAGGACGGTGCTGGCCAACGTCCTGCTCCCCGCAGAGCTACGGGAGAAGACCGACCGGGACTGGAAGGCCCGTGCCCACGAGCTCATCGCCATGGTCGGGCTGGAGGGATGGGCGGAGAAGTACCACTGGGAGCTCTCCGGCGGAATGCAACAGCGGGTCGCCCTGGCCCGGGTCTTGCTCCTCGATCCGGAGATCCTCCTGCTCGACGAGCCTTTCGGCGCCCTCGACGAGATGACCAGGGAGACCCTCGACCTGGAGATGATGCGGATCGCCAGCGACGCCGGCAAGACGGTGGTGCTGGTGACCCATAATGTCTACGAGGCGGCGCTGATGTGCGATCGGATCTTCGTATTCACCCCTCGACCCGGCCGAATCGTCGGAGTGGTCGAGATCGACGAGCCGCAGCCCCGAGGCCTCGCATTCTCGACTACGACCGAGTTCGGGGAGCGAGTGGCCCAAGTACGAGGACTTCTTTCAGGAGATTCTGATGAGTGAGCGAACCGCGACCAAGGACCCGGTGACGGACAAGCCGGTGGTCCAAGCCGGCGGTCTGGACTCAGGCTGGAAGGAACGGTCGATCGGCCCCATCGGAGCCATCATCCTCGCCGTCATCTTCGTTGTGACCGTCGAGCTCCTGGTGCTCAACGAGATCCTCAACGACATCATCGTGCCCCGGCCTACCGACGTCTTCTCCGCACTGATCACAACGCTCAGCGAGGGCTTCTTCTACCGCCACCTCTGGGTCACCACCCTGGAGGTCCTCATCGGGTTCGTGGTCGGGACCGCGCTCGGATTCGCCCTGGGCGCCCTGCTCGGCATCTCGCGGCGGGCGCGTGCGATCTCCTACCCCTACGTCGTCGCTTTTCAGGGGCTGCCCAAGGTGGTCCTGGCCCCGGTGTTCATCACCATCTTCGGCTTCGGGATCGAGTCGAAGATCGTCATGGCCATCGCCATCAGCTTCTTCCCGGTGCTGATCAACACCATGGCCGGCCTCACCGGCGTGGACCCCCAGGCGAGACGGCTGATGCGATCGCTGAACGCCTCCGAATGGCACATATTCACCAAGCTGTCGCTGCCCAGTTCCCTGCCGCTGATCTTCGCCGGGATCAAGACCGGGCTGACTCTCGCCTTGGTCGGCGCCATCGTCGGTGAGTTCGTCGGGGCCGAGAGCGGGCTGGGTTACCTCCTCGATGTGTACTCATACCAGCTGGAGATCCCCCGGGTCTGGGCCATCACCACCATCCTGGCGGCGATGGGAGTCATCCTCTTCCTCTTCATCGAGTGGGTCGACCGCAAGGTCGTCTTCTGGCAGTCACGACGTGAGCTGTCGACGGGGATGTGACTCCGGCTCTTGCTCGTATGCCAGACGCCATGACCTACCCGCGAACCGAGACCAGGCTGGGGATGCGCATCACCTGGGATGCCCCGATCGAGGCGGACGACGGCGTCGTGCTCCGCTCCGACGTGTACGCGCCCGACGACGACGATCGGCATCCGGTGATCCTCTCCTATGGCCCCTACGCCAAGTGGCATCACTTCGCCGATGGGTCTCCCCATCAGTGGGATCGGATGCGCACCGAACACCCTGACACCGTCGCCGGGTCGACCAACAGCTTCCAAGCGTGGGAGCTGGTCGACCCCGAAAAGTGGGTCCCCGACGGATATGTCTGCGTTCGGGTCGACTCCCGCGGAGCCGGTCGCTCCCCGGGCTATCTCGACCCCTGGTCACCGCGGGAGACCCAGGACCTCTACCAGTGCATCGAGTGGGCCGGGACCCAGGAGTGGTCCAACGGCAAGGTCGGCGTGAACGGCATCTCATATTACGCCATGAACCAGTGGCAGGTCGGCGAGCTGAATCCGCCCCATCTGGCGGCGATGTGCCTGTGGGAGGGGGCGGCCGATCTCTACCGCGACATGGCTTACCACGGCGGGATCCTTTGCTCATTCGCCGATCTTTGGTATCAGGGCCGGGTGCTCGATCGTCAGCACGGGCTGGGAAGCAGAGGGCCGTCGAGCCGGTTCACCGGCGATCCCATCGCGGGGCCGGAGACCGAAATCGACGAGGTGCTCGCATCGAGAGCCACCGACCTGGGCCAGGACCATCTCGAACACCCCCTCATCGACGACTACTGGAAGCCACGGATCCCCGATCCATCCAAGATCCAAGTGCCACTGCTCTCGGCGGGCAACTGGGGCGGGGCCGGTCTCCATTTGCGGGGCAACGTCGATGGGTTCGTACGGGCCGGGTCCGAGCAGAAGTGGCTCGAGATTCACGGGCTGGAGCACTGGACCCACTTCTACACCGCCTACGGAGTGGATCTGCAGAAGCGGTTCTTCGGCCACTTCCTCAGAGGTGAGGAAACGGGGTGGGCCGAGCAGCCCCCGGTATTGCTGAACATCCGCCATCCCGGCGATCGCTTCGAAACTCGAGGCGAGTCGGAGTGGCCACTGGCCAGGACCGAGTGGACCCCGTTCTACCTGGACGCAGACGGTCTGACCCTCACCGAGAAGAGCCCGGCTGCCGCCGCCTTGGAATACGAGGCGTTCGGCGACGGAGTCACCTTCCTCGCCCCACCCTTCGAGGAGGAGACCGAGATCACCGGACCGGTGGCGTGCAAGATCTTCATCTCCTCCGAGACCGAGGACGCCGACCTGTTCCTGGTGGTGCGCCTCTTCACATCGGACATGGCCGAGGTCACCTTCAAGGGGGCGAACGAGCCCCACACCCCGGTCGGGCATGGATGGCTGAGAGCATCTCACCGCAAGCTCGATCCCGACCTCTCCGAGCCGTATCGGCCCTTCCACACTCATGACGAGCGCCAACCCCTTGCTCCTGGTGAGGTCTACGAGTTGGACGTCGAGATCTGGCCGACCAGCGTCGTGATCCCGGCCGGGTATCGAATCGGGCTGTCGGTGAGGGGACGCGACTACGTCTTCCCGAGCTCTACCCCACAGCCGGTTGCCCGACCCAGCACGGCTGCCACATCAGGCGTCACCTTCACCGGAGTAGGCCCATTCCGTCACAACGTTTCCGCCGACCGCGATCCGTCGGTGTTCGGTGGCCGCGTCACCATCCACACCGGAGACGAACATCCCAGCCATCTCTTGCTTCCCATCATTCCGTGACCGATATGTTGTCCCCAGAGAGGAGCTAGCCAATGACCGCAGAACGGCACCCCGATGCAATGACGCTGGCGGAGAAAGTCGTGCCCGAGCACACCGCTCTGATCATCGTCGACTATCAAAATGACTTCGTTGCCGAGGGTGGCGCGCTGGACAAGTCCGGCAAGTCGCCTGCAGCCTTGGCGGAGATTCACGAGAACATCACCGAGGCCATCGACCTGGCTCGCCGAGCCGGAGCTCGTGTCGTCTTTCTGAAGTGTGAGTACAGCACACCGGACAACAGGTTCCTGTCCCGTGTGTTCCTAGACCAGGCCCGGCGTCGGCTCAACGGCCTGTACCACGAGATCCCGGTCTGCGAGCCGGGGAGCTGGGGCTCCGAGTTCTACGGCGAGGTCCAACCCGCCGAGAACGACTTTGTCGTGACCAAACACCGCTTTGGCGGATTCGATGGCACCGACCTGGACTTGGTGCTCCGCAGCAACGGCATCAAGACGCTGGTCTTCGCCGGCGTGGTCACGCACGTCTGTGTCGAGTCGACCGTGCGTGAAGCGTTCTTCCACGACTACTTCAACGTCGTCCTACGAGACGTAGTTGGGGGTTATCGCGAGGAGTGGCACGACCACGCATTGGATGTCATGGACTGGGGTTTCGGAGAGGTGGTGACCCTCGCCGAGTTGCGGAAGATCTGGCAGCCCTGAGCATCCGGACACGATGAGTCCCGCTTGGCTTCGGCACTGACCGATGGAGTCTCCGAGCGCTGCCTAGTTGGCAGGCCCTCACGATTGCGCTGCAAGTGCTACCCCATGTCTCGCCTGACATCGGTCCGTATGACCCGGACGGTCGGCGCACCGGGTGCTTGACTCAACACAGGCTCGCGGAGGAGCTGATTTCCGATCCGGATCGCCGAGAGTGAGCTCGGAGTCAGGGTGGGGATCGTCAACCCGCATCAGCCCGAGTGTCGGTCACGGGTCCTTCGGGGAACAACGTTAAGAGCTACGAGCATCGGTTCTCCCCGAACGTCAGCTCCTAGACTCTGGCCGATGCTCAGGGGATGATCCGCAAGCCCGCTGCGTGGTGACTCCCACAAGAAACGCAGAGACTCGCCAATGGCGGCTCTCGCATCCAGCCCCGGGGGGGATATTGGCCCCCACGATATTTGACAAGGGACTCACTGTTGACCCTCCGCATCGGGACGCTCTCGTCTCAAGAAAGACGACCAGTCGCGGCGTGAATCCTGTGGGCGCCTGTGGCACACGAGACCCGAGAGCGCCATCTTGGGCGGGAACGAGCAGCGAACATTCTCCAATTAATACATGAAGTTGTGGAGCTGACGGGATTTGAACCCGTGACCCCTCGTTGCGAAGCATGCGGTCAAAATCCTCAGACCAGGGCAAACGGCCCGCATTCGCGGTCTTGTGGTGCGCTTGTGGCACGAGCGTCGTAAGGCGTGGCGAGACTTGAGCAAACCGAACCACCGCGGCGTCTTCGTCGACGTTGCTATACAAGGTGTGTCGCTCGCGACCTGACTGAATCGGGAAGCCCGGTTGGTCAAGGTGACTCTCATAGCCAGGAATCGCGGTCATCGTCGTTCACTCGACGAGATCGCACGAGATGTGACAGGGCGTGATAAGGGGATGGCGCTCGCTCAGCGGATGAGCATCACGCCACGGATCGGGATTCGGGTCGACCGGTCGGGATCAGGAGTCATCCTGACCTCGCCTTGGCCCTTCACCTCGAGACGTCGAGTGAGGAACTGCGCATGCGTCTGGAACTGGCCGCCCTGACCGGTTAGAGAGAAAGGGATCGCCATAGGCGTGAAAAAGGTGCCTTCTAGCGAGTTGCCGGACTGACCCCCGATGTTGAACCCCAGAGGCGCCTCTGCCCAGAGGGCCAGGTCCTCGAAGTTCCCGTCCAGAGGAGCAGTCCATATCAGGGTGTCAGGCCCGGCACCACCCCCGAGATCTATGCCACCGGTAGCCAGGTAGACGAAGGTCTGGCGCATTGTCAGCGTCGACTGTGCTCCCTTGATAAGGCCGCCGGATCTGATGAAGACAATATGGTCGGCACTGGGGCTCGGATTGACATGAAGCTCTCCGAACGACCTCACATCGACAGGCCCGTCGAAGACCAAGTCGCCATCCTGGAAGGTCACGACGCCGGCTTGGACGATGAAGCCCCCCGGACAGTCGATCCACCAGTTTCCCGACTCTGTGATCGGTCCTGTCACTGAACACGGATAGGTGTCGGTCCAGCGTTGGAAGAATCCCGTCGGGTTGCCGGTACCGCCAT
The DNA here is from genome assembly GCA_025937235.1 of Acidimicrobiia bacterium. Taxonomy (GTDB): domain Bacteria; phylum Actinomycetota; class Acidimicrobiia; order Spongiisociales; family ZC4RG35; genus JARDZU01. The sequence goes on from JAICRU010000043.1 coordinate 17,455, forward strand.
ACTGACCGGGCGAGCGCAGTTGGTCGATGTAGGCACTCTGCGTGGCCGTATTGGGGCAGGGATCGATCGGTATGCCCACGCCCGGACTTGCCAGGTCCAGCGGGTAGGCCGGGTAGCTCAGCTTGCAGTTGTAGCGCCAGTCGATTGGAGCACGTGTTATGCGCCGGGTGGTTGGCGTCGGCTGAGGATAAAGGCGGAACCAGGTTTGCGGTGGATCGGAGTTGGGGGTTATTGCGCTGCTGACGTCCGCAGGGTCGTATGCATGGGCCGGCACCGCACCGGCCGCCCCCGAGAGAGCGTAAGAGAGAATCGCGGACGGAACTGGATCCGAACCGGGCACTGGGAGGGCACGTATCCAGTTGAGGCTGTTGTCATTTGCGTTGATCGTGTACTGGTTGTTGCCGCATCGGTTGGGGTTCGAAGTCTTGGAACCATCCGAGTCGACGGCAATGATCCCAGGCACGTCGTTGAAAAACTCGACGGTGATCGCACCCTGGCCGCTTGCGATCAGCGCATCGCAGGAGATCGGCTCGAGGAGCAACAGTGGAACCAGTTCCCCTTCCCCCGGTTTGATGGCTATGCGGGCGACGCTGCGAGCAGTGGTGGTGGTGTCATCGAAGCCAAGCACACGACCAAAGGTGAATGCCCTGGTTCGCTCTATCGACACGCCTAACCGTTGGCAGGCCGCACCATCGATGTCATCGTTGATCGTCTGCTCTGACATCCATTCGTGGTCATCAGGTACCGGGTGTCCGATCACGAAGTCATATGGCCCCGCCGAGGCCGTTGTCGATCGGAAGGACCCCGAGCAGACGCCCGCGAACGTGGAGCAGTCCGGGGGACTCGGGGTGCCTCCCTCGTCCTCGAGGTTGAGGAGGAGGTATTGCCATGCCACCTGACATCCCGACTGGGCGTCGCTGCCAGACACCGGGTCTATCTGAATGGCACCGGCGGTGGCCGCAGCGTCTGCCGCCAACTGCTCCGCTCGAAGGTCGTAACGAAGTGCAGCCAGATCCACAGCCAACGCCGCCGCACCAACGAGCATCATCAGGCTCAGGGCGATGAGAACCAAGCTGACCCCTCGATCGCCTTGAAATGAGGAAATCCTTCTCATGTCCCCAGCGCCGCTTCAAATCGGCTTACCCCTTCCGAATCGAGGGTGATGTTCGAGGAGAAAAAGACAACCGTGAACTCGCTGTTCCTTCGAACCACCACCTGAACTCGACGCTCCGTGTCTGGTCGCCCATCCGTCATGCACTGCTGACCAGACTCGATTCCACCCAAGGTGCCGCCATCGAGTATCCGCCTGGCGGTTTGGTCTGTGCCCACCGAACCGTTCGGAAACACGTAGGCGACGCAAACCCACCGGCCGTCCGCACCAGGATCAAGCGTCCCAGTGGCGTCGTCCACGACCTGGGTGATGATCTCGCCCAGCCACTCCTCCATGGAGGCGAAGTTGGTCACTGGAAGAGTCGCCGCGTAGCGGCCACCTTCACGCGAGGCGTGCGTCAGCGCAAGCTGATGGTTGTAGGCGATGGCGGCGCTCACCATGCCCACGAGCAGCATGATGAGGATCGGGAGAGCAAGGGCAAGCTCGACGAGCGATGCGCCCCGACTGTCCTCCCTGAAATGCTGCCCCAAAACACCCCCCAACCCCACGTACATTCATAGCCCACCCAGAGTGGCCGTCAAGGCCCGATTGGGCTCCGAGGTCTCGACGGCCGGCTCGAAGTCCGTCTCCACGGGACCCGGGCCGAGGAACGCTGGCGCTCGAAGAGCGAGATCGCGCCATCAACGACATCAGCCGACGCGACAGTCTGAAACGGACTTCATCAAGGTCGTCGGAGGCTCGGACAGTCGCCCACCCCGCCAATACGCCAACTTCCTCATCAGGCACGGTCCTGGTGGTCGGAATCGAACGCATAGAGGTGCCGGCCGACGTTGAGAAGCCGGCCGACGTGTTCGATGAGTCTGACGTCGACCAGATAGTTGACATCGAGCGTCGCTAGGCCCACCACCGGCCTACCCCATTCCCTAGCCACCCAGCCCTACGCTGACCAGGTTGCGCGCGCTGAGTGGTCTCCACGCTCGCATCCCTCGTCCATGTCTAAGGGGCGCCCAGGATCAGTCCGCTATGACCCGCGACATCACATTCACGCCCTCGGCAGAATTCGAACCTGCGACACCCGCCTAGGAGTGAAGCTGTGTACACGGGGCCTTAGAAACCCAAGAAGCCCGACGACTATGCGGCTTTCGCACCGCCTGAGAGCCGCATGAGATGAGCGTGATACAACGGGATCGCCCATCGACTCACCCACCACAAGACCCCGCGCTTGGCTCATGGAGCACGCTTCGGCCTTCCTGAGACGATTGTGGTCATCGTGAACTTCAACCCGATCCTGGGGCCGAGCGGCAGGCTGCTGGAGGCCAACGACCCCAAATCGCCATGCATCCAACGGCGACAGGATCCCGCGTTTAGGCCAATCGGCTCTATCGCAGTCATTCCACGTTTGCCGCAAGCTCCAATCAGGCGAATGGGAGGATCGAACCATGCATCGCCAGGTCATGGATTCACTGCTCGGTCTTGTCCCTGTCTGGTCTGTGCTGCGACGACTCGGCCTGCGTTGGGGAGCGACCCATGACGAAATGCATCGCACGCTGCCAGGCGACCACCTGCTGCCTCACCCGATGCTGGAAACGACGCATGCGATCTCAATTGCGGCTCCGCGCTCCGCCGTATGGCCCTGGCTGGTGCAGATTGGATCCACCGGGCTGGCTGGTACACCGACAGCGCTGGGCAGGTTCTGAACCCCGTACCTACCCGAACTTCGGATAGACAGAATCCCCCAGGTCCTCACCCCCTGGGGGTTTCTGTCGTCCTTGAATCGAGGCTCCGTCCCGGCACCCTGGACGCTTGCAGCTTCGATTGAGCGACCATTTTCCCGATCGTCACCAAGGGGAAACCTCGACGCCCCCCAATTCTCCGCCGGGTTCAGTCCTGGCTTGAGAGCTTTGGGGGAAGCGAAGCCTCAAGCGGACTCACCCCGGCGTGGCGAACGGTTTCTCCAGCCTAGGCCCAGTGGGACGCGACCAGGCCCATGGCTATATCGGCGAGGAAGTCCATGTTGCCGAGTAACCCAAGGCTCCGATTCAGCGATTACCTACGCGAGAAGCGCCTCCGACCGGGGTACGGGCCTGAGGCGCTTGGGTGATTGTCTCGCCTTCCCGGCTAGGCGTGGGAAGACTTACAATTTTCGCTGATTGCCGGGTGAGGTCAAGCCCTGAATGGGATCCTCGCCGCGGCGGAGGCCCGCTCAAGCCGCGTGTCGGTCAGAAGGAGCGCCAAGGGGAGAGGAGCGCTCCTCCCTCCGATTCGTCATGACCTCCAGGATGGGAGGGCCCATCGCGTCGAAGATAGCCAGGCTACGGCGACGATGTACTGGCCATCGTCGAGTGTGGGCCGGGAGCGGCTCTCAGCATCACCTGCATCCGATCGCGGAACAGGCTGGCGGGTCGAGGTCGACTCGACAAGCGTGGCGAGGTTTCCCACAGGCACATCCCTACGGGATGCTCTGTCTCCGGAAGCAGCCGATCCCACCGGACCCGTGCGATGACTGCCGGCCGCCGCAGCTCGGCAGCGTTGATGGAGAAGAAGCAGCCGAGCTTGACCGCTCTTTCGGTCGTCGCCGAGCTGCCGCGCCACCAATGGAGGACTGCTCCTGCTTGTGGACGCTCCTCGAGAGCGTGAGCGGCGGGATGAAATCGATCGCCGTCACCTTCTTCGTCCTCGCCGCCTACGTCTCCTTCGAGGCGGCAAAACTCTCATCGCCGGGGAGGTGCCGGAGGCTTCCACGGTCGGCGTCGTCTTGGCTGCCGTCTCGCTAGCTGTCGTGCCGACACTTGCCTCGTTCAACTGGCAGACCATCCTGCGGATGGGAAGCCAGACGCTGCTAGCCGACTCCGCGGAGACGTTTCTCTGGCCTGGCTGGCGGCGATCCTCCTCGGAGGGCTCCTCAACTCGACACTCGGCTGGTCGTGGGCCGACCCAATAACCGAGCCGTGCATCATCGCCTATCTGGCCATACGAGAGGGCAGGGAGGCGTGGCAGGGTCATGACGACCACGATGATCAACTGCAGAAACTTGGGTCGCCCATTTGGTGATCTCTGCACGAAGCGACCACAGCCCGCCGGGTCGGCGGGCTGGGACGTGGAATCGGGTTCCGATCAATCGAGGCCGACGAAGTTGAAGGTCTCGTCGAGTTGGACGTCGACCTGGCTTCCGTCGTCGAGGGTGACTTCCACCTCGTAGTAGCTTTCCTCGTCTCCAACTTCTGTGGCGCTGACCCTGCCGCTCTGACCTAGCTCCTGTTGCACCACTTCGAGTGCCTTGGCGGACGCCTTGGTCAGCGGGTCGCCGGTGATGGCGACGTCGGGGCCTTCACTCTGGTCCTCGGCGGCGTCTTCGGCGCCTTCATCCTCGTCGGCATTGGCCTCTGTGCGATCTGCCGCGTCTTCGGCGTCGTTCTCTTCGGTTTCGTCATCTTGTTCGTCGCCGACGACGTTGAAGTCCTCATCGAGTTGGACGTCGACCTGGCTTCCGTCGTCGCGTGTGACTTCAACCTCGTAGTAGCTCTCTTCGTCTCCGACTTCAGTGTCGGTGACCTGACCTCCTCCCAGGTGGTCGAGTGCAGCCTGGGAAGCGGCGTCGATTGCGTCTCCGGTGATGGCTACGTCTGTTCCTTCGGCTGTGTCCTCGGCGCTTTCGTCACCGCCGGCCAGGGCGACTCCGCCGAATGCGGCCAGGGTGACGACCGCTGCGGCGGCCATGAATGTCTTCCTCCTTGGTTTCACGGTTGGTCCTCTCAACTGGAACGGATTTGGTTCTGTAGGCCCCATCGTCCCAGATTCACGCTGACTCCAGCCTGACTCCGACTTCCTGACCTTTCCACCCCTATTGGGAGAGTGGAAGACGTAGTTCGAAAGATGCTCCAGGGGCTTGTGAAGGGGCCAGTCTCAGCCTGCCGCCGTGGTTGTGGACGATTTGAAGTGCGATCGCCAGTCCGAGACCGGAGCCCCCTGTCTCCGCCGTCCGGGATTCGTCGAGACGGGTGAACCGTTCGAAGATTCGCTCGGAGTCGGATTCGGGGATTCCGGGTCCGTCATCTGCGACCGTGAGCACAGCTTCGTCTGTTTCCTCGATCAGCGAGACGGCTACGTGATGTGTGGCGTGGCGTTGCGCGTTCTCCAAGAGATTGCGGACCGCCCGGCGGAGCTGAACAGGATCAGCATTCACATGGGCGCCCGAGACACCAGCCAGATCCACCTGCACCCGGTTGCTTACTCTGATCCTCTGGGCTTCAGTGATCACCAGATCGTCGAGATCCAAGGCTTGAAGGACGGGCTCGGCCGCGCCCTCGTCGGCACGGGCCAGATATAGGAGGTCCTCGACGAGCCGCTGCATCTCGATCACGTCTTCAAGCAGATCCTGCTTATCGCCCGCCGTGACCGGGTTCCCCCTGCGGCCTTCCAGTTCCAAGGCGGTACGAATGCGGGTCAGTGGGCTGCGCAGCTCGTGAGATGCGTCAGCCACGAATCCCTTCTGTCTCTCAATGGAGCTTTCGAGACGGGAAAGCATCTCGTTCATGGTTAGTGCGAGACGGTCGATCTCGTCGCCGGTTCCCGGCTCGGGTACCCGTCGCTGGAGCTCGCTGGATTCGATCTCGGCGACCTCAGAACGGATCTCCTCGACGGGGCTGAGTGTCTTGCCCACTAGCCACCAGATCAGCCCAGCCGAAGCCAGGATCACAAGCGGGAGGACAACTGCGAGGAGGCCGACCAGGGATTCCGCCGCCTCAGCCACCACTTCGAACTCGGCCCCTACGTGAAGGAGAGCGTCCTCCCCTACTGGTCGGGTCAACACCCGAAACGCGTCGTCGTCTCCTCCGAGACTCGAGATCGTACGAATCAGATCTGAATCTTCAACCGGAAACTCGACGGACAACGGGTCCGCACCCATGAGGTTGGGTGTCGAGGCCAGCACTGTTCCGTCCGCCGCGACCAATTGCGCGAAGCCTTCACCGGCCCCAGCCGGGAACGAACCATCGAGGTCGGCGTCACTCGTGACCAGAGCGGTCAGGTCGTCGGCCCTCTGCGTCAGAGCCTGGTCGATCGTCGTGGTCAGAGAAGAACGTTGGAAAGCAACCAGGATCACACCGCCCAATGCCAGGATCAGGGTCAGGACACCCACAGCGACCGCGGTCACCCTGAAGCGGATCCCCCGCCGCAGCGACATCATCCGCCGTCAGCCCGCAGACGGTATCCAGCACCACGCACGGTCTCGATGGCACGACGGTCGAAGGGTTCGTCGATCCGGGTCCGAAGGCGACTGATGTACACCTCGACGATGTTGGGGTCACCCTCGAACCCAAACTCCCACACACCGTTCACGACCTCCAACTTGGAGACGACCTGGTCTTGTCGTCGCATCAGGAACTCCAACACGTCGAATTGCCGTGCCGTCAATCCCACCTCCATATCACCACGCCACACTCGGCGCTGGGCGGGGTCCAAGCGTAGATCCCCGGCTTCGAGCGAAACCGGATCCCTCCCCGACGACCGCCGCAGGAGAGCACGGATGCGGGCCACCAGCACCACAAACGAGAACGGTTTGGTCAGATAGTCGTCGGCTCCAGTGTCCAGAGCCTCAACCTCGTCGAACTCACCGTCCTTGGCGGTGAGCATGAGAACCGGGGTCCAGTCGCCTGCTTCTCGGAGAGAAGCACAGATCTGATAGCCATTGCGGCCCGGCAACATGATGTCGAGAACGATCACGTCATAGGACCCCTCTGTCGCCAACCACAGACCCTCGTTCCCGTCCAGAGCAACATCCACCGTGAAATTCTCGGCCTCAAGTCCCCGCTTGACCAGCGACGAAATCCTCTTGTCATCCTCGACCAACAGAACCTTCACCCCTCCATTGCTACCACCGCGAGCTGAACCCAGCCTGAACCGGACCTGACGAACTGGCCCCCGCATGGGTTCCCCCCAAGGATGCGAGCACGGTCGCACCTGTCTTGGGTTCAGCTGGAAGTCAGGATGCGGCTTGAGACTTGAGGGGATGAGAGACACGCGCCAACCCAGCCGAACCGCAGCCTTCATCATGGCCGTCGGGCTCATCATGATCTCCTGCACCCCAAGTCCAACCAATGACAGCGACGAGTCGGAAACATCGACAAGCACTTCGACCGATGCGGGTTCGGCCTACGGCCTGCCGCAAGGGGGCGAGTCAGTCGATCTCGACCCCGCCGAGTTCACGCTCACGATCGACAACCCCTACTGGCCGATCGAACCCGGATCGCAGTGGGTCTATCGAGAAATCGACGAAGACGGCAAAGAGCTGGAGGTCGTGGTCACCGTCACCACAGCGACCAAGGAGATAGCCAACGGGGTCACAGCCCGGGTGGTACGAGACACGGTCACCCAGGACGGGGAGCTGATCGAAGACACGGTCGACTGGTACGCCCAGGACTCCACGGGAGCGATCTGGTATCTCGGGGAGGACACCGCCGAGTTCGAGGACGGTGACATCGCTAGCACCGCAGGATCGTTCGAAGCGGGCGTCGACGGGGCGCTACCCGGCATCCTCATGCCGGCGGAACCGGCCGATGGGATGCGATACCGCCAGGAGTACTACCAGGGAGAGGCCGAGGACCACGGCGAAGTCCTGAGTATCGAAGAGCAAGCCGAAGTCCCGGCCGGTCATTACAAAGACGCCATCCTCACCAAAGACACCATCACCATCGAACCCGACGTGCTCGAATACAAGCTCTACGCCCGCGGCGTCGGTCCCGTCCTGGTGTTCGGCGTCTCCGGCGGAGGCGGCCGCGAAGAGCTAATCGACTTCCACCAGGTCGACGAGGCCGTCGCCCAAGCAGCAGGAACCACTCCCCTCGGCGAGTCCTACCTAAACGGATAGCCGGATGCACTACTTGTCGGTTCGTCCACGTGCTAGCTCATTTCCGGCGGCCCCACCCAAGCAAGAGGGAGACAACCGCGGCTTTGCAGGGCGGCTGCGAATCTCGAGAGCACCTCGCAAAGGTGCGAGGTGCTGATTCGCAGCGACCGCTGTGGAGTCGCTGTCGCAAAAGGGTTCCTACACGGCCTCGTGGTGTGGAATGTTGAATGATTGTCTGTCCAACTGGTGCAAGGCGAGTTCGGTGGAGCTGACGGGATTTGAACCCGTGACCCCCTCGTTGCGAA
>JAICRU010000101.1 GCA_025937235.1 Acidimicrobiia bacterium
ATCGACACCGCCGAGAGCGCCCTCAAGGTGATGGGCCGTCAGTATCTCCCGGTGCGCAGGTCGTGGCGCCTCAACGAGCGGCACTATGGAGACCTGCAAGGTCTGAACAAGAAGGAGACGGCCGACCGCCACGGTGCCGAGCAGGTCCTGTTGTGGCGGCGCAGCTACGACATCCCGCCCCCTCCCCTGGATGAGGATGACGAGCGGCACCCGCACCACGATCCCCGTTATCGGGACCTGCCGCCCGATCTCCTCCCCGCCACCGAGTGCCTGAAAGACGTCGTCGTCCGAATGCTGCCCTACTGGCATGATGTCGTGGTCCACGACCTGCTCGCCGGCCGTCTCCCGCTCGTGGTGGCCCATGGGAACTCGATCCGGGCCCTGGTCAAACATCTCGATGGGCTGACCGACGAGGCGATCGTGGAGTTGAACATCCCCACCGGGCTTCCCCTGGTCTATGAGCTGGATGATTCCTTTCGGCCTATCTCCAGTCGCTATCTCGGTGATACCGAGGCGGCTGCGGCCGCGGCCGAGGCTGTCGCCCGTCAAGCCGGATAGTGAAGCCGCCGGTCCCTGGTAGAATCAGGCGACCGCCCGGAGACGGCGCGGTATCCCTACCTCAACAAGGCAATGGCTGTCGTCGAAGCAATCGCAATCGTCGTCCACATCCTGCTCTCCCTGGCCGTCGTGGCCCTGGTGCTCCTCCACTCGGGTAAGGGTGGGGGGCTCTCCGATGTGTTCGGCGGTGGGATGTCGACCTCGAGCCTGGGCGGGAGCACGATCGTCGAGCGGAACCTCGACCGACTCACCGTGGTCGTGGGGATCACCTTTGCCATCAGCACCTTTGTGCTGACCTTCCTCTTGAACAGCTGACCGGCGTAGACTCGACCGGCTTCAGTCGGAGTGGCGGAATTGGTAGACGCGCCAGGTTGAGGGCCTGGTGGGCGATTAAGCCCGTGGAGGTTCGAGTCCTCTCTCCGACACTGGCGAACACCCCGACCCGGGGTTCCAGTCACCTCTCTGCGAAGTCTGCAAACCCGAGTGCGCGTCCCTTCACCTGGCTCAGCGCTCGGCCGGCTCGAAGAGCTCGACGAAATTGCCTGAGGGGTCCTCGAGAAGGATCTGTCTTCCCCCTGGTCCCTCGACGATGTCGTTGCGAAAGTCTCCGCCGGCCTCACGGAGCCGGGCGACTTCGGCATCCAGGTCGTCGACGATGAAGTGGATCCGGTTCCAGCCACCCGGGCCGGGCTTGGCACCGTCTTGCATCGGACGCCCGGCCGAGCTGGTTGGCCCGGCAAGAAGCAACCGAAGGTTGCCCCGCCGGAGGTCTGCGAAGGCTGGGGCGAAGTTGGTCAGGATCTCGAATCCGAGGACCTCGGTGTAGAAGGCGATCGACTGGTCCACGTCATCGACCATGTAACGGACACTGACTAACTCTGAGTCGGGCATGCGGACCTCCTGATCGGTCATGGTCCAAGGCACGAGGGTACCGGCGGGTTGGATGTAGCCGGCCCTTGGCTCAGACCGGGGGCACCACCAGGGTTCTCCCCGGCTCGCACACGACCCGGGCCATGATCATCCGGCAGCCGTCGTGAGTGCTGGCCAGGGCCAGGGAGGCGACGAGGACCAGCACCAGGAACCCCACCAGCCCGAGGAACGCCGCTCTCCTCCCCATCCATCCAGCATTGAAGCGCGGTCGAAGCGTTCTCCAAGGCCGAGGATGCGTCATTCTCCAGCGAGTGCGCCGCACTAGTCCGAACTATTGCGCGGCGCCGAAATGCCGATAACAGATCCGATCTCCGATTGGAGCACCGTGAGCAGCCGACTCGATGACCTGCGGGATCTCGCCGTGATGTTGGACGAAGGCAAGATCACGCAAAGGGAATACGACATGGTCAAGACCGAGCTGATCGATGCCCCCGCCGAAGAATGGGGCGAAACAGAGCAGCCTGTCGACCTCCAGGAAGAGTCGGAGCCAGAGCCGGAGGCTCCCGCCCGATGGGACGTGCTCCTCGCCCAGATCCCGTCGATCTATCGGGTCGCCGGAGTGGGCGCCGCTGTGGTCCTGGTGGCAGGGGTGGTCCTGGCAGCTGGCGACGATACGACCGGCTCGGTCCGGGCGAATCCATCCACCGCCCAGGCCGTCTCGTCAGCGCCGGCAGCAGATTCGCTCGGTGTGAAACTGGTCGACCTCACCGAGCGATGGAACGAGGTAAGTGACCCTCCCTTGATAGAGGGAGGAATCGTGACCGCACCCGAACCGGGCCGGCTGGACAGCTTCTTGTACCGCTTCGAAGGTCCTGCCGTGCTCGCCGGCGCTTACGACCCTATTGACGGGTCCGTGCACGCCGTCTTCGCCCGAGGCTCGCTCCACGACGCGGCGTCGAGTGGTCTGTTCATCCACCTCTGTCATCTCCTCCAACCCGGATCGCAGGCATGTCTCGATGCGTTCATCACAGTCACCGGGACTTTCGGAAAGCCTCACTCCGAGCTGGCCGGTACCGAGACCGACGCGACGTGGGATCTCGATGACCAGACCTGGGAGCTCGAGATCACGGACGATGTCGAGACGATCCGGGTGCAGTCGCAAACCGGAGGCTGACCGTGTCTCAGAGCTTGCCGATGGGATCTCCGACGGAGATGGCGCCATCCTGGACGACCCGGGCATAGATCCCGCGCAGCCGCATCTCCTTGCCCTGGCCGACGTTGACGAAGCGGAGCGCCTGGGCGCCGAATCTGGCCGCGAACTTGGCGCAGCCCTCGTGGGGGGTGTCCGTGATCTCGACCACCGCAGAACCCATCTCCAGTCTTTGCCCCGGCATCAGGTTGACCCGACTCAGGTCGAGGTCGGCGACGATGTTGTCCCCGGCCAGCGCCCACCGATCCCTGCCACCGGAGACGAGATCCAGGAGGCGGGAGTTGATGATCGCAATCTGTGTGTCGCGGTATTCGCGGTATTTACCACTCGACCAGTGGTCGCCGTGCACACCCGATTCGGCGCTGATCTCGACGGTGGCCGGAGTGAGCCGCTCGTCCTCGCTGGGCCGGACCACGATCATCTCGATCGTCCCGGGGTCCTGCGGGCTGAGTTCCAGAGCCGGCAACCCAGCCTCCAATTCGGCCATGCTCGGGTGAAGGGCGGTGTGATCGCTCATGCCGCCTCCGCCGGGCTGCCCTCAGGTCGGCTGTGTCTGCCCTCGAAGTTGGGGCCGAAGGTGTCCTTCCAAACCACTGTCGTCACCAACCATAAGGCGGTCATCACCAGCACAGCGGTGAATATGCGGGCGACCGAGGGCAGGGATTCCTCCGAAGACCCCAGCCAACCGCCGATGAGGGCCCCGATGGGGAGGGTGGCCCACCCTATGGCCCTGCTCACGGTGACCACTCTGCCCAGCATGTTGTCGTCGGCATAGTGCTGTCTGATGGTGGCCAGCGACACGTTGATCAGCGAGACACCGATCATCCAACCCACGTTCAAGGCAAGGGCGAGCACGCCGTATGTGGTGAAGAGGACGACAAAGAGCAAGACCCCCGTCACCAGCATGCCGAAGGTCATGGTGCGACCCAACCCGACTGTGCGGATCACTGCCGGGGCCACCAGGGCTCCGACGATCCCACCGATGCCCATGGCAGCTACCAGGATCCCGATCTGCGCGGTGTTGGAGGCAGCGAGGATCACGTAGAAGAGGAGGACGTGGGTCGCCTCGATGAAGCCCATGACGAAGTTGGGCACCGCGGCGGCGATCGTCGTGATCCGAAGCCGGGGCTCAGCCCAGATGTAGCGCAAACCGTCCATGGCTTCGGTGAAGAAGGACGATCGGGCGTCCAACGGGCTGCGGTGGTGAACGACCCGCCCGACTCCGATCAGGAAGAGGGCGGACACGACGAAGCTCAGGCCGTTGACGTAGAGACCGAGGGCGGGACCACCGGAGACGAAGGCGAAGAGACCGCCGGCGAGGGCACCTATCGCGAAGTTTGCCTGCTGGCTGGCTGCCACGAAGCTATTGGCGTCGGCCAGCCGCTTTCTCGGGACCAAGGAGGGGATGAGGGCGAACAACGCACCGTCGAAGAAAGTGGTGAACGATCCGACCAGGAACGCCATGAGGAACACGGTGCCGGTCCCGTACGAGCCGTATGAGGCGGCCAGGTAGAAGAACGCCGATGCCCGTAGCAGGTCGGTCGCCACCATCACCGGTCGCAGCGGCCACCTGTCGATGAAGACCCCGACGAACAGGCCAAGCAGCAGGGCCGGGGCAGTTTCCAGGGCATAGGTGATGGCGAAGTCGAGAGTCGACTCGATCCCGCTCTTCTGCTGGATGTCCAGGACAAGGAAGGGGAGGGTGACCCAGGCGACGTATGTCCCAAAATGGCTGACCGCCTGGCCCACCCATAGGGCCAGGTACCTGGGCCCCAGTGAGGTCAGCGACCGGAAGAACTTCACTGGCGGTGCACCATACCGGCCTGTTCGGGCCTGTCCAGGCGTTGTTAGCCTGCACTCCGATGGCCGACCCTCGTGAGATCCCGCAACTGACGAACGAGCTGATCGACATGTCGCGGGAGTACCTGCGTCAGGAGACACTCGAGCCGGCCAAACAACTCGGTCGTCAGGCCGGAAAGGGCCTCGGGGGGGCGATGGCCATCGCCTTCGGGGCCTTCTTCATGGTCCTGGCCGTATACAGCGCGTTGAAGATGTGGCTCCCCTCCGGAGCCTGGTGGGTCGTGCTGGCGCGATTCATCACCTCACTCGTCGCCGCCGGTGGAGCGGCAATCGTCGGTTGGAGGATGAACCGTGACAATCACTAGGCAAGACATCGAGGCGAAGGCCAACGAGATCGTCTCGGCGGTCAATCAGGCGACGGGGTCGGCGCGTGACACGGCTGTCGTCGCCGGCGTGGTGGTGGCGATCCTCATCGTCCTCGCCTTCGTCTTCGGGCGCCGTCGCGGAGCCAGGAACAGGACTCTGGTCGAGGTCTACCGGGTTTGAACCGTTCTGTGAGGATTTCTTTTCGTGCCCTGAAAGAAAACACTCACAGAAATGCAAGCCACAGCCGGGCTCAAGGGGTAATCCGGTCACTCCTTGATGAAACGTACGATTTCGGTGATCACCCCGTTGGGATCGCGGCGGACCGCCCGAGCGCTGAAGCGACGGATCTGCCAACCGAGATCCAAGAGCATGTTCTGACGTCTCAGGTCGTTGTGCAGCGCGTCGCCCGAGTGATGCGCCTCGAGCCCATCGATCTCCACGATCTTCAAGCGGTCCGGCCAGGCGAAGTCCGGGTAGGCATTGCCTCCGCCCGGCAGCTCGATCTGAAGCTGGCACTCGGGGCTCGGGATGGGGGCAGCACGGATCAGGCGGCGCACGTCGACCTCGCTGGGACTTCCGGGGACACCGTCGCCCACCCGTGCCAGAACACGCCGAACCTTTTTCGTTCCCCGTACACCGCGGCCCCCTTGCTCGGTGATCACGGCAGCGATTCGGTCCGCAGTGGTCAGGTTCTCCCGGAGGGCACTCATCAGTGCCTTCTCCAAGATCGAGTCAGGAAGGACTGCGGAAAGATCGAGCACCGTGCGCTCGATGGAAGTCACCGGTATCGAGTCGATGGCCACTCCCTGGAGGACGCGTCGGGTGCGGTGAACCAGGAACCCCATCGGCACCGGGCCTTCGGTGTAGGGGACCGTCACCTCGATGACGTTTCTGTTGACTCCGTCGAGCCCCCACAACGCTCCCGCCGTTCGGTGCGATGCGAGGGCATCGGGGCCGGCCGACAGGATCGCCCGGAACACCCGAGCTTCCCAGGACGGCTCGGTCGCGTCGAATTGATACACCCCGGCTGCCGACCGCTCTAGCGCACCATCTCGAATCCGCCTGGTGACGGTTGCGTCCGACAGCCCGAGGCCTAGAACCGTTGCACGATCGAGAAACCCATACCTACCCCGCGCCGCTCCCCGCAAGCTCCCTTCTTTCCAGTCCATCCCGGCGACAGTGCCGGCTCCCACTGACAGATTTTCTGTGAGGATTTCTTTTCGTGCCCTGAAAGAAAACACTCACAGAATGTCAGCGGGGGGGCCTGATCACCTCGATCTTCGGGTCGCCGCGCCGTTTGTGATGGATGACCAGGGCGGAGCCTTCGGGGAGGCTTCTCCGGAAGATGAGCGCGCGCCGAGGGCGTGTCCTCCTCATATAGGCCAGGGCCGCCAGGGTCAGACCGGTGTAGAGCTGGCGCTGATCGCCCGTGCGTATCCCGCGCAGGGTTCGGTCGACGCTGGCCGCCGTCAGGTCCCGTATCCCGAAGAGACGTAAGAGCCAATCCATCTGTCTACCGTTGCCCTCCACCGATGAGCTATCAGTCCCATGCAGAATAAGCAGTTCGTTCGAGTCGTCATCTGGGTGGTCGTCATCTCCATGGTGCTCGGCCTCGGCGTCACGGTGTTCGCCCTGCTCTCATGAGGCTGGAGGCGGGTGATCCTGCCCTCCTGATCGACTCGAAGGGACGTCAGTTCCTGCTGGACCTCAACCCTGATCGCACCTTTCAATATCACGAGGGCTCGGTGGCTCACCGCGACTTGATCGGACAGGTGGACGGCAGCTGGGTCATGTCATCGACCGGGGCCTATCTCCTGTTGTTGCGGCCGCGCCTGGCCGACTTCGTGCTCAAGATGAAGAGGGGCGCCCAGGTCGTGTATCCCAAGGACCTCGGCCCGATCCTCGTCTATGCCGACATCGGCCCCGGGATGACGGTTCTCGAGGCCGGCTCCGGGTCCGGAGCGCTCGCCATCGGCTTGAGCCGGGCAGTTGGCCCGGATGGCCGTGTGGTGAGCGTCGAGCTGCGAGAGGATCATGCCGCCCACGCCCGTAGAGCTGTCGGTCGCTGGTACGGCCAGGTGCCCGACAACGTCGAGCTCAGAGTCGGGGACGTTGCCGATGAGATGGAGGACGTCGCCCCTGGCCGCATCGTCCTCGACCTGCCCGAGCCATGGCATGTGCTCGAGGCTGCCGCCACCCACCAGCCCAGCGGGGGGATCCTGGCCGCGTACCTGCCGACGGTGATCCAGGTCCAGACCCTGGTCGAGGTCGGGCGGGCCACCGGGGTGTTCGCCGAGATCGAGGTCAAGGAGTTCCTGGCGCGCGACTGGAACGTGAGCGGGCGGTCCGTCCGTCCCGAGCACAACATGATCGGGCACACCGGTTTCCTCGTCTTCATGAGGAAGACGGCCCGGAGACCTCAGCCCTGACCCGTTGCCTCTCAAGTCGAGCTGCAGGCGCGCCGACGCTCTCTTTTGTCGGGATCGGGTGGCATGATCGGCGTCATGCCCCTCGGGTTCACAACCCGGGGAACAACAGGCACCGATTCGTATACTGCTAAACAAGGCGACCAAGGCCAGGAGGAAGCCCGTGGACGAAGGACGGAGAGCGGACGACGCCACTCAGCTGCGCGGAGTGGTCGCTGCCCTCGAGGAGGAGATCGCCGTCCTGCGCCGTCGAGTCCGGGACGCTCCCGCCCGAGTCGAGGAGCTCGAGAACGAGCTGACCAGGATGAGGGAGCGCCTCGACCGGGCCATGACCCAGAACGACAAGCTCTCCGCCGTCCTGGAGGAGGCCCGGGAGCAACTCGGTGTGCTGCGGGAGGAGGTCGAGAAGCTCACCTCCCCGCCCAACAACTTCGGCACCGTCCTCCAGGTCAACGACGACGGGACCGTCGACATCATGACCGGGAGCCGCAAGCTGCGGGTCGCGGCACAGCCCAACGTCGAGGTGAAGAAACTCCTCGTCGGCCAGGAGGTGCTGCTCAACGAAGCCTTCAACGTCATCGACATCCGCCATTTCGAGCCCGCCGGCGACGTTTTGCGGGTGCGGGAGGTGCTCACCGACGGCAGGGTCGTCGTCTTCGCCCACGCCGACGAGGAGAGGGTCCTTCAGCGCTCCGAGACCATGATCGACGTGAAGCTTCGCCCCGGCGACTACGTGCGGATCGACACCAAGACCGGGTTGATCCTGGAGAAGATGGAACGCCCCGAAGTCGAGGAACTGGTCCTCGAGGAGGTGCCGGACATCACTTACGAGGACGTCGGTGGCCTTGCCGACCAGATCGAGCAAATCCGCGACACCGTCGAGCTTCCCTACATGCACAAGGACCTGTTCCGGGAATACGAGCTCGACCCACCGAAGGGGATCCTCCTCTACGGGCCACCCGGCTGTGGCAAGACGCTGATCGCCAAAGCGGTGGCCAACAGTCTGGCCAAGAAGGTATCGGAGCAGACCGGCAGCCCCGATGTCCGCTCCTATTTCCTCAACATCAAGGGCCCCGAGCTGCTCAACAAGTGGGTAGGTGAGACCGAGCGGCAGATCCGCCTCATCTTCCAACGGGCCAAGGAGAAGTCCGACGAGGGCGTCCCGGTCATCGTCTTCTTCGACGAGATGGATTCTCTGTTCCGCACCAGGGGAACCGGCATCAGCTCCGACGTCGAGTCGACCATCGTGCCCCAGCTCCTGTCCGAGCTCGATGGCGTGGAATCGTTGAAGAACGTGGTGGTCATCGGCGCCTCCAACCGTGAGGACCTCATTGACCCGGCGATCCTCCGGCCAGGCCGGCTGGACGTGAAGATCAGGATCAATCGTCCCGACACCCAGGCCGCCCGTGAGA
>JAICRU010000138.1 GCA_025937235.1 Acidimicrobiia bacterium
AAGGTTTCACCGCAAGGTTTCACTGGAGGTCCGGTTCCTTGGGTTGCGCCCGGGACCGTTTCCTGGCCTAGTAGGAGCAACATGCCGACCATCGAGCAACTTGTCCGCGAGGGCAGGAAGCCAAAGAAGAAGAAGGCGAAGACCGCGGCACTCGGCGGCGCCCCGCAGCGGCGCGGCGTCTGCACCCGCGTCTACACCGTCACCCCGAAGAAGCCGAACTCGGCGCTTCGCAAAGTCGCGCGTGTCCGTCTTTCTTCCCAGGTCGAGGTGACCGCTTACATCCCTGGCGAGGGCCACAACCTCCAAGAGCACAGCATCGTGCTGGTACGTGGTGGCCGTGTCCGCGACCTTCCCGGAGTCCGCTACAAGGTGATCAGAGGCGCCCTCGACGCCTCCGGCGTGAACGATCGCCGGCAGGCCCGCAGCCGATATGGATCGAAGAAGGTCTCCTGATGCGTCGGGCACCAGCACAGAAACGCAAGATCGAGCCGGACCCGGTATTCCGCAGCGTCCTCGTCAGCAAGGTCATCAACAAGGTCTTGTGGAAGGGGAAGAAGAACACGGCCCGGGAGATCGTGTACGGGGCCCTGGAGATCGTCGAGCAGCGCACCAGCCAGGACCCGAGTGTGATCCTGAAGCGGGCGGTCGACAACATCCGCCCTCAGGTCGAGGTCCGGTCTCGCCGGGTGGGGGGAAGCTCCTACCAGGTGCCGGTCGAGGTCTCCGTCCGGCGACAGGAGACCCTGGCCATTCGATGGCTGGTCAACTTCGCCAGACAGCGGCGCGAGCCGACCATGGCGATGCGGCTGGCCAACGAGATCCTCGATGCGTCCAACTACACCGGGGCTGCGATAAAGCGCAAGGAAGACGTTCACAAGATGGCGGAGTCGAACAAGGCGTTCGCCCACTACCGCTGGTAACCCGACGGTCCCAACGGAGTAACTGACAAGAGATACCCCCCGAACGTTCCAGCAGGCGGGCCCGACACCGAAACGGCCCCGAACCGCAGGACGTGGGACGTTCACAACCGCATATCGAGTCGGAGTAATAGAGAAGGAAATGAGCAACGGAAACGCTGCCATGTCGCATCTGCGCCAGGTGCCGCTGAGCCGTACCCGCAACATCGGGATCATGGCTCATATCGACGCGGGCAAGACCACCTTGACCGAGCGCATCCTCTATTACACCGGTCGCAACTACAAGATCGGTGAGGTCCACGAGGGCGCGGCCACGATGGACTGGATGGAGCAGGAACAGGAGCGCGGTATCACCATCACCTCCGCCGCAACCACCTGCGTCTGGCACGACCACTGGATCAACATCATCGACACCCCGGGCCACGTCGACTTCACCGTCGAGGTGGAGCGGGCTCTTCGCGTGCTCGACGGCGCCATCGCCGTGTTCGACGGGGTGGCCGGTGTGGAGCCCCAGTCGGAGACGGTGTGGCGTCAGGCCGACCGATATGGCGTCCCCCGGATCTGCTTCATCAACAAGCTCGACCGCACCGGAGCCGACTTCTACTTCGACGTCCAGTCGATCATCGACCGGCTCGGCGGTCGGCCGCTCGTCCTCCAGCTGCCCATCGGCTCGGAGGCCGACTTCACCGGTGTCGTCGACCTGATCGAGATGAAGGCACATGTCTGGAAGGGTGACGACGGGAAGCACTGGGACACCACCGAAATCCCGGCCGAGCTCGCCGAGAGGGCGGCCGAGTACCGGGAGAAGCTGTTGGAGGCGGTGGCCGAGACCTCGGAAGAGCTACTCGAGGTGTACCTCGAGAATGGCGACCTGACCTCGAAGGAGATCCAGGAGGGGGTGCGCATCGGCACCATCGGCCGGGACTTCACGCCCGTCCTGTGTGGCTCCGCATTCAAGAACAAGGGGGTCCAGCTGCTGCTCGACGCCGTCGTCGCCTATCTCCCCAGCCCGGCCGACCTTCCCCCGATCAAGGGCTTCAAGCCGGGTGACGAAGAGGTGATCATCGAGCGTGCCGCCGAAGATGGGGAGCCTTTCTCCGCTCTTGCCTTCAAGATCATGTCCGACCCACATGTCGGCAAGCTGACCTACTTCCGGGTCTATTCGGGTCATGCCGCCAAGGGGGACACCGTGCTCAACACTGCTACCGGTCAGCGCGAGCGTCTCGGTCGCATCCTGAGGATGCACGCAAACTCGCGCGAGGACATCGACGATGTCTTCACCGGAGACATCGTCGCCGGAATCGGGTTCAAGAACACCACCACCGGTGACACTCTCTCCGAGCTGAGCAACTCGATCCAGCTCGAGTCGATGGAGTTTCCCGCACCGGTCATCTCGGTCGCCATCGAGCCCAAGACCAAGTCCGACGACGAGAAGCTGTCCGAGTCCCTGCACCGACTGTCCGAAGAAGACCCGACCTTCCTGGTCCGGACCGACGAAGAGACCGGGCAGACCATCATCTCGGGAATGGGGGAGCTCCATCTGGAGATCCTCGTCGACCGTCTTCTCCGCGAGTTCAGGGTCGACGCCACGGTGGGCAAGCCTCAGGTCGCCTACCGGGAGACCATCCGCAGGGCGATCGACAAGGTCGAGTACCGACATGTCAAGCAGACCGGTGGCAAGGGCCAGTACGCCCACGTCGTCATCAACCTGGAGCCCACCGGGCCCGGAGGTGGCTACGAGTTCGTCGACTTGATCAAGGGAGGGCGGGTGCCCCGGGAGTACATCCCGTCGGTCGACGACGGCATCGAGGCCGCGCTCGACCAGGGCATCGTGGCCGGCTACCCCCTCGTCGACGTACGGGCCACCCTGGTCGACGGTTCGTCCCACGACGTCGACTCCTCGGAGATGGCCTTCAAGATCGCCGGGTCGATGGCCCTGCAGGAGGCCGCCCGCAAGGCGGGGGTCAAGCTGCTCGAGCCGATCATGGAGGTCGAGGTGACCACTCCCGACGAGTACATGGGTGACGTGATCGGCGACCTCAACTCCCGAAGAGGCAAGGTCGAGGGCATGACCCAACGGGGCAACAGCCAGGTGATCCGGGCCCAGGTCCCGATGTCCGAGATGTTCGGGTATGCCACGGATCTCCGCTCCAAGACACAAGGACGGGCCACCTATTCCATGCAGTTTCACTCCTATCAGGACGTTCCCGACTCGATCGCCGAAGACATCGTGACGAGCCGGCGTGGCCCCTCCTGAGGAGTCAAAAAGAAGACCGTAGAGACAGAGATAGAGGAGCCAAGAGGAAATGGCGAAGGCGAAGTTTGAGCGTACGAAGCCTCATGTGAATGTGGGGACGATGGGTCATATTGATCATGGGAAGACGACGTTGACGGCTGCGATTACTCGGGTGTTGTCGGAGCGGGTGGGTGGTTCGAATCAGATGACGTCGTTTGACATGATCGATAAGGCGCCTGAGGAGCGTGAGCGGGGGATCACGATTCAGATTGCTCATGTCGAGTATGAGACTGAGGCTCGTCATTATGCGCATGTGGATATGCCGGGTCATGCTGATTACATCAAGAACATGATTACGGGGGCGGCGCAGGTGGATGGGGCGATTCTGGTGGTGTCGGCGGCTGATGGTCCGATGCCTCAGACCCGGGAGCATGTCTTGTTGGCTCGTCAGGTGGGGGTGCCTTCGATTGTGGTCTTTTTGAACAAGGTGGACATGGTCGATGATGAGGAGTTGTTGGATCTGGTCGAGCTGGAGGTTCGGGATCTTTTGACCGAGTATGAGTTTCCCGGGGATGAGGTTCCGGTGATTCGTGGTTCGGCGTTGAAGGCTCTGGAGGGGGATGAGAGTTCTTCTGATCAGATCATGGAGTTGATGTCTGCGGTGGATGATTATGTGCCGGAGCCGGATCGGGATACGGATAAGCCGTTTTTGATGTCGATCGAGGATGTGTTTTCGATCACGGGTCGGG
Source organism: Acidimicrobiia bacterium (assembly GCA_025937235.1). Taxonomy (GTDB): domain Bacteria; phylum Actinomycetota; class Acidimicrobiia; order Spongiisociales; family ZC4RG35; genus JARDZU01. The sequence goes on from JAICRU010000138.1 coordinate 3,903, forward strand.
GGACGGTGGTGACTGGTCGGGTGGAGCAGGGGATTTTGAAGGTGAATGAGGAGGTTGAGATCGTGGGGATCCGGCCGACTCATAAGACGGTGGCTACCGGTATCGAAATGTTCCGCAAACTGTTGGATGAGGGTCGGGCCGGGGACAATGTTGGGGTTTTGTTGCGTGGTGTGGGCAAGGATGATGTGGAGCGGGGTCAGGTCCTGGCCAAGCCGGGGAGTATCACTCCGCATACCGATTTCGAGGCTCAGGTGTATGTGTTGACCAAGGAGGAGGGGGGTCGGCATAACCCGTTCTTTCCCGGGTATCGGCCTCAGTTCTATTTTCGGACCACCGATGTGACCGGGGCGATCCAACTGCCTGAGGGGACTCAGATGGTGATGCCGGGGGATAACACGGAGATGACCGTGGAACTGATCGCCCCCATCGCCATGGATGAGGGTCTCCGGTTCGCCATCCGTGAAGGCGGCCGCACCGTCGGCGCCGGCCGAGTCACCAAGATCAACAAGT
>JAICRU010000133.1 GCA_025937235.1 Acidimicrobiia bacterium
CCCTGACGGCGTGGCGGCAGCCTAGTCGTCCGGCACATGACTTCCGCTGACCAATAGTGGTGTCTGCGCACTGAGGGGGTTCTCGCGTCTTGACTTGTTATCGATAGTCGTTATTATCGTTATTCGATAGGTTCGACGAGGAGTTGAGAGTGACAACAACCATCGGCTTTCGTGGCGCTTGGAGTGCATGGCTAATCGCGAGCATCGCCCTAGGGCTGGTGATCTTGCCAGCTGTGGTGTGGCTTGTCCTTAGCGGTGTGCAGGCGGCGAACGGGGACCTTCAAGTTTCGATGGAGACCACAGTGTCGGTGGAACCACCTGTTTCTCTTCCTGACGGGTGGGAGGTGGCCGGTTTACTCCCAGTCCGCGTCACGATGGCAGACCCACCCATTTCCCAGTTTCTTCTATTGGTCGGGTCGAGGGCCGCCGACTTCCTTTTAGTTGTCGGTGTCCTCTGGTTGATTCAAAGGGTCGCCGCCTCCATCAGACGGGGCAACCCGTTCCACCAAACAAACGTGCGGCGCTTACGTTGGATCGGCCTGCTCTTATTGATCGGCTATCCACTAGCCGTGATCATCGGGGGATTCTTCACGAACTGGTTCTTCTCGAACGAGCACAGCCCTGAGCTAGCTGATGGCTTGGTCATCGGCTTCCCAATCATTTCTTTGGGCGCAATCCTCGGCGGACTCTGCATGTTGGTCCTCGCAGAAGTCTTCCGATATGGCATTGGGCTGCGCGAAGACGTCGAAGCCACGGTCTAGCCGAGATGGCTCCTTCCGAAGCCGATTACAACATTGTGGTGCATTTGGATGAGTTGCTGGCGAGCCGAGGGATGACCCTTACTGAGCTGGCAGATGCGGTGGACATCACCATCGTCAACCTCTCCATTCTGAAGAACGGACGGGCCCGGGCGATCCGTTTCTCCACTCTCTCGGCCCTATGCGAGTTCCTTGGGTGCCAGCCAGGCGAACTGCTCTCCTACAGAAGCTAGCGCCAGCGATTGAGCCGCTAAGGCCCTTTGGGTGACCAATCGGGGGGGCGATCGGGAGCTCAACCCGGAAGCCGCTTTTGCCTTCGGGTAGTCACAGATGACTAGAAGGAGCTGATCTATTACGCGGGGCACCAGGTCCTTATGGTTGTTCGCCGACGGCCCGAGTGGTGGACGATCGGTCGTCCACCTTCGAGTTCTGCCTACGTGGACGCTGCCTGGTTAGGACGACCGAAGTAGTACCCAGCTCCTATGCCCGCGGCCACCGCCAGGATTAAGAAGATGGTGCCTGCACCTTCAACAGTGAAGTTGAGTACTACGAAGACGACTGTCAACAGGGCAAGGATGCCAGCGAACGTGCGGATATTCACAACAGGGGACTATGCCACGTCCGGGTGCTCCCGATGCTCGGTACGCTCTCGATGATGGATGGGGCGCCGACGTAGAGGCACGTGATCCGGCTCTCCCGTCAGACCTTCGCGCTGACATCGAGTCCTGGTTCGTGCGACGGGGTGTCCCTCAATTGATCGCCGATTACGCGACCCAACGGAGTATGGATGCTCGGGGACGTCCTTTCGTAGTTTCTCCGGGTAGTCGATGTCCATTCGGGCTGGGTAAGAGTCGTGAACCATTCGTTGCTCCTTCGTTGTTTCCTCTCAGGGATCTTCCCCGGCAATTCCATTCGGGAGTGTCCCCGTCTTCTTGTCAAGCCGGGGACAGCCACCCCAGCCAGGACCAAGTCCAGCGCCAGGCGCCGAAGATCTCCCGCCCTCGCCGCCGCCTACGTGCTGGTCCATGGCCGTCGGCGGCCCCCTGGCCCGACCCCCACCGTCGCGGCGCCCCCGCGGCGGCTTGAGCCAGTTTCTGTGTCGATTGGTACGGAATTTCCGTAGCAAATCGACACAGAACGGGGGGGTCTGTGTGCTCCCTACTGGTAGGAGATCGCTCGCAGGATGTCGAGGCGGGAGGCTTTGCGGGCGGGGACGATGGCTGCGATCACCCCGGCCAGGGCGGCCAATGCCACCCAAACCCCGAGCTGGCCGAAGGGGATGGCGAACGAAGCCAGACCGTCGTTTTCCAGGGAGCGGACGATGGCAAAGCCCAGTCCGGTGCCCATCGCCACACCGAGCACGGCGCCGAAAACAGCCGTCACCGAGGCCTCGATGCGGACCATCGACCGCACCTGACGGCGGCTCATGCCCACCGCCCGCAGCAGCCCGATTTCCCGGGTGCGCTCCACGATCGACAGGGCCAGCGTGTTGGCGATGCCAAGCACGGCGATGATCAGGGCCAGCCCGAGTAGACCGCTGAACAGCGACACCAGCTGATCGATTTGAGCCTCTGCAGTCTCGATGCTCTCCGAACGGGTCATCACCTGGAGGGTGGGGAACCCGGCCAGGTCGGCTTTCGCCGCTGCCTCCCCCGCCTCCAGACTCGCTCCTTCGGCGAGCCGGATGCTCGCGAAAGAGGCCGGCCCATGCCCGACGTTTCTGCTGTAGACCTCGTGCGATACCAGCGTGTTGGCGAGGAGCGAGGTCTCGAACGTACCTACTATCTCCGTGGGCACTGTCCCGGCGACATATTCCACATCGACGACGTCCCCCACGGCCCAACCGTTGTCTTCCATGACAGTGATGTGGACCATCAGCCCGTCGCCCATGTCGGCGAAGTCGATACTCGGCGCGCCGTTCCACACCCGGGAGATGGTCGCCGGGTCGACCGCAGCGACGTCGAGGTCGACTCCTTCGATGGAGTACCACCCGAACGTCACGGGCGACACGACATCGAACTCCGGCGAGGCTTGAAGGTTGGCCAGAGCGGTGTCAGTCACCTCGGTGGACAGGGGATCGGCAAAAGAGTTCACGTTGAGATCCCACGGGGAGCCACTCTCCATGGTGTCGGAGATGCTCACCTTGATGGAGGCGGCGAACACCGAGACGAGAGCCACCAGGGTCACCCCGATCATCAGGGCCGACGCCGTCGAGGCGGTTCGTCGCGGAGCCCGCACCGTGTTCTCTCGGGCCAGCTTGCCGGTGATCGACCGGAACGGAGATGAGATGACCCTCGCCACCGGGCCGGCGATCAACGGCGCCAGGGTGGAGATGCCGAAGAACACAACCGCGGCACCACCACCGACCAGAGCCAGCGATGCACCATTCTGAACCGTCAATCCGCCAACCAGAGCGCCCGCTCCAGCGAGGGACAACAAACTGCCGACGATCGCTCGATTGCGCAAAGACTTGCGGGGCGTCCGGGTGTCAACCGCCGCGATCGCCGCCATGGGTGACACCGACGCGGCGCGTCGTGCCGGGAGAATGGCGGCGACGAGGGTGACACCAACGCCGACAGTGAATCCCACGATCACGGTCCGCGGCTCGACCCGCAGCGGGCCGTTGGGCAGAGCAATGCCGACCGCATCCAACCCGACACGGACCAGTTCGGCGACACCTATGCCCGCGAGGACGCCGAGCGCCGACGCCAGCACAGCTAGAACCGCCGCCTCGATCAGAACCAGCCGATTCACCTGACTGGTGGTGGCTCCAACCGCCCGGAGGAGGCCGAGCTCGCGAATGCGCTGGGCGACCGTGATCCGGAAGGTGTTGGAGATGACGAAAGCGCCCACAAACACCGAGATGCCGGCGAATGCGAGCAAGGCGACGTTGAGGAAGCCGAGACCGGCAGTGACATCGTCGAGTTGCTCCTGGGTCTGCTGCTGACCGGTGACCACCTCGGTTCCGGTAGGTATGACTGTGGCAAGGTCGGCGAGCAACTCCGACTCGGCTACATCGTCTGCGGCTACCACGTCGATGGTGTCGAGACGGCCTTCCAGACCGAAGAGGCGCTGTGCCTCGTCGAGGTCGAAGGCGGCGATGGTGGCCCCGGCGAGGTTGTCCTCGGTCCCGAAGGCGGCCACGCCGACCAGCTGATAGCTGCCCACACCCTGCTCGGTGAGCACCTGAATGGTGTCGCCGACTGCAAATCCGTTGGCCTCCGCGGTGTACTTGTCGATGACGACCTCACCCGGGCCGACCGGGGCGCGGCCGTCGCCATCGCCGATCCGGCCCACGTTGAGAGCGGGGTCGGCGACCCAGGAGAAACCCAACGTCGGTGAGCCGATGCCTCCCAGGGTCTCGCCGTTGCGATCGAGGATCTGGGCAGATCCACTGACCGAGCCCTCGGCCCGGTCGACACCGGGCACAGCCCGGACTTCGGTGAGATAAGACTCATCGAAGGACGCCTCCACGGTGGCCGTCTCGTCGATCCTGACGGTGGCGTCGACACCGGCGTAGACGTCGTCGAAAAGGGTGTCGAAACGCGCCTGGATCGTGTCCGTGAACACGAACGACCCGGCGACGAAGGCGACTCCCATGACCACCGAGAGAGCGGTCAATCCGAACCTGAGCTTGTTGGCCTGAAGGCTGCGTAGTGCTGTTTTCAACATGTCACGCCCCCAGGAATCGCATGTGGTCGATGACCTTGTCGGCCGTCGGATGGTCCATGTCATCCACCACCTTGCCGTCGCTCAGGAACACGACCCGGTCGGCGTATACGGCTGCAACAGGATCGTGGGTGACCATGACGATGGTCTGACCCAACTCGCGGACGGCCCTTCTCATGAACTCGAGGAGTTCGGCACCCGAGCGGGAGTCGAGGTTTCCGGAAGGCTCGTCCGCGAAGATGATCTCCGGTCTTGAAACCAGGGCGCGGGCGGCGGCGACCCGCTGTTGCTGGCCCCCGGACAACTCCGACGGCCGGTGATTCAGCCGGTCCCGAAGGCCGAGGATGTCGACCACGTGGTCGAACCAGCCCCGATCCTCGTCCACACCGGCGATGGCCAGAGGCAGGACGATGTTCTCTTCGGCAGTGAGGGTGGGGATGAGATTGAAGGCCTGGAAGATGAAGCCGACCTTCTCCCTGCGCAGCAGCGTCAGCTTGCGATCACCAAGCGCTCCCAGCTCGACTTCGCCGATGTAGGCCGAGCCTTCATCGAGGTTGTCGAGACCGGCCAGGGTGTGGAGCAGGGTCGACTTGCCGGAGCCTGAAGGCCCCATGATGGCGGTGAAACGGCGTACC
>JAICRU010000020.1 GCA_025937235.1 Acidimicrobiia bacterium
GATCTTGGTAACCATGGCCGGAAGTTACACACATCCCCCTCCCGTGTAGGTTGGAGATCGGCTCTCCATGGAGGTCCCGGATGACCGCCCATCGCTCGCTGGAGTAGGTGGCCAAGCTGGCCGGATTCGACTACGAAGTCGCCCTGTTCGGGCACGGCGAGCCGCTGCTCGACGGCGCTTCCGCCGCGGTGGCAGCCCTGGCCCAGGCTTGAACGGTCCGACGGGCCGCTTCCCCCTACGATCCGCCGATGGATGAGCTCGGCGAGCTGGCCGTCGGCCTGATCATCGTCGTCTCACTCTTTGGGATCGTCGTCCCCTTCCTTCCCGGGCTGGCCATGGAGGTGGTCGCGGTGGTGATCTGGGCGGCGCTGAAAGGAGGTACCGGCCCATGGGCGGTCGCCATCGCCGCGATCGTCATCGGCGGGATCGGGACCTTCGTCAAGTACTCAGTGCCGAAACGCCACCTGAACGAGGGCGGGATACCCAACCGCACCCTCCTCATCGCGACCGCGGTCGCCATCGTGGGCCTTTTCGCGATCCCGATCGTGGGTGCCCCGATCGGGTTCGTGCTGGCCATCTACGTGAGCGAGAGACTCAGGGTGGGACAGGCGCAGGCCTGGCCGGCCACCAAGCGCAGCCTGAGGGCCGTGGCAACGTCCATCGGCATCGAGCTCGCCACCGGCCTCTTGATCGCGGCCGTCTGGTTCGGAGCGGTGCTGTTCACCTAATCGTCGGCGGATTCGGAGGCCTTGGTGGCGATCTCCATCACGACGGACTCGTTGGCCAGGGTGGTGACGTCACCGAGTTGGCGGTTCTCCGATATGTCCTGGAGAAGCCTGCGCATGATCTTGCCCGAGCGGGTCTTGGGCAGATCGTCGGTGAACACGATCGACTTGGGCTTGGCGATCGGTCCCAGGGTCTGAGCGACGTGGTCACGCAGCTCGGCGAGGAGGGCCTCGTCACCAACCACGTCCATGCGCAATGTGACGAAGGCAGCGATCGCCTGCCCGGTCAACTCGTCCTTCCGGCCGATCACCGCCGCCTCCGCCACCGATATGTGGGAGACCAACGCCGATTCGACCTCGGTGGTGGAGATGTTGTGCCCCGAGACCAGCATGATGTCGTCGACCCGGCCCAGCAGCCAGTAGTACCCGTCCTCGTCGCGCTTGGCCCCGTCACCGGGGAAGTAACGCCCGGGAAACCTCGTCCAGTAGGTGTCCACGTATCTCTGGTCGTCGCCGTAGATGGTGCGGCACATCGCCGGCCAGGGACGGGTGATGACGAGGTATCCCCCGCCACCGAGCGGCACAGACTGGCCCGCCTCGTCCACCACGTCGGCGAAGATGCCCGGGAAGGGGATCGTGGCCGACCCGGGTTTGGTGGCGACCACACCGGGCAGGGGCGTGATCATGATCGCCCCGGTCTCCGTTTGCCACCAGGTGTCCACCACGGGGCAACGTCCGCCACCGATCGTCTGCTGGTACCAGATCCACGCCTCGGGGTTGATCGGCTCTCCGACGGTCCCGATCAAACGAAGCGAGCTCAGATCGTGCTTGCCGACGTGCTCGTCGCCCCATTTCATGAAGGTGCGGATGGCGGTGGGGGCGGTGTAGAAGATGGTGACCCCGTATTCCTCGATGATCTGCCACAGCCTGTCGAAGTCTGGGTGGTTGGGGGCGCCCTCGTAGAGGACGCTGGTGGCTCGGTTGGCCAGGGGCCCATAGACGATGTAGCTGTGCCCCGTCACCCAGCCGATGTCGGCCCCGCACCAGAAGACGTCGGTGTCGGGCTTCACGTCGAAGACGTAGTGGTGCGTGGTGACGATCCCGGTCAGATATCCGGCCTGGGTGTGGACTATCCCCTTGGGTCGACCCGTGGTGCCCGACGTGTAGAGGATGTAGAGCGGATCCTCGGCGCCCATAACGACCGGATCACACTCTTCGGCCTGGCCCTCGACCAGGTCGTGCCACCAGATGTCCCGCCGCTCGGTCATGTCGACCCCGTGGTCGGTCCTGCGCAGGACCACGACGTGCTCAACGTCTGGCGTGCTCGCCAGCGCCTTGTCCGCATTCGCCTTGAGAGGCACGACGTTCCCTGCCCGCCAGGCGCCGTCCTGGGTGATGACCACCCGGGCGTCGGCATCGAGGATTCGGCTCGAGAGCGCCTCGGAGGAGAAGCCGCCGAAGACCACCGAGTGGACCAGGCCGAGACGAGCGCAGGCCAACATGGCGACGGGCAACTCGGGGACCATGCCCATGTAGATCGCCACCCGGTCGCCTCGGGAGACACCCAGGGTCTTCAGCCCATTGGCGAATCGACACACCTCGGCGTGGAGATCCCGGTAGGACAGTGTCCTGGTGTCCCCCGGCTCACCGACCCAGTGATAAGCCACCTGCTCGCCGTGCGCCTCGAGATGACGGTCCAGGCAATTGAAGGAGATGTTGAGCTCACCGTCGGCGAACCACTTGAAGAATGGCGGGTTGGAGTCGTCGAGGGTCTGGGTGGGCTCCTTGTGCCAACTGATGCGGGTAAGGGCCTGCTGCCGCCAGAACGCCAGATAATCCGCCTCGGCCTCCTCGTGTATCCCCCGCTTTGCATTGGCTTCGGAGGAGAACGCCGCGGTCGGCTCGAACTTGCGGTCCTCACTGAGCAGGTTCTCCAGTGCCTGAGACATCGGGTCACTCCTCCACGTCGATCTGAGGGACGGAAGCTACCAGCGGGCCTCTGCTCCGCCACCAGACGAAGAGACCCACGAGGGCAGCCAGGATCATCAGCACGTCCCCGGCCTCGGCGTAGATGGATCGTGAGACCGGGTAGACCACACCGGTCAACATCTCCATCGTCCCCAGCCCGGTGGTCGCCGAAATCAGCTCCCCGCCGTCACCGATGAACACCGATTTCCCCGTCACCGCGGCGTGGATCACCGGCATGCCCAGCTCGGCCGCTCGCATCCGGGTCATGCCGATGAACTGGTCGGAGCCTGGCGTGGTGCCGTAGGAGCCCTCGTTGGTGGCCACCACGAGGAAGTTGGCGCCGGCCCGAGCGTGCTGGCGGGGGTAGCGGGAGAATCCCCCCTCGAACGAGATCACCGAGCCCATCTCGGCCCCTTCGCCGAGGTGGAACACCACCGGCCCCTCCCCGGGGATCATGTCCCGGGGCACCTGCTCCAGCTCCGGTATCCAGTCGAAGACCGGCCTCCATGGGATGTACTCACCGAAGGGAACGGGGCGCTGCTTCTGATACTCGCCCACGATCTGGCCGTCGGGGTCGAACACCACGTTGGCATTCACCCAGTGGGTTTCGTTCAGCGGGCGGTCGCTGCCGACCAGGAACCAGGCACCAATCCTGCGGGCCTCGGCCCCGATGGCGGCGCCGATGTCGGCGTTCTGCACCGGATCGGCATTGAAGGAGCCGGTGGAGCCCTCCGACCACACGACGAGGTCGGCCGAGCCCGGCTCGAGCTGCCTGGTCAGCTCCAGGTGCTGCTCGAAGGTGCGCAGCCTCTCGTCTGGCGGGCAATGTTCGAAGGGGCAGGGTGTGGATCCCTGCACGATGACCGCGTCGAGCGTGACCGGGCGCCCGGGTGCCGGCATGCTCCAGGCCCAGGCAGCGATGCCGACCAGGAGTAATCCCGCCCCCACCCACGCCAGCCAGATCCCCCGCTCACCGAATGCGACGACGACCAGGGTGACGAGTGCGGCGATGGCGAGGACGGTGAGGCCGGTGGTCCCGACCAGAGGGGCGACGGCCCTGGCCCAGGGCTGATCGGAGAGGGCGTAGCCGACGGCACCCCATTCGAATCCGCCCACCGGGAACCGATAGCGGATGAGCTCCATCAGCGCCCAACCCCCGACGGCGAGGAGGAGCCAGGTGACGGCCGGCCGATCGTTGTATCGGGTCAGCCACCACCCGTAAGCAGCGAAGAAGGCGCCCTGCACGATCACCAACGGGATCACGGCTATCAGACCGAGCTCGGACAGCCACCAGATCACTCCGCCGAAGAAGGTGAGGCCGTACAGGGCACCGTAGAGAAGACCCTGTGCCCTCGAACGCGCCACGTGCAAACCAGCCAGGAACAGTCCGACACCGGGCAAGATCAGCCAACCCGGCCCGATCCTCGGGAAAGCCAGAGCGGACATCGCCGCGCCGGCCAGAACCAGGAGACCACCAGTCACCGGCGGGAGGGTATTGACACCCGATCTGCCAGGAGAAACCTGCTCGATGATCGGTCTTGCGTTCACGGCAAGGTCCGTATCCTGCCCCCATGTGGGAAGGTGACGTATGGGTGGCGGTTAGGGCGGCCCGGGCGGGAGCTGCCGTCGTGCGCCAGGGCTTCGAGGAGGAGTTCGCCACCGAGATGAAAGGGGTCGTGGACCCGGTGACCGAAGTCGATCGGGAGGCTGAGGAAGCCATCAAGACGGTCATCGGTTCGCATTTCCCCGATGACCTCATCCTCGCCGAGGAGGGTGGGGGCGCCGACTGGCGAGACCGCCGTGTGTGGATCATCGACCCGCTGGACGGGACGGTCAACTTCGTCAATCGCATCCCACAGGTGGCGATCTCTGTGGCCCTTTGGGACGAGGGACGACCTCTGGTGGGCGTGGTTATCGATGTCCCCAGGGACGAAGTATTCGTCGCCAGCCTGGGCGAGGGGGCGAGATCGAACGGCCGGCCGATCAAGGTCTCGGAGACGGCGGTCCTACGGGACGCCCTTGTGGCTACCGGTTTCCCCTACGACCGACAGCAATACGCCGGGGCCTACCTCGCCGTATTGGAGGAGGTGATGAGCAGATCGAGGGGAATGAGGAGGATGGGCGCAGCGGCACTCGACATGGCTTGGGTGGCATGCGGTCGGTTCGACGGATACTGGGAGCACGGGGGACCGGCCGGGGTCAAGCCATGGGACGCCGCGGCCGGGATTCTCCTCGTCACCGAGGCCGGTGGTAGCGCTACGGACAGCACGGGTTCGATCCACGAGTTGGAGCCATCTGCCTTCGTCGTCACCAATGGCAAGATCCACGAGGAGCTCCGTCAGATCGTCGACGACACCATGCCGCCTCATCTCCGATGACGTACCACGACCATCACATTCACCCCATCGGCTACGCCACGATGGTCGACGGCTTGGAGTTGATGGGTTCGGTCGACCTCGAAGACCTGACCGCCAGAGTGGCTCGGTACGCCGGCACCGTCGAGGGAGCGGTGATCGGCCGACGGCTCAACGACGAAGGGCTGGCGGAGGGTCGGTTGCCCACCCGAGACGACCTGGATGACGTCGTCGGCGATCGGCCAACTCTGCTCTACCGCTATTGCGGGCACATTGCCGTCGCAAACAGCGCCGCGTTGTCGCTGGCCGCGATCGACGTCGACACGCCGGACCCCGAAGGCGGTTCCTTCGACCGAGGCCCCACCGGCGAGCCCAGCGGCGTTCTGAGGGAAACCGCCATCCAGAGTGTCTCCAGCGCGCTGGCACCGCTGGTGACCGGCCCCTCCGACGCGGCCATCCTGAGAGCGTTTGGTGACCTGGCCGGGATGGGGCTCGGCTCCATAACGGGCATCGTCTCGGCGGGCGAGCCGCTTTGGTGCGGGGTGGCGGACGAGCTGGATGTCCTCTGCCGTCTCGCCCCGGATCTGCCCATCGACGTCGATGTGCTGGTGATCGCCCCCGATCCCCATTCTCTGGCCGAGGCAGCGGAGAAGATAAGACGCTCACAAGGACGAGTGAGCTTTCTCGGCTGGAAGGACTTCGCCGACGGGAGCTTCGGCGGTCACACGGCCGCCCTGCACGAGCCTTTCACCGATCGGCCCGACACCAGGGGCACCGAGAGACTCGACCGGGAGCACGCCATCACGATGGCCAGGGCGACGATGATGCTGGGGGGCACGGTCGCCGTCCACGCCATCGGCGATCGGGCCAACGACGCCGTCCTCAACCTGTTCGAAGATCTCATCGAGATGGGAGCCGACCCGACCCGGCTTCGGGTGGAACATGCCTCTCTGCTGACGCCTGAGGCCATCGAGCGACTGGCGCGTCTCGGGGTTACCGCCTCGGTCCAGCCTGCCTTTCTCGCCTCAGAGGGCGACTGGCTGGTGAAGCGGATCGGCGAAGAGCGGATGAGCCGCGTCTACCCCTTCAGATCGCTGATCCAGGCCGGGATCGAGGTGATCGGGGGCAGCGATTCCCCGGTGGAGCTGCCAGACCCGACGATCGGCATCAATGCAGCCATCGATCGCCCCGGGTTCGACCCGGCTCAATGTCTCTCTCCCGATGAGGCGGCTGCCCTCTTCGCCCCACCGACCCGATTCTGACCAATCCGTCAGCTGAACCGGAGCCGAAGCCGATCTGCCAGGGCGGTGTAGTCCTCGGGGGTGTTGTACAGGTGGGCGGAGAGACGCATCAGCTGATGAGGCCACTGGGGCCAGAGCTGGACGATCACGGAGAATCCCTCCTGGGAGAGCTCGCCCATGAGGGGGGAGAGATCGCCTCTTGTCGGCAGACCACTGGCGTCCGGCAAGAGGACCGAGGCCATCGACCCGATCATGTGGTCAGGAGCAGGTAGCTCGGTGCCGACAGCCGCGGAGACGATGCGGCGGCCGTCGAGGATGAGGTCGTGGTTGCGCTTCATCAGCCCCTCCCAACCGCCCGGTTGGAGCCCGCCGACGATCCGCAGCACGTCCGGCAGCACCGCCCAGGAGCTGAAGTCATCGGTGCCCAGCCAGTCGAAGAGGGCGTGGTACCTCTCCACCGCCCCCTGCACCTCTGCGTTGTAACCGTGCGAGATGATCGCCGGCACGGTCATGTCGATCCGATCCGATCTGGTGTGGAGAAAGGCCGCGCCCTTCGGGGCGCACACCCACTTGTGGAGATTGCCGGTGTACCAGGACGCGCCCAGCTCATCGAGTGACAGTGGGACCTGCCCCGGTCCGTGGGCGCCGTCGACGAGGACCGGCACTTCCGGCTCCAGCGACCTCACCACAGCCTCGATCGGGAAGACCAGAGCGGTGGGGGAGGTGACATGATCCACGACGGCCAGCCTCGTCCTATCGGTCACGGCTGCAGTGATGGCCGCGGTCACCTCGGCCGGGTCGCCTATCGGGAACGGGACCCGTGCCACCACCACCTCGGCGCCGACCCGCTCCGCGGTGAAGCGCAGGATCTGTCGCACTGCGTTGTAATCGTGGGCAGTTGTCAGGATCTGATCACCCGGCTCCAGGAAGGGCTCCAGCGATACCAGCACCGAGGCGACCCCGGTGGTTGCGTTTCGCACCGGGGCCAGTCCCGCCGGATCGGCCCCGACGAATTCACCCAGTACGTGACGGGCGGCGTCGACCGCCGGGTGGAGATCCTCGAACACGAACCTGGTCGGGTCCGCCTCGAACCTGCGGCGCCAGTGATCCTGAGCCTGGAGGACCTCCTCCAGGACCGCGCCGAACGAACCATGGTTGAGCTGCCGGCGACCCGACTCGAGTGCCCATGCCCTGGGTCCACCTTCCCCGCCGATTCCGGTCACGGGTGAAACGTAGAGGGTCGAATTCGATGCCGTGGGTGTCTGGCTACCGTGCCCGCATGACCAGCCTTGACTTCGGATACTCCTCGGTGAGCGCGGAAAAGGTGGCCCAGGGCATCGATGACGCCATCGAAGAGGCCCGGGGCATCCTCGAGGAAATGGTGGCTCCCAGGGCCTACCGCACCTTCGAGAACACGATGCTCCCCCTCGACCGCATCTCCGATGCCCTGTCCAAGGCCAATGCCAGATACGCCTTCATGGGTTATGTGCACCCGGAGAAAGAGATCCGATCCGCCGCAAAGACGGCAGAAGAGAAGTTGGAGACGTTCGGGGTCGAGATGGTGTTCCGGGACGATCTGAACGCCGCGGTCCAGGAGTACGCCGTCACCGACGAGGCAACCGAACTGGGCGGCGAGAGGGCCCGGTTCGTCGAATTCACGCTCCGCGACCTCCGTCATGCGGGCCATGAGCTGTCACCAGAGGCCAGGGCCAGGGTCAAGGAGAAGACCCAGCGGCTGGTCGAGCTCGGGGTGCGCTTTCAGGAGAACATCGACGAATGGGAGGACCACATCCTGGTCACCCCCGACGACCTGGAGGGCCTTCCTCCCAGCTTCGCGGAGTCACTGGAGACCGATGAGGACACCGGGAAGCTGAAGGTGACACTTGCCTACCCCCATCTGATCCCCTTCGTCGAGAACGCCAAGCGGCGGGAGCTGCGCGAGCAACTGTCTTTCAAGTTCAGCACCCAGGCAGTGGAGGCGAACCGCGAGATCCTCGAAGAGGCTCGCCGGCTCCGCCACCAGATCGCAGAGGAATTCGGCGTGCCGAGCTGGGCACACCACCGGCTCGAGGAACGGATGGCCAAGGATCCCGAGCGGGTCGCATCGTTCTATGACGACCTCGTTTCTCCCCTCACTCAACAGGGGGAAGCCGACCTGTCGGTCATGGGCGAGCTCCTCGCCGAGGACGTCGGCGAGACCCAGATTCAGGGATGGGACTGGCGCTACTACGACACCCAACAACGTCGCACCGACTACGGCGTCGACCCGTTCGAAGTGGCGAACTACTTCCCCCTCGACGGCGTCCTCGGTGGGATGTTCGACCTGGTCCAAGAGACATTCGGCCTGGAGTTCCGGGAGGTCGCCGACCCCGACGTATGGCATCCTGACGTCAGGCTGTTCGCCATCCACGACGCGGAGAGCGAGGAGCAGCTCGCCCACTTCTACCTCGATCTCTTTCCCCGGGAGGGCAAGTACGGCCACGCCGCCGAGTTCCCGCTGGTGATGAGCCGTCGCATGGAGGACGGGTCCTATCAGAACCCGGTGTGCGCCATGGTGGCCAATTTCACCAAGCCGACCGCCTCCGCTCCCTCATTGTTGCAGCACGGTGAGGTGGAGACCCTGTTCCACGAGTTCGGGCATGTACTTCATCAGAACCTGGGGAGGACCGAGCTTGCCCGCTTCGCCGGCACCAGCGTGGAACGCGACTTCGTCGAGGCGCCCAGCCAGATCATGCAGCATTGGGTATGGCGGGCGGACGTCCTTCGCCGGTTCGCCCGTCACCACGAGACCGGGGAGCCCATCCCGGACCAACTCGTCGAACAGCTGGTCGCAGCCCGGCAGCTCAACGTCGCCATCCATCAGCTTCGCCAGCTCCAGTACGGCTGGTGGGACCAAACCATGCACGGGACCGATGTCGCGCTGGACTTCGATCACATCTTGAGGGAGGGGGCGAGGCTCGGCCTGATGCCTTTCCACGAGGGCACCTTCGCCCTGGCCTCCTTTGGTCACCTCATGGGTGGTTACGACGCCGCCTACTACGGGTATATGTGGTCGGAAGTGTTTGGCGACGATATGTTCTCCCGGTTCGAGGAGGAGGGCGTCACCAACCCGGCCGTGGGAATGGCCTACCGCCGCGAGGTGTTGGAGAGAGGTGGATCGGTGGACGCAGACGACATGCTCACCGCCTTCCTGGGTCGAGACCCGGACAACTCCGCCTTCCTGAGGAAACTCGGCATCGACTGATGCTCAGGTTCCCGCTCCGGGCGCCGATAGATAGAAGTCGCCGACCAATTGGGTTTGGCCATGGGGGGCGACCAGCGGGTACCATGTGGCATCGAGGGGAACCAGTTCGGGCTTCCCGACGTCTCTACTCATGTGAGCGGAGGTTTGTTTACCACCGCTTTAGGGACGGGGACGCACACTCAACCTCGGCGGGGGTCGACACGGCTTCCGGTCCTATCCAATCTCATCAGAACAAACCGTTTCAACATCACGGCCCAGGTCAAGGAGGGCCATAGAAAATGACTGACATCGTGAGAGGGGCAGCCATCAAGGGCATGACGCGACCTTCGAAGAGATTCAACGAAGGCAGGGTCTGCGCCAAGAAGGGCTGCACCACCAAGCTCTCCCAATACAACAAGTCGGAGTACTGCCACGCCCATGCCCCAGTCCGCTTCCCACGGGTGCGCGGCAAGATCATGGACGGGCAAGACGCCTAGAACTCTGGCGCGGACGGGCTCTCCTCCTCCCCCCGTCCCGATCAGATCAAAGAGCCCCGGGCCTCTGGACCGGGGCTCTCTTGTTTGACAGCTGAGCCCGGGCTGCGGGTAGCCTCAGAAGCGTGAACGAGGTACTGCTTCAAGCCCCGGAGATCCACTGCGATCACTGCAAGATGAGCATCGAAGACGCGGTGGGGGCGCTCGACGGGGTGGAGACGGTGGATGTGGCCATAGCCGACGCCACCGTGAGAGTCACCTTCGACGACGAGCGGGTAGAGCTAGCGTCGATCAAGAGGACAATCGAGGAGCAGGGTTACGCCGTATTCGGCTGACACAGCCCCGGCGGGGGTCGGGGGGTCGTCCCGCAGCGGCGACAGGTCCCGGACCGACACCGTCCTGTTCGACGTCGAGGGGATGACGTGCGCCACCTGTGCCGTGCGCATCGAACGGGTCCTGGGACGACAAGAGGGTGTCGAGGCCGCCAACGTCAACCTGGCGGGCGCAACCGCGCTGGTCCGGGTGGACGACAGCGCAGATATCGACGCACTCCGGACGGCAGTCAGCAAGCTGGGCTATTCCATCTCGCCACACGCCGGCGATCAGCCAAGGGACATGGCCGAGCAGTACCAGGGTGACGCCATGGCGCAGTGGAGACTCTTCTGGGTCGCCGCCGCGCTCACCCTCCCGACCATGTTGCTCTCCATGTTCGGCCCCGATGAGACGTGGAGTCGTCTCGCCCAGGCCCTCCTGGTCACACCGGTGGTTCTTTGGTGTGGATGGCAGTTTCACCGCGTGGCGGTGCGCCAGGCCCGTCACGGAAGCGCCAACATGGACACACTCATCTCACTGGGCTCGCTGGCCGCGTATCTCTACTCCATCTGGGCGCTGTCTAACGGAGCGCATGTCTTCTTCGAGACCGCCGGGGTCATCATCACCCTCATCGTCCTGGGACGCGCCCTGGAGGCGAGGGCGAAGGGGAGCGCCTCCGCTGCCGTCCATCGTCTGCTCGAACTGGGAGCGACCGAGGCCCGGGTCAGGTCGGCAGAAGGCGATCAAATGGTCCCGATCGGGAAGATCATCCCTGGAGACCTGATGGTGGTCCTCCCCGGGGAGAAGATCCCCACCGACGGGTTGGTGATGGCAGGAGCATCGTCGGTAGACGAAGCAATGCTGACCGGAGAGTCGCTCCCGATCGACAAGAGACCCGGTGACACCGTGTTCGGAGCCACGATCAACCAGGCGGGTCGTCTCGAGGTTCGCGCCACTGCAGTCGGGTCCGACACGGTCCTGGCGGGGATCGTGCGAATGGTGGAGCAGGCGCAGGGATCCAAGGCGCCCATCCAGCGTCTCGCCGATCGGGTCGCTTCGATATTCGTACCCGTCGTGATGCTCTTAGCCCTCATCACAACCGGGGTCTGGCTGGTCCTGGGGAATACAGTCGACCAGGCCGTCCAGGCCGGCGTGGCGGTGCTGATCATTGCCTGCCCTTGCGCCCTCGGACTCGCCACCCCCACCGCCATCATGGTGGGAAGTGGACGCGGCGCGGAGCTCGGCATCCTCTTCAAACGAGCGGAGGTATTCGAGACCGCGGGCCATGTGGACACTGTCGTCTTCGACAAGACAGGGACACTCACGACCGGGGCAATGTCCCTCACCGACCTCCACAGCGATGTGCCGGTCGAGGAATTCCTCCGGCTGATCGCCCCAGTCGAAGCAGCCTCTGGGCACCCGATCGGCATGGCCGTTGCGCTCGGTGCCGACGAAGCGGGAGTGGATCTCCTCGACGCGGAGCGTGTCGAGAGCCTGGCCGGGCTTGGTGTGATCGGGGTGGTGGATGGGCATGAAGTGATCGTGGGCAAGGAGAAGCTCCTGGCCGACCGCGGTGTCGCCATCCCGGAGAAGTGGTCGGCCGAGATGGGGCGACTCGAAGACGAGGGCAAGACCGCATTCCTGGCGGGCTGGGACGGGGAAGCGACCGGTGTGATCGCCGTTTCGGACTCTGTCCGGGAGGGGGCCATGGCCGCGGTGGCCGGCCTACATGCGGGAGGAATCGAGACCATCATGGTCACCGGCGACAACCGAAGGACCGCCGAGAGGATCGGGGCGAGGATCGGCATCCCCACGGTCCGGGCGGAGGTCCTGCCCGGCGAGAAGGCGGATCAGGTGGCCCTCCTCCAGGCGGGCGGTCGCGTCGTGGGATTCGTGGGCGACGGTCTGAACGACGCCCCGGCGCTGATTCGGTCCGATCTCGGGTTGGCAATCGGCACGGGCACGGCGGTGGCGGTGGAAGCGGGAGACGTCGTCCTGCTCAACCCGGACCCTCGCCTCGCCCCGGTGGCGATCGACCTGGCCGAGACCACTCTCGGCACCATCCGACAGAACCTGGTCTGGGCCTTCGGCTACAACACGGCGGCGATCCCGATCGCCGCAGTCGGCCTCCTCGACCCGATGATCGCCGCGGCGGCCATGGCATTGTCGTCCGTATCGGTGGTGCTCAATGCCTTGCGCCTGCGTCGGTATCGACCCGACGCTTCGTTGAACCTCTAGCCCGGTCCGGGGAGTAGTTTGGAGTCATGGGCTCCCTGCAATGGCTGGACCGACCGGTCCTCGACGATCCCGTGGCGCTGGTCGCCTTCGAGGGATGGGGTGACGCAGGCGAGTCGGCTAGCCAAGCTGTCACTGCGTTCCTCGACAATCTGGACGCCGAGCTGTTCGCCATCATCGACCCGGACGACCATTTCGACTTCCAGGTGAGACGGCCGATCGTCGAGCTCGATTCGACGGGGATCCGCTCCATCTCCTGGCCCCGCAACGAGCTGTATGTCGCCAAGGGCGCCGAGCGTGACCTGGTGGTGCTACTCGGGGAGGAGCCGCACTACCGCTGGAAGGCCTTCACCAACGACGTGATCGAGGTGATGAGGGTCGCGGGTGTGACCAGGGCGGTCACGATGGGGGCCTTTATCGGACAGGTAGCTCACACCTTGCCGGTTCCCCTGGTCGGCTCGGCCAATCGGCCCGACGACCTCGCCATCCACGGTCTGCTGCCGTCTGGCTATGAGGGCCCGACCGGGATCCTGGGCGTGCTCAACCATGCTCTGGGAAACGTCGGAATCGACGTGATCTCGGTGTGGGCCGCTGTGCCCCATTACCTGTCCAATCAGGAATACCCACCGGCCGCCGAGGCCCTTGCGGTCAAGGCATCTGAGTTGTGCGGGGTCAGCGTGGACATCGGGGACCTGGCCACCGCATCACAACAGTTCCTCTCAACGGTGGAGGCCGCCATCGAGGGGAACGCCGAGTTGGAGGAGTACGTCGAGCGTCTGGAGCAAGAGGCCGACGACGACCGCGGCGACCGTCTGGTCGAGGAGATCGAGAAGTACCTCCGGGGCCAGTAGCGAACCCAATGCTTGGCGTCACGCATACGGGACCATCTGCATAAAGAATGGGCCGGCGAATGCCGGCCCATTCGATACATCACTTCCGCTTGTGGCGATTCGCCTTGAGACGCTTGCGGTACTTGTGTTTCGACATCTTCTTGCGACGCTTCTTGACCAACGATCCCATGAAAAAACCTCGGTTCCGAAAGGGGAGACGGCTCCATGGTCGCACCGATCGGGGTCTTATTCAAACCGGTGAGGAACCGGTCCGTCAGTCGGCGCTGCCAATCGACCTTGCCAGAGCCAACGCCTGTTGGAGAGGGAGCGTGGTCTCGATCCGGTGAGTCACGCCTGCCCTCTCCCACATCAAGACGTTGCCGGCCAGTCGCGTTTCTTCTTCTACGACCTTCCCGGCGGCGTCCTCGTAGGTGATGGCATGCGGTGCCCCGTCGATCCACAGACCAAGGATCCCGGCGATGTCGACCGCTCTCACCCCGTTCTCCGGTCGAACGCTCTTGACAAAGAGCTCATTCTCGGCCAGATCGAGCTCGAACTGGCTGTGGATCAAGCCGACATCCGCTTCCCCGGCCGCGGGCAGCGTCTCGTCTCCCCGCCACACCATCGAGACCCTGCCTTCGGAAGGCCGCGGGGATAGATAGATCGCATCGGGCTGCCCGAGGGAATCGATGAGCGACAAATCGAAGTCGACTGCAGTCTGAGCCTCTTCCAAGGTGACGACCTCTCCCAGGTCGAGCTCTGCGCCCACCGGAGGCTCCATTCCGGGGTCGAAGCGGACTTCGATCCCGGCCACACCGAGCAGATCAGCCACCGCCTGCCGTGCTCCAGGCGACAACAGGAAAACCGATGCGACGATCAGGATGATGGCGGCCGTCGCTGACACCCAACGGAGCCGTCGTTGCGGCCGGGTCGGGGCCGAAAGCCGACGCAGGACGGCTGGCACCTGGTCGGGGTGCTCGGGCCAGTCGATCTGCTCGCCGAGCCGGTAGAGCATGGATTCGATCGCTCTCGAGCCGTCAGTCATCGCGATCCTCCTTCAACTCGATGAGGTTCGACTCCAGCCTGTCCAAGGCACGGGCGGTGCGCGACTTGACCGTCCCAACGGGGACCCCGAGAGCCGCAGCCGTCTCCGCCTCGCTCAGACCGAGCAGATATCGGAGGCTCACGATGTCCCGGTAATGAGCTGGTAGATCGGCTACGGCGGCGAGCACCGTCTCCCGCTCCACCCCCGCTATGACCGTCGTCTCGGGAGATGGGGCCGCACCTCCCGAGACGGGGTCATGGGCCAGACGCAGGCTGAGCCGCTCCTGGCGACCCTTTCGGCGACGTTGGTTCAGGGCCTCGTTCCTGACTATTCGGAGCAACCACGGTCGGAATGCAGCGTCGTCACGAAACCGGGGCAGACCCCGAAAGGCCTTGACGAACGCATCCTGGGTCACGTCTTCGGCCATGCTGCCATCCCACACGACCAGATGGGCCACGCGCAGGGCGATCTGCTGATGTGACCTGACCAACATCTCGAACGCGGCGACATCGCCATTCTTCGCTCTGAGGATCAGTTCTTGCTCGTTCAGTGGGCGGCCCTCCACCGACTTTTGGCAATTGATACACCGGGGAGGCCGAATCGGTTCCGATCTGGAACCTCAGACCGAGGTCCGGTGTAGGGAATCACGACGAACCGAGGAGGTTTGATGAGACGTCGGATCCGCCTGGTCATCCCGGCCGCCTTGATCCTCATGACGATCGCCGCTCCCGCGTTAGGGGGCGGAGTGACGGTGGTCAACTTCACCGAGGTCCCGCCTGACTTCGAGGCGGGGACCCCATACCGGCTCGACTACTCGATTCTGGGTCACGGCGTGGAACCGATGGACGTGGGCCATTCGACACTCCAGTTCCACGGTCCGGGTGGGGAAACGGTGATCTTCCCGGCCGAATCGACCGCCAAGGGCCAGTGGACGGCCGAGGTCGTCCTCCCCACCGCCGGTGAGTGGCGATGGGAGGTCCTTGCCGGCTCTGAGGTGATGCAGACACTGGGCACCTTGTCGGTGGAGCCCGCTCGGGAGGCAATTCCGGCGGGGCTGATGGATTCCCTCCGTCTTGGTCTGCCCATCGCCACTCTGCTGGCACTCATACTCCTGGTGACCGAAATCAGGTCACGGTCACGGACCGAGAGGCAGCCCGCGGCTGCGGCCGATGTGGCCTGATCGGATCGGCACTGTCCTCACCGCCGTCATCGTGGTCCTGCTCGCCGGGGCCACGGTGGCGGTCTATGCCTACGACCCCGTCGACAACACGGCGACCGTGGAGCCGGTCGATGGGCGGACCGTCTTCCTCACCAAAGGCTGTACGGGCTGTCACAGCATCGACGGTGTCTCCGAGACAGGGCAGATCGGACCGAATCTGACCGGGTTGCCTGATCGCGCCGGCGAGAGAGTCGACGGCCTGTCGGCAGGGGAGTACGTCAGACAGTCCGTGCTGGAGCCCCAGGCCTACATCGTGAGTGGATACGGGGAGTTGATGCCCACGTTGCCCCTGGACACCGATGAGCTCGATGCTCTGGTGGAGTTCCTGCTCGATCCGGGCACCTGAGCTCG
This sequence comes from Acidimicrobiia bacterium, assembly GCA_025937235.1. GTDB lineage: Bacteria > Actinomycetota > Acidimicrobiia > Spongiisociales > ZC4RG35 > JARDZU01. The sequence continues at coordinate 15,998 of JAICRU010000020.1, forward strand.
ACCACAACGCCACCGGCTCGAACATCAGGGATGTCCCCGAACCGATCGGGCCACGTTCACCCTGGGCGTTCTCCTGGCCGCCTGTGTCGACGACCTGCCCACGACCCCCCGCCGGTGACCGAGAGCCCGACCGTCACGACGCGGACATGCAGTTCACCCCGAGCCACGTGACCATCGAGGCAGATGACACCGTGACCTGGATCTGGGACGACGGGAGCATGCCCCACGACGTGTCGGGCGACGGGTACGGGAGTGAAGTCAAATCGAGGGATCGCACCTTCGACGATCCTGGGGACTACCCGTACGTCTGCACCCTGCATTCGGGCATGAGCGGGGCGGTGACTGTCGAGGGCTGAGTGTCCGTTCAGACGCCGGCCCGGAGCAGGCCGACCATGATCCCCTCGCTCAAGGCCTGCCAGGAGGCCTCGATGATGTTCTGGTGGACACCGACCGTGCCCCAGCTCGACTCCCCGTTGGTGGTCTCGATCAGGACGCGAACCCTGGCTGCGGTCCCATCCGATGAGTCGAGGTCGCGCACCTTGAAGTCGGTGAGGCGGAGACGTTTCACCTCCGGGTAGGTGTCTTGAAGAGCACTGCGAAGTGCCTGGTCCATGGCGTTGACCGGGCCGTCACCCTCGGCTGACACCTCCACGGTCTCGTCGCCGACCGTGAGCGTCAGGTGCGCCTTGGCCGTGACCTCGCCGTTGGCCCGTATGTTCACCGACAGTGCATCGAGGCGGAACAGCTCGACGTGGCCTGCCACGGCCCGCCGGACCAGCATCTCGAAGGAGCCGTCGGCCGCCTCGAACTGGTACCCGGCGTGTTCGAGCTGCTTGACCTGGTCGACGAGAGCCTGGGCTCGATCCGGGTCGAGGTCCCATCCCTTCTCGCGGGCCACGGTGAGCACGGTGGTCCGACCCATCAGCTCGCTGAACAGCATCCGCGCCGAGTTCCCGACCGCCCCCGGGCTGATGTGCTCGTAGGCGCCCTCGAGGCGAGCCAAGCCAGAGGTGTGGAGACCGCCCTTGTGGGCGAAGGCGGAGGCGCCGACGTATGGCCGCCGGGCATCGATCGGGGCACCCAGGATCTCGGCGATCTGCTGGGCGATCGGGTAGAGGCGGCTGAGCGAGTCTGAAGGGATGCTCTCGACCCCTGACTTGAGACTCAAGTTGGGGATGACGGAGCAAAGGTCGGCATTGCCGGTCCGCTCCCCGTATCCGTTGATGCAGCCCTGCACCTGATGCACCCCGAGGGAGAGAGCGGTGAGGGAGTTGGCCACGGCACAGTCCGAGTCGTTGTGGAAGTGGACGCCTAGTGCGGCCTCGATCCGCGTCGTGACCGACTCGACGGCAGGGGCGATGTCATGGGGCAGGGCCCCACCGTTGGTGTCACAGAGCACGACTCGCTCGGCGCCGGACTGTGCCGCGGTCTCGATCACCGACAGGGCGTACTCCGGGTTCCTTCTGAACCCATCGAAGAAGTGCTCGGCGTCGAAGAACACCCTCTTCCCCCGCTCACGGAGGAACGCGATCGACTCCCCGACCATGTCGAGACCTTCCTCCAGGGACGTGTTCAGGGCCGCGGTGACGTGCCGGTCCCATGACTTGCCCACGATGCAGATGAACTCGGTGTCGGCGGCGAGGAGAGCCTGGAGTTGGGCGTCACTGTCCACGGCACCGCGGGGACGTCGGGTCGAGCCGAAGGCGACCAGCTTCGACCGCTCCAGATCGAGCTCGTTCCGCGCCCGGGCGAAGAACTCATCGTCCTTGGGGTTGGCCCCCGGCCAGCCTCCCTCGATGAAGTGCACCCCGAGCTCGTCGAGGAGGTGGACCACGCGCAACTTCTCCCCGACCGTCGGGGAGAGCCCCTCCGCCTGGGTGCCGTCACGGAGTGTGGTGTCGTAGATCTCTGCTGTCTTGTTCATGGTGTGTCCTGGCAATGAAAAGACCCCCGCAGTTTGCGGAGGTCTGGAGCCGGGGCGGCGCCTCACGTGAGGCGCGGGCCCCTACGGAATGACGATGTGCGTGCTCGGCTCGATCATTCCTCTCATTCGGTGGCTCAGTATGGGAATGGAGAAGGGTTAAGTCAAGACCAGCCTCGTGCCACCGAGCCGTTTGGCTGGGCCGGTAGGAGATGCGTCACAGAGTGGCGCGGGAGGTGCGGAATGCTGGCCCCTCCCCATCCATGCCCGCCGGTGAATCCCCGTCGCGGAAGCGTTTACCGTCGGAGCCATGGTCGACAACGCCCCGCACCCCGCCGCCGCCCAGCTCGCAACTCTCGGCGAGGCACTCGGTGTGGCTGTCTCATATGGACACCGAATCATGGGTGGTGTCGGTGGGACCGTCGACGTGTTGCGGCGAGAGGACGGAGGTCTCGTCGTCCTCAAGAGATACTGGTTGCCAGACGGTGATGAGCCGAGCCCGGCCGAGTCAGAGTTCCGGGCCCTGTCCCTCGCTCGTCAGCACGGAATCCCCTGCCCGGCGCCGTTATGGATCGATCGAATAGGGCTCTTCCAGGAGCGGGCCGTCCTGATCGAATACATCGATGGCAAGACCCTGCTTCAGCCATCGGACCCGCTCGATTGGGCCAGGCAACTCGCCTCGGCCCTGGCGGCCATCCACCAGATTCGACCCGCGGTCGAGGACGAGGCGCTGTTCCCGGTGCTCACTACTGGCCAGTGGCCCCACGAGGACGAGTATCCGTTCGCCGACGCAGAGCATCCGTTGCGGGAGCACGTCCGGTCAACGAGACGTCGGGCGAAGGCCTCGCTGCAGCCCGAGACTGCGGTCTACCTGCACCACGACTACTGGCCGGGGAACACCCTCTGGATGGACGAGCAACTGATCGCGGTCGTCGACTGGGAAGGAGGTGTGATCGGAGACCCGGCCATCGATGTCGCCTGCTGCGCCTTCGATATCTCGATGCTCGGACTGGATGTTGCGGCATCTCATTTCGTCGCTGTCTATCGGGAGCTCTCCGGCCGGGCACTGCCCAATCTGGCCTATTGGGCTCTCATGGCAGCAGGTCGACCATGGCCCGACATTGCCATCTGGCTGCCCGGCTGGGAGGCGATGGGGCTGGACCTGGACCCGAACGAGGCGCGTGACCGGCACCGCTCGCTGATCGAGTCCGCACTTGCCGGATTGCCCGCTGCTCGCACGTAGTTTGGGGAGGGGCCCTCACCGGCCCCTCCCCATTCACGCCACGAGCAGGGGTCAGGCTCCGAAGGCCTGCTCGAAGGCGGCTCGGAACTCGGGCGTCGAAGGACCGCTGAAGCCGCAGTAGTTGACGTTCCCGTCGAATGCGGTGATCAGATACTGGCCCCCAACCTCGAACGGGAAGCCGGCGATCAGTGCCTCCATCCCGGCCGGTGCATGCAGCACAACCTGACCGGCGTCACCGCCCTTGAACCACTCGTCGACATCGAGAGTGACCGTCTCGCCCTCCACGGCGGTCACGGTCCCCTCGAAGGCGACCTCCATCTTGGCCAATTCCTCGACGCTGAACATGATGCACATCGCCATCGGGTCCTCACCGCCGGCGTTCAATTGGAGCGGCGGGCCCGAGGCGGCAGGTTCCTCAGCGGGGTCGCCACCTGTCAGTGCGATCGCCCCACCCACCGCGATGACCAGGGCGGCTGCCGCCGCCACCCCCACCAGCCAGCGGTTGGACTTGGGCTCCGGTGCCGCCGGGGGCTGGTCGGTGACTGGTGTGCTCATGATTCCCTCCAGGAGATTTCGTGACGATTTGGTCGTCAAGGGCTCGGTTCCGACGCCGGGATGCATCGGATCGAGACGGGCTAGCCGTTCGCGTAGCTGGTCTGTCATCCTCGATCCTCCTCGGCGTTTTCACCCTCTTTGTGTCCGGTCGCAGAGGGATCCTGTCGGGTCAAAGCATCGGAGAGCTTCTTTCTGGCGCGGCTGAGACGGAGGCTGACGGCATTGGCGGTGCTCCCCAACACACGTGCGATCTCACGCGGCTCGAGCTGCTCCCAGGCCCAGAGCCTTAGCACCTCCTGGTCGGCGGGTGGGAGCGAGGCGAAGGCGGTGGCCAGCTCGGGGTCTTCGATGGTATCGGCCGGGTCAATTACGAGCACCGGTCTTTGCGACTCGAGACGCTCCACCAGTCGCAAGTGACGTGCCGCCGACCGTCGCTGATTGGCCAGAGTGCGACGGGCCACGCCATATGACCAGGGAAGAACCGCCTCCTCGGGCACCTCGTCGAGACGACGCCATAACGTCAGCAGGACATCGGCCAGCGCGTCAGAAGCTTCTTCGCCCGATGTTCGGCGACGCAGATAGCGCTGCAAGGGGTCGTAGATGTCGGCTACAGCCGCCTCGTAACGGGCTCGCCGTGCGCCTTCGGAGCTCACCGTATGCCTGTGTCCGCCATCAGCAGGATTCTGTCAGCGTTCTGTGAGGATTCTCTGCCTCCAGGGGCACGCCCCTTGCCCAACGCGCATGAGTCGGGAGGCCCATGCAGTTTTGCGACCTTTTGGACGACGATGAGCGCTGCAGCAGGCCAGATGCCGGAGTGGGTCGGCTCCCTCCGATCCAGCCTCCCTGAGAACCAGGTGCGGAGCCACCACCCCGCACCTGGTTCACTGCTTCTAAACCAGCCCCGTGCTGGCGAGATGCGGTGTGAGCACCTCGACGTCCACGGCGGCGAATGCGTCGACCACCTTCTCCCTCGAGTCGGCAGTGCAGATCGCAATGACCGAGGGCCCGGCCCCGGATCTTGCGGCATGAAGCGCCCCGGAGCCCTTCGCAACGTCGATCAGCCCCGCCACCTCCGGTGAGATCCCCTCACGCGCCTGCTCATGGATCTCGTCCCCGTGTGCCGCCCCGAGCAAGGCGGGATCGCCGGTGATGAGACCGGCGGTCAGGGCAGAGATGCGGGACAAGCTGCGCAGCACGCGGTCATGGGGATGAGTGGGTGCGATCACGCTGCGGGCGTGCTCGGTGGGAAGATGGTGAGCGGGAACGGCGATGACCACTTGCAGAGCGGGGTGGATGGGCAGGCGCAGCGGCAAGCCCTCGGCCGGGACGAGAGCAAGGCCGCCATACACGGCCGCCGCAACGTTGTCGGCGTGGCCCTCCAACTCGACCGACTGGCGGTAGACGCGGTCGGGGCTCGCCTCTTCACCAGTCAGCCGCAGGGCTGCCGCGATGCCGGCCACCGACGCTGCTGCCGACGAACCGAGGCCCTTGCCGATGGGGATATCTGCGTCGACCTGGATGCTGAGCGGGAGCCCGTCGCCCACGATCCGGCGGGCGGCACTCATCACCCGATCCCCCTCCTCGGGACCCGGTTGATACCTGCCGATGTGCTCGACACTCCACTCGTCCGAGAGACTCGCCTTGACGGCACACCGGATCTCCAGTGCCAGCGCCAAGCAATCGAACCCCGGTCCGAGATTGGCCGAAGTCGCAGGTGCAGAGGCTGATGCCGAGTGGAGGTCCTGGCGCACGCTGGCAGGTTATTCGGGGTTAGCGTGACCGAGGTTGGGCGACATCTTCGACTTCGAGAATCTCCTGCCCGAGCTGACCATCGGTCTGGGCCTCGCCCTCCTCGTAGGCAATGGGCTCGCCTGGTGGCGGCATCGTCAGGGCAGGGTCCCCCAGGGAGTGGAAGATCCCCAGTTCCGGGGTGGCCGGGTCGTCTTCCTGATGGTGGTCGGTGTCGTCATGACCGCCTGGGGGGCGGTGTCACTCCTCACCTAGCATCGAAAGATGGCAGCAGGCGGGGGCATCAGAGCGATAATTGCGGCGATGCTGGCCAACGCGGGGATTGCGCTGGCCAAGTTCGTCGCTTATCTCGTCACGGGCTCCGCATCGATGCTCGCCGAGTCGATCCACTCGGCGGCCGACACCTCCAATCAGGGATTGCTCCTCCTGGGTGGCAAGCGTGCCCAGCGAATCGCCGACGACCAACACCAGTTCGGTTACGGACGGGAGCGCTATTTCTGGTCGTTCGTCGTCGCCATGGTCCTGTTCACGCTGGGTGGCCTGTACTCGATCTATGAGGGCATCACCAAGATGCGCGACCCACACGAGCTGACCTCGATCGGCTGGGCCATTGGGGTCCTCGTAGTCGCCATCGTCCTCGAGACGTTCAGCTTTCGGACCGCGATCATCGAGGCGCGCAAGGTGAAAGGTGAGCGCGCTTGGTGGCAATACATCCGCACCTCCCGCTCCCCCGAGCTGCCGGTGGTCCTGCTCGAAGACGCCGGAGCCCTCTTCGGGCTGATGTTCGCCCTGACCGGAGTCGGGTTGGCGGCGATCACCGGCGACGAGGTCTGGGACGCAGTGGGCACCCTATGCATCGGCGCCCTGCTCCTGGTCATCGCCGGCTTCCTCACCGTCGAGATGAAGTCGCTACTCATCGGCGAGGCTGCCACCGAGGACCATGTCTATGCGATCCGCAAGGCGGTGGAGGAATGCACCGACGTCGTGCGTGTCATCGATCTGAAGACCCAGCACATCGGTCCCGAGGAGCTACTCGTTGCCGGGAAGCTGGAGTTCGCCCCGACCCTGACCACCTCACAGCTCGCCGCGGCCATCAACGTGACCGAGACCTCGATCCGGCAAGCGGTTCCGCTCGCCGCCCGCATCTACCTCGAGCCCGATGTTTGGACAGCGGACCACCCTCCTACCCCGGATGGACCCCCGCCCCAAGGGGAACACTGAGCACCCAACTGCGGCCAGTGTTGCTGTGCAAGCTCCTCCCCAGTGTTCAGTAGTGGTGAATTCGTGTCCGCATCGGTACCCGTCGCGTTCAGTATTCGTGTACCGTCGTCGACGCACCCCGGGGTCCCTGTGGCTGCAGGCGAGGCAAGGGCACGGGCAAGACGTCTACTGACGAGGAGGAGAACGTGAGCAGACGAGCAAGCATCCTGGCGCTGATGACTGCCATGGCCCTCACCATCGCGGCCTGCGCCGGCGATACCGGGACCACGACCACAGCCGGCGCGGAGGGCACGACGACTGCGGCGCCAGGGACCACGGCGTCCCCCGACACCACCGCCGCCCCGAGCACCACGGCGGAAGGGTCAGGTGATCCAATCGTCGTCGGTGGGACACTCTCGCTCACCGGGGCATTCGCCGCCACCGGGGCGATTCACAAGCTCGCCGGGGACATGTTCGTCGAACGGCTCAACGCCGCCGGTGGGCTACTGGGCCGGGAGGTGGAGTGGAATCTGCTCGACGACGAGTCAGACACGGCCAACATCGCCCCCCTATACGAGCAGCTGATAAGTCAGGACCAGGTCGATCTCATCATGGGCCCCTACGCCACGCCCAACATCCTCGCCGCCATGCCCGTGGCCGAGCGGTACGGGTACACCCTTCCCCAGCACACAGCGGTGCTCGCACCGCTGATGACTTATGCCTGCCAGTTCCCGGGCTGGTCGATCGGCCCGGAGCCGAACTCGTTCATCCCGAACCAGATCGCCGATGCCCTCGACAGCCTCGACGGTGCGGTGAGCACCGTGGCCCTCCTCACCAACGAGTCGGGCTCCACGGCGTTCATCAGCTACGGCATCGCCGATGACCCCGAAGACCCGTCGACGCTCAACATCCTGCCCGAGCGTGGTTACGAGATCGTGGCCGACATCCCCTACCCGCCCGGATACGAGGATTGGGGATCGACGGCGGCCCAAGTCCGTGACGCCAACGCCGACCTGGTCTTGATCAACGGGCTCGGAGTCGAGGCCAACTCCCTGATCGAGGCGATGCAGCAACTCGACTACAGGCCACCGCTCATGTTCGCCCTGTTCCCGGCCCCCGGCCCGCTCCTCGGACTGGGGGACGCGGCTCAAGGGACTCTCTCGGTTTCGATCTTCGAGCCAAACGAGCCGATCCTCGAGCAAATGGATCCCGAGGTGCGCGAGATCGTCGAGGAGTTCGCAGAGCGCGCCGCCGCCGAGGAGATCCCCTACACGGTCTTCGAGACCCAGGCCGCCGCGTCCTGGAACGCGTGGGAGATCCTGGCTCAGGGTGTCGAAGGGGCTGGATCGACCGACGGGCAAGGGATCTGTGACTCGCTGCATTCGACGGGTGCCGAACTGACATTCAGCGGGGCGGTCACCTTCGACCCTGCGGTGAACAACTTCTGGGACACAACCGAGGGCCTCAAGCAGATCCAGGGCACCGAGTGGGTGATGGTCTGGCCGGAGGACATCGCGGCCGGCACGCTGGCCGGTCCCACCGGCTGAGCCGAGCGATTGGACAGGCGCCCCGGGTCTCCACCGATCGGAGATCCGGGGCTACCGTCCGCGGTGCAGAACCCCGGATGAGTGCCAGTTGATCGAGCTGCAGGCCGCCGTCTCGGGCGCTCTCAACGGCAGCCTCTTCGCCCTCATGGCCCTGGGGCTCTCCCTGGCCTGGGGATTTCTCAAGGTCATCAACCTGGCCCATTTCGCCATGATCCTCACGGCGGGCTATCTCACCTTCGAGCTGGCGACCTCGACCGGCCTGAGCCCGATAGCAACGATCGTGGCCACCGTCCCCCTCATGTTCGTGGTCGGAGCCCTGATCCAACTGGGCTACGAGCGGTTCGGCGTGTCCGAGCTCAACTCACTGCTGATCAGCTACGGGCTCCTCATCATCACCGTGCAGGTGGTGACCAACATCTGGACCGCCGACTTCCAGCGACTCCCGACCGAGATCAATCCCTATGCCTCCGAGTCGGTGGCGGTCGGGTCGCTCAGGTTCCCGATGCCGACGCTCTTGGCTGCCGGGTTCGCCGTCATCCTGGTCGTGACCTCGGCGTTGGTGCTCGAGCGGACCTACGCGGGAAGAGCGTTACAGGCCTTCGGTCAGGACCGGGAGATCGCCTCGGCCTTTGGCATCGACCATCGCCTGTTGGGGGTGTTGCTCGCAGGCGCGGCAGGGGCCAGCGCGGCGATCGCCGGCATGTTGTTCCCGATCGGCGGCACTCTCACCCCGGATCTTCCCTTCGAGTGGATCGGCCAGGTCTTCGCCATCGTGATCCTCGGTGGCATCGGCAATGTCACGGGCACGCTCTATGCCGGGCTTCTCGTCGGGGCCATCTCTGGTCTGGTGGCGGTCATATGGACCCCATCCACTTCCCCATTCGTCGTCTTCTCCCTCGTGGTCCTCGCCCTGGTCTTCCGCCCCAAGGGCCTGTTCCCACAGAAGGGGGGTTGAGTGCGCCAGAAGGGATGGCTGGCCTTGGTCGGGATCGCCGTGGCTCTGGTGGCCCTTCCCGCCGTCCGTCACGCCACCGAGTTCCCGATGTTCTACCTGATATTCCTCTCGGGAATCCTGTTCTGGGCGGCTCAGTCGACGAGCTGGAACATCCTCTCCGGCTACAGCGGCTACTTCAGCTTCGGCCAGGGTGCCTTCTTCGGCGTGGGGGTCTATGCGATGGCGATCCTCTTCGGCCGCCAAGGGATGAGCTGGTGGGTGGCCGCCCTGGCCGCGGGGCTGGCCTCCATGCTGTTGGGACTGGCCATAGGGACCATCGCCTTCCGGCTCAGGTCGCTCCGCGGCGAGATCTTCGCTCTGCTCACGTTGGCGATCCCCTTCATCCTGGCGTCGCTCGCCCGGCTCTCCAAGGCCATCGACGGGGGGCAGGGAATAGTCATCCCGGTCCCCGAAGCTCCATCATTCCTCAGCCAGTTCCAGGAGTTCGTGTTCGTCGTGAGTGGGCTCGTGGCGCTGTTCGCCCTGAGCGTCGCCTATGTGATGCAGCGCACCCGCTATGGCTGGGCGCTCTTCAGCATCCGCGACGACGAAGACGTTGCAGAGGGCCTCGGTGTGCCCACCTTCTTCCACAAGATGATCGCGATCGGCATCACCGGGTTGATCGCCGGGATCTCGGGCGCGGTCGCCGCCCTTCAGTTGGGGTTCGTCAGCGTCGAGGGCACGTTCAACCTCGATGTCCCCCTTTTCGTCATCGTGATGAGCGTGCTCGGTGGCAGGGGCCACTGGGCCGGCCCGATGGTGGGAGCCGTCTATGTGTACACCCTCCAGAACCGTCTCGCGTCCGGCGGTTTCGAGGGGTGGAGCCTGATCGTCCTCGGCGCCATCCTCGTTCTCGTCATGCTGCTCGCCCCGCAGGGGCTCATGGCCGGCTTTCGCCGGCGACCGTGGCTTTCGGCGGGCATCTTCATAGTGGTCTTCCTTGGGCTCTGGCTGCTCGGGATCATGTCCGATCCGGTGACTGCGCTGGCCTTGGCGCTCGGGGTGACGGCGATCATCGCCTTCATCCCCGGCGGCGAGAAGCGACGGATGTCGCCTCCTGTCGGCGCTGGTGAGCCACCGGAGCATCACGCCCCCGTCGGCGACGAGATGGCGGATGTGATGGCGGAGGCGAGGCGTCCCCTGCTGGTAGCAGAAGACGTGGTGAAGACCTTCGGCGGTGTCCGGGCGTTGCGCGGGGTCTCGATGACCGTCCACGTGGGTGAGCTGGTCGGGTTGGTCGGGCCCAACGGGTCGGGCAAGACCACCCTGGTCAACCTCATATCGGGCGCCTTCCCGCCAACGTCGGGGAACATCTCGCTCGACGGGACCGGGATCGTCGGATACAGACCGCATCGGGTCGCCCATCTCGGTATCGCTCGGACCTATCAGATTCCAAGACCGTTCACGTCTCTAACCGTCCGGGACAACGTGGCCATGGCGATCATGTTCGGACGCGACCCACTCGGTCTAGACGCGTCGAGACGGGCGGCGACCGAGTACCTGGATCTGGTCGGCCTCGCCGGCCGCGCCGATGCCTTTCCTGGAGAGATAAACCTCCATCAGCGCCAGTTGCTCGAGATGGCGAGGGCGATCGCCACCCGTCCATCGTTGCTTCTCCTCGACGAGGCCCTGGCGGGCCTCAACCCGGTGGAGATCGACAACGCGGTCGAAGTGGTCCGGCGTATCCGCCGGTCCGGGGTGAGCATCGTCCTCGTGGAACATCTGCTCAGAGTGGTGAACCAGCTGGCGACCAGGATCGTGGTCCTCGATCAAGGCCTCGAGCTCGCCGAGGGCGAGCCGGCGGTCGTGATGAGGGACCCGGCGGTGATCAAGGCATATCTGGGAAGGCAGGCCGATGCTACAGGTGACTGACCTCGACGTCTTCCACGGCGACGCCCAGGCCCTATGGGGGGCATCGGTCACCGTGGGCAACGGTGAGGTGGTCGCCATCGTTGGGTCGAATGGGGCCGGTAAGTCGACTCTGGTCAACGCGATCATGGGGATCCTCAGGCCGCGCCGAGGCCGAATCGTGCTCGACGACCAGGACGTGACCGCGATACCCGGGCACCGGATGTGTCGGGCCGGCGTAGCAATCGTCCCCGAGGGCAGGCGGTTGTTCCCTGCGATGAGCGTGGAGGACAACCTCGACCTCGGTGCCTTCAACCGGCTCGCTCGGGCGCGCTATGACGAATCGCTGCAATGGGTTCACACATTGTTCCCCCGACTGGCCGATCGGCGTTCCCAGCTGGCAGGAAGCCTCAGCGGTGGCGAGCAGCAGATGCTCGCCATCGGGCGCGGACTGATGGCGCGTCCCCGCCTCCTTTTGATGGACGAGCCGTCTCTCGGGCTGGCCCCAGTCGTGGTCGACGAGGTCTTCGACGTCATCGAGACCGTGCGTGACGAGGGAGTCAGCGTCTTGCTGGTCGAGCAGAATGCACAAATGGCTCTGGACGTCTCGTCCCGGGCCTATCTACTGGCCGAGGGGCGCGTGGTCATGGAGGGCACCGCCAAAGAGCTGGCGAAGAGCCGGGAGGTGAGGGACGCGGTCCTGGGTCTGTGAGCTGGCTCGTCACTCTCCCACTGGGCTCATAGTCGACTCGGGCTGTGACAATCGGTGGATGAGCATCCGTGACATTGCGCTTACCACGATTGATGGGGATGAGGCCACCCTCGCCGACTATGCCGATCAAGTGGTGCTGATCGTGAATGTCGCCTCTCGCTGCGGTCTCAGTCCGCAATACGAGCAGCTGGAGGAGCTACATGAGACCTACCAGGACCGTGGCTTCACCGTGCTCGGCTTCCCCAGCAACCAGTTCCACCAGGAGTTGGGGAGCGAGGACGAGATCAAGGAGTATTGCTCCACGACCTGGGGCGTCACGTTCCGATGTTCGCCCGGGTCAAGGTGAACGGGAAGTCACGACATCCGTTGTATCGAGAGCTGACGCGGGCCCCCGACGACGCCGGCAAGGCGGGAAGGATCCAATGGAATTTTCGAGAAGTTCTTGGTGACGCCTGACGATCAGATCCGGCGCTTCCGACCCCAAACCGCCCCCGACGCGCCCCAAATCTTATCGGCCATCGAGGCAGCACTCGCGTAGGGGTCGCACTGGCGCGCTTCGCAGCGACGGGAAGTAACCTGGCGACGTTTCGCGGGTGTAGTTCAATGGTAGAACACGAGCTTCCCAAGCTCGGAGCGAGGGTTCGATTCCCTTCACCCGCTCTCTCATACCCGCTCGTGCCCCGGCATGCACTTCAGCGGCGCCCCGCGCTGTATCCGGAGGGCGCATCTACCCACGATTCGCTTGATTTGGACGTGGTGATCCTGCAGGAGAAGCCAATGGTCATCGTCATCGCACAACACTGACGACGGATCGGGGCCGATGACCCAGGTTTGGGTGGGCGCCATTCCGACGTGCGGCTGAGGCGGGGTGTGCCCCGCGCCGCACCTACCATGCCCAATCTGTGATCTTCTCCGACCGCTCAATCAGGGAGGCCATCGATTCCGGCCTCATCCAGATCGATCCCTACGAGCCGGCCTACGTCCAGCCCTCGTCGATCGATCTGCGGGTCGGCGACGGATTCCGGGTGTTCGTGAACCATCGGTACAGCCAGATCGATCCTCGCGACCCACAATCGGACCTCACCAAGCTCGTGGAGGTGGGTGAGGAGGAACCGTTCATGCTCCATCCGGGCGAGTTCGTCCTGGGCTCGACCCTGGAGCGGGTCAAGCTGGGGAACGACGTGGTGGCACGGCTCGAAGGAAAGTCGTCGCTCGGGCGGCTCGGCCTGCTCATCCACTCCACCGCCGGATTCATCGATCCCGGATTCGAGGGTCACATCACCCTGGAGCTATCCAACGTGGCGACGCTCCCAATCGCCATCTACCCCGGGATGAAGATCGGCCAGATCAGCTTCTACCAGATGACCACCGAGGCCGACCTCCCCTACGGATCTCCCCAGCTGGGTTCGAAATACCAGGGGCAGACCGGACCGACGGCGAGCCGTTCGCACCGGGACTTCGGTAACTAGCGCGACTGCGTATATTTGTTTATGAGTCCGGCTCTGCCCGACCAAGGGGGCTCGGGAGGTACAGAATCGGTTTCAGGTCCCCCATGGCCCTAATTGAGTCCCCCTCTAGAAGCTTCCCCGGCTTCACAGGGCAATGCGGGAACCCCTCCAAGCGGCAGCCTCAGGGTTGCCGCTCGCCCCTGTCTTCACGGTCAGCGCTCTTCGAGGAACTCCGCGACGTCTTCCCGCTCGAAGAACTCTTGAGCTCTCGCCGGGCTGCACGCCGTCGATATCGAGGCCACCAGACTCCCCACCTCGACGACCTGGGTCATGGTGAGTTCCGACATGGTCCCGCCCTGGTCGATGATCCCCTGCAAGGCCCCGATATCGGTCTCGCAGTCCCCTGATACCTCGCCGGGCCCTTCGAGCCCGGAGACGGCAGCAGCCACCCACTCCAGATAACCCACCGTCCCCGGCGCTTCACGCTCGGCAAGAGCAATCACCGCATTGAACGCCTCATCGTCGCTGCCGACAGGGTCCGGGCAGTCCATGCCCTCGATCTCGGCCGTCATGTCTTCGGAGAGCCCTTCCAACTCCGAACCAAGGGTCTCCAGGTCCGATCCGGTCAGATTCTCGAAGTCGATGCCCTCGACGACGGGTTCGATCAGCCGAAGATATTCGGCCAGGGCGTCGATGCACACCTCGGGCATCTCACCGAGCGCAGCCGGCACCGCCGTGGTCGTCGTCTGTGTTCCCGACGAGCAGGCGAACAGGGTGGAGACGAGGAGGAGTGAAAGCACACGCATGGGCCTCATCGGGGCGCTCCCTCTCTTGCAGGGGCAAAAGGCTAGGTCAGAGCGCGATCTGTTTCCCGATCTCGATCACCTGCCCCGGGGGCAGGCTGAAGAACTGGACAGGGCTGGATGCATTGCGATGCATCAACGCGAAGAGACCGGCCCGGGCGCGCCCGAGGCCACCGCTCCTGTTGATGATGGTCTCCCGCCCAATGAAGAATGTCGCATCGTCCGGATCGAACCCGAACTCAGGGTCCACGATGTTGGCCAGTGCCCTGGGGACGTCTGGCTCATCCATGAAACCGAAATGCAGGACGACCTGGACAAAACCCTCGCCCAGATCGTGCACCGTCGCCCTCTTGACCTGGGGGACACGGGGCACCGTCGAGTTCTGGACGGCGACCAAGACGACGGTCTCGTGCAGGACCTCGTTGTGTCTGAGATTGGCCAGCAGCGCAGGCGGGGTTATGCCGGGGTCGGGAAAGAGAAAGACCGCCGTGCCGGGAACTCGAACCTGCGGATGCGCGGTGATAGATCCGATGAAGCGTTCTATGGGGAGCTCACCGCGCTTCAACGCCCCGGTGAGCCGCCGTCTCCCCGTCTTCCACGTCGTCATCACGGTGAACAGGGCCAGACCGACCACGAGAGGGAACCACCCACCGGCCGGGACCTTGACGATGTTCGCCGAGAAGAAGGCGAGATCGACGATCAGGAAAAGGACGGTCAGGGAGCCTGCCACCCACTTCGACCAGTGCCAGCGGGTTCGCATCAGGAAGTACAAGAGGATGGTCGTGATCACCATGGTGGTGGTGACGGCGACGCCATAGGCTGCTGCCAGATTGCTCGAGCTTCTGAAGGCGAGTACCAGGCCGACACAGGCAACGGCGAGCCCCCAGTTGATGGTCGCGATGTAGATCTGGCCAATCTCACGGGGGGAGGTGTGATCGATGTCGAATCGGGGGAGATACCCGAGTTGCACCGCCTGCATGGTCAGTGAATAGACCCCCGAGATCAGGGCCTGGGAGGCGATGACCGTGGCCATCGTCGCCAGGATCACGAGGGGGAGCACGGCCCACTCGGGAGGCATCCGGAAGAACGGGTTGTCGATCGCATCGGGCGATGAGATCAGCATCGCTCCCTGCCCGAAGTAGTTGAGGAGGAGGGCGGGGAACACCACCAGGTACCAGCCGAGACGGATGGGTCGCTTCCCGAAATGGCCCATGTCGGCGTAGAGCGCTTCGGCACCCGTAACGACGAGGAAGATGGAGCCGAGGGCGAGGAACGCTTGCCGGGGGGAGTCCGAGATCAGCCTGATGCCGTGAAATGGGTTTACCGCGGCCATTACTCCCGGGTCCTGGATCACGTGGTAGGCGCCGAGGAGGGCGAGAACGGTGAACCAGACGATCATCACCGGCCCGAAGATGGCCCCCACGACGGCGGTCCCAGCGCGCTGGATGCTGAACAGAGCTATGAGGATGGCCACCGCTATCGACACCACATATGGCTCCAAGGCCGGGGCGGCGATCTCCAAGCCCTCGACCGCGGAGAGGACCGATATGGCTGGCGTGATCATCCCATCGCCATAGAGGAGGGCGGTCCCGAACAGACCAAGGAGGATCAGCGTCCAGCGCAGGCCGACAGTCGGCTGCCTGCGCCGGGGGACCAGCAGGGCGGTGAGTGCCAGGATGCCGCCCTCGCCGTGGTTGTCGGCTCGCATCACGAATATCAGGTACTTGAAGGAGACCACCAAGACCAGTGCCCAGAACATGAGGGAGAGGATCCCGAGGACAGTGGGGCGGGTGACCGAAAGGCCCTCGGCGACGTGAAAAGACTCGCGGAAGGCGTAGAGAGGGCTGGTCCCGATGTCTCCGTACACGATGCCGAGTGCGCCGACCGACAGCATCAAGAGGTAGCGCTTCCCGCGCTTCTGGGTGGCCATGATCTGGTGGTCTATCCCGGGATCCGGGTTTGTCCGAGCGTCATCGAGATAGGAGCCAACGTCGTGGCATGGCCACCTGTCTGACGCACAACCCGGCGAGAGTAGCCACCTGTACAGTCATACCGGTGCTGGTGACGATGATCGTGGAGATCCCCAAAGGGAGCCGGAACAAATACGAGACCGACCACGAAACAGGCGAGATCTTTCTCGACCGGATGCTGTTCACTGCCACCCGGTATCCGGCCGATTACGGCTTCATCCCCGAGACCCATGCCGACGACGGCGACCCGCTCGACGTCCTTGCCCTGGTGACCGAGCCGACTTTTCCCGGCTGCCGGATTCGGGTCCGCCCCATCGGCCTGTTCCTGATGGAGGACCAGGGCCACGCCGATCACAAGGTGCTGGCCGTTCCAGACGGGGACCCTCTGTGGCGTGGTGCCGAAGACCTCGATGATGTCCCCGAGCACCTCCTCGCCGAGCTCGAGCACTTCTTCGCGGTGTACAAAGAGCTCGAGGACAAGAAGACGGCGACCCTGGGCTGGCGGGGAGCGGAAGAGGCCTTCGAGACCATCGAGCGAGCCCTCGAGGCGGGCCGGGCTAGGTGACGTCCCGACCCAGGTTGGCGAATCGGGTGAACTCGGGCTGAAAGGTGACCTCCACCGGCCCCGTGGACCCGGCGCGGTGCTTGGCCACGATCACCTCGGCGATCCCCTTTCGGTCCTGATCTTCGGGGTGGTAGTACTCGTGCCGATAGATGAACATCACGACGTCGGCGTCCTGCTCGATGGAGTTGTGGGCGACGATCCCGTTGGCTACGAAGTTGTGGGTCAGTTCGACGGTGGCGTCGAAGACCTCCTGCTCTCCGACCGGGATGATGGACACGACTCGGTCCCAGAGCACATCCGACTCGGCGAGTGCGTCGAGGTAGTCATCGTCGAGGACGCTCGCCAGTCGGCGCATTCGGGCACGCGAGATACCCGACTTGTAGAGCGTGGAGCCGCAGTACGACATGCCGAGTCGCTTCGCCAACTCGCGGGCCGACACGCCGGCGGCGGGCATCGCCTTGTGCCTGATGTAGGTCCACACGGAGGCCGGGATCGTGTCGACGTTCGGATTCGCCTCCTGGGCAAGCACCACGATCTGATCATCGGTCATCACTGGTTGGGCCCTGCTATCAGCCAGCCTTCTGGTGACCGCGATCCGGTCACCGGGTTCAAGGTCATCGAGGCGAACCCAACCGTCCACTGTGAGGAATGGATGGTTTCCTGAGCCTTGGATCGTCCGGCCCGAGGCGAGCTCCATCTCGAAGGCAGGCTTCACCCCGCTCGAGAATGCTTTGGTCAGCCGTGACGGAACGAGCTTGTAACGATCGTCGAGGCTCCACACCGGAATGTCGCTCGCTCCAGTTGCCACCAGCTCGCCCAGAGTCATCTCTACGTTCGTGTCAGCCCTCACCAGCCGGGTATCGGCGGTCAGGCAACCCGATTCACGGAGGTCGGAGAGACGCGGTCGCTTGTCCTCTCTGGCCTCCAGAGAGCGGTTGAGCTGGGACACCGCGATGACCGGCACCTCCAGCTCACGTGCCAGATTCTTCAGGTTCCGGGTGATCTCCGATATCTCCTGCTGCCGGTTCTCCCGACTGGATGCCTCCATCAATTGCAGATAGTCGATGACCACGAGAGACAGCCCCTTCTTGCGCTTGAGACGCCGGCACTTGGCGCGGATGTCGGTAACCGTCACCACCGGGGAGTCGTCGATGTAGATCGGCGCCTGGTACATCTTGCCCGCCGCGTCGACCACTCGTTGCCAAAGCGGACCGAGTTGCCCGGAGCGAAGCTTCATCGAGTCGACCCGTCCTACCGAGGAGAGGATGCGCTGGACGATCTCCTCTTTCGACATCTCCAATGAGAAGATCGCCACCGGCTCTTGCTGAACTGCGGCGTTGACCGCGATGCCGAGTGCGAGGCTACTTTTTCCCATGGCCGGCCTCGCCGCGATCACGACCAGGTTGGCCGCTTGGAGCCCGGCCAGCTTCTTGTCCAGGTCGACGTACCCGGTGGCCAGCCCGGTCAGCTCCGACCCCCGCTGCTCGAGCAGCTCGATGTGCTCCAGGACGTCGCTGAAGAGCGGACCGACTTCGAGAAGAGTCTGGGCGCTGCGCCGCTCGGCCACCGACAGCACCGCCTGCTCGGCACGGTCGAGGACGTGGGCGATCTCCTCGTCGATGTCGAAGGCGACGTCTGTGACCGAGGCGCCGGCCCGGATCAGCTCACGCCGCTTGGCGTGCTCCTCGACGATCCCCGAGTAGTAGAGGATGTTCGAGGTGGAGGGGACGATGTCGACGAGGCGGGTCAGGTAGGCCACCCCTCCCACCTTCTCCAGCTCTCCCCGGCGGCGCAGCGCCTCCGACACGGTGACGGCGTCGATGGCCTGGTTGGTGTCGAAGAGCTCCCGCATCGCCTCGAAGATGGCCTGATGGGCCGGGACATAGAAGTCGGGGGGATGGAGCCGGTCCATGACCTCGTTGACCGCCTCTTCCGAGAGGAGCACCGCACCGATGACCGACTCTTCCGCCTCCCTGGAATGGGGAGGGCTGCGGAATCCGGGCCGTAACTGCCCTTGATCGGTCATGCCGCTCATCTGATGTTCATCTCACAACCCGGGTATGACACTTTTTTCGTTTTCGCGAAGTCAGGCCGCGTTGAACCCAGAGGGCAAGGGGGAAGGTGCCGGCTTCGGGGGAAGCGGACGGAAACATAGACAGCTGCGCGGACACTCACCAAAAGGACGCGAAGCTTTCTCGAAAAGCGCGATACCTCTCGTTAGATCGCGAAAGGAACAACTGTCCGAGTCCGTGGTCAGCCTGCTCGCGCAGCGAACCACGCCTCGTGTCAGCTGGCGGGGATGACGTCCAGCGTGAGCGGGAACTCCACCTCGGGGTGGAGTCTGATGTTGATCTCGTGGAGTCCAATCGCCTTGATCGGCTTGGTGATCTCCAGCGTGTCCCGTTCCAGCTCGATGCCGGTGAATCTCTTCACGCCCTCGACCACATCAGCCGGTGAGATGGAGCCATAGAGCTGGCCCTCGTCGCCGGCCTGCGCCGCAATCACCACCCGGCTCCCCACCAGTTGGGTGGCGAGCCTCTCGGCGTCCTCCTTGGCCTTGCGCTCGAACTCGATCCGCGCTTCGCGTACGGCCTCGGCCTGAGCCAGCGCTCCCTCGTTCGCCCTCACCGCCTTTTTCCGGGGGAGCAGGAAGTTGCGGGCGTAACCCTCGGCCACGTCTACGACATCCCCACGCTTGCCCAGAGCCTCCACATCCGATGTGAGGATCAGCTTCATCGGGTGTTCAGATAGGGAAGCAGGGCCATCTCCCGGGCGTTCTTGATGGCGTTCGCCACTTCGCGCTGATGTGCCGGGCAGTTCCCGTTCACTCGCCGCCCCCGGATCTTTCCCCGGTCGGACATGTACTTTCGCAGGACCGAGACATCCTTCCAATCGATGAACGCGACCTGCTGCTTGCAGAACGCGCACGGCTTGGGACGTCCCCGGCGCATCTCCATCCCCCGCCGGCGCTTGGGCCGCGGGTTGTTGGTGCTTTTTCTCGCCATTTTCCTCGACTACTCCTGGATCAGAAGGGCGCCTCGTCGGGCCCGTAACTCTCTCTGGCCACCGGCGCCGGGGGCACATCGGCTCCCTGCCCGCCGCCACCGCTCCACTCACCACTACCTGAGCGCTGGGTCTTGTTCACCGAGGCGGTCGCCCAGCGCAGTGAGGGGCCGATCTCGTCGATCTGGACCTCGACCACCGAGCGCTTGTCACCCTCAGGGGTCTCCCAGCTCCGCTGCTCGAGACGACCGGTGACGATCACCCGGGCCCCCTTCTGCAGGGACTCCGCGGCGCTCTCCGCCTGCTCCCTCCACACCGTGCCGGTGAAGAAGCTGGTGTCTTCCTGCCACTCGCCGTCGTTGCCTCGCCAGCGCCGGTTGACGGCGAGGCGGATCTTGGCCATGGCTACCCCGGATGGGGTGAATCGCAACTCCGGGTCGTCGACCAGGTTGCCTATCAATGTGACGTTGTTCGACATGTGAAATCTCCTCTTCTCACGTCCCTGGGCCGATCATGCCCCAGCCCTGGGACGGATTCCAGTCATCCGGGCTTGCGGACGATCTTGTGTCGAACCACCTCATCGGCCAGCGACAGCATCCGATCGAGTGAGGCGACGGCAGCCGCCTCTGCCTGGAAGGTGACCACCGAGTAGTAACCCTCGGAGAAATGGTCGATCTCGTAGGCGAAGCGGCGCTTCCCCCAGATATCCCTCCCATCGAGCGTGGCTCCCTGGCCCGACAGATGCGATTCCAGGTCCGTGATCCTGGCTTCGACCTCGTCCTCAGCCAGGTCGGGCCGATGGATCGTCATTACCTCATAATCGCGCATGTGACCTCCTGTGGACATCCGATTCGGAAGGCCCCACCAACACGGTGGAGCAGGGGTTTCACGCCGGTCGGCGGCGCGAGACGCCGGGGCGGAGACCTGATTCTAAGGCGCTCTCAGCCGGAACCCGAAGTCGTGATCATCGCCCCGTCCTCGAAGGTGAAGTCCCCCGCCGGCGTCTCGAGCGACCAGCCCACCGGGAAGGAGGTTGGGTAGAGGGTGCAGGGCTCCTCGGCGCAGGGCTCCATGGTCACCATGGAGATCAGCGCGCCGTTGGGGTCGAAGTGCCAGAGATCGAGCGGGATGACGGTGTCCTTCATGGTGAAGGTGGGGACAGCGGGGGGATCGAAGATGAACATCATCCCGTCGATTCCCTCGGGCAGGCTCTCGAGCATGCTGAGACCCTGACGCCGTTCCCCGGTCTCGTCGGCCACCCACACGGTCAGCTCCGTATCGGCGACGGTGATCTGCTCTACCGGGAACAGGTCCTCGCTCGCCGTGCCCGGCACGGATCCTTCCTCGGCGGGAACCGTGCTGCCGGCAGACGCTCCGCCGCATGCCGCGACGAGGAGAAGGATTGCGGCTAACCGGATTTCCGGCCTCTGAGCATCTCTGCGGCGATCTCGTCCGACACGTGGTAGGACTCGTCTTCACCGGGGAAATCGCCCGAGGTCACGTCGGCGACATACCGTTCGAGGGCGGCCACGGCGTCGTCGGCCAGGCTGGCATAGGGACGTACGAACTTGGGATAGTTCCCAGAGCCGAGGCCGAGCACATCGTGGAAGACGAGGACCTGGCCGTCAGTGGCCGGCCCGGCGCCGATGCCGATGGTTGGTATGTCGACCTCCTTCGTGATGAGCTCGCCGAGAATATCCGGCACGCCTTCCAACACGACGGCAAAACAGCCATTTTCTGCAATGGCGATGGCGTCCTCGATCAGCTCTTGGGCCGCATCGACCATCTTGCCCTGGACCTTGAACCCACCCATGGCGTGCACCGACTGAGGGGTCAGACCGAGATGGCCCATCACAGGGATCTCGGCGTCGAGAATCGCCCGGATCATCGGGAGCCGCTTTCGCCCTCCTTCGAGTTTGACTGCTTCGGCTCCTCCCATCTGCACGATCCGACCGGCGTTGCGCACCGTGTCCTCGATCGAGACGTGGAAGCTGAGCCAGGGCATGTCGACCACGAAGAGCGCCTTCGGCTCGGCCCGTTTCACGGCACGGGCATGCATGATCGTCTCATCCATCCCGAACTCGAGTGTCGTCGACATACCGTGGACCACATTGGCCGCTGAGTCGCCGACCAGGACGATGTCGACTCCCGCCCGATCTGCGATCACCGCCCCCGGGTAGTCGTAGGCGGTGACCATCGAGATCCGCGGACCACCTTTTCGTTCCCTGATCGCTGGAACCGTGACCTTCTCGCGCATGAAAGGAGGATACCGGCCGGTCCCGGATCTGCTCCCGACCCCCTTGTTATGCTCGAAAAGCAACTTGGTGGTGTTGCTCCTAGCCCATGCGGCAGCCGCGTTAGGCGCCCCGGCCCTCGTCTCATGGCTGGGCCGCCGGGCCTTTCTGGTGCTGGCCTTTTTCCCGGGGTCGGCCGTGGCTTGGGCCCTCACCCAGACCCCGGCGGTGACCTCGGGGCAGGCCCCGACCACGACGCTGTCGTGGATCCCGGCCCTGGGGATCGACCTCGCCTTCCGCCTCGACACCCTTTCCTGGCTGATGGTGCTGCTGGTCGGTGGGGTCGGCGCCCTCGTCCTCGTCTACTGCTCCGCCTACTTCTCGCCGGCCTCGACCAACCTCGGGCGGTTCGCCGCCTACTTCCTGGGCTTCGCCGGCGCCATGCTCGGTCTGGTCACCAGCGACAACCTGGTGCAGCTCTTCGTCTTCTGGGAGCTGACCACGGTGTTCTCCTACTTGCTGATCGGGCACTACACCACGCGCAAGTCGTCACGGAGGGCGGCCACCAAGGCGATCCTGGTCACCACGACAGGCGGTCTCGTGATGCTGATCGGGATAATCCTCATCGGCGATCTGGCCGGGACGTACGCCATCACCGACATCGTCGCCTCACCTCCGACCGGACCGGTGGCGGTGACGGCGGTGCTCCTACTCCTGACCGGGGCCGCCAGCAAGTCGGCGCTGGTGCCCCTTCATTTCTGGCTCCCGGCGGCGATGGCGGCCCCTACCCCGGTCAGTGCCTACCTCCACGCCGCGGCGATGGTCAAGGCCGGCATCTATCTCGTCGCCAGGCTCGCCCCCGGGTATGCCGGCCTGGAGGCGTGGCAGCTCATGGTCCTGGTCCTGGGTGGTGTCAGCCTGGTGATGGGTGGATACCAAGCCCTCCGTCAGAACGACCTCAAGCTGCTGCTGGCATTTGGGACGGTGAGCCAGCTCGGCCTGCTTGCCATCCTCCTCGGCGCCGGGTCCCGCGCCACGGCCCTCGCCGGTCTAGCGCTGCTCGGCGCCCATGCCATGTTCAAGGCGGCGCTGTTCCTCGTGGTGGGCATGGTGGACGCGGCCACCGGCACCCGGGACCTTCGAAACCTCTCGGCAATCTGGCGCCGCCTCCCTATGACCGCGGTCGTAGCGGCGCTGGCCGTGGCATCGATGATCGGCCTACCCCCCTTCGCCGGGTTCGTGGCGAAGGAGGCAGCGCTCGAATCGTTGCTCCAGGGCGGAGTCGGCCCGGCATGGTTGAACATCGCACTCCTGGTGGCATTCGTGGCCGGTTCGGTGCTGACAGTTGCCTACGGGTTGCGTCTCTGGTGGGGGGCATTCGCCACCAAGACGACCGTCCCCGACATCGAGCCGATCACGGTCGTTCGGCCCCCTTCGCTGCTCCTCGCTCCGGCGGCGGTCCTGGCGGCGGGTGGCTTCGCCGTCGCCGTGATCCCCGGCCTCGGGGAGCAGGTGCTGTCCCCATATGCCAACACCTATCCCGCCGGCGAGACGGGCCACCTTGCTCTGTGGCCGGGTCTCACGCCGGCCCTGATGATCTCGATCGGAGTGCTGGCGGCCGGGGTCGGGCTCTTCGCCCTCAGGGACCGAGTCGAGCGGTGGCAGACGACCCACCAGGGTCCTCTCGACGCCGACAACATCTACCGGCGGACGCTGCGCGGCATCGATCTCTTTGCTGCCGATATCACTTCGTTGTTCCAGAGGGGCTCTCTGCCCTTCTACCTCGGGATCATCCTCCTCGTGGTCGTGATCCTGCCGGGCGGGGCGATGGCCCTGGAGACATCGCTTCCCGACGACATCATCCTGGCCGGGGGTGTCCCCCAGCTTCTCGTCGGTGTCCTGGTGGTAACCGCGACCATCCTCACGGTCCGATCGCGGCGCAGGCTCAAGGCGGTGATCCTCACCGGGATCACCGGCTACGGGACTGCCATGTTGTTCTTCCTCTACGGAGCGCCGGATCTCGCCCTCGACCAGGTCTTGGTGGAGACCATCACCCTGGTGGTCTTCGTCCTCGTGCTCCGTCGGCTCCCGGCCTATTTCTCCAACCGGCCACTGGCGGCGGACCGCTGGGTCCGGCTCGGACTCGGGATCGCTGTTGGGGTCACCGTGGCCGGGTTCGCCCTGGTGGTGCCTCAGGCCCGCCTCGACCCACCGGTGTCTGCGGCCCTACCCGAGGAGGCGGTGGCGTTCGGCGGCGGGCTGAATGTGGTCAATGTGATACTCGTCGATGTCCGGGCCTGGGACACCATGGGCGAGATCTCGGTGCTGGTGGCGGCGGCCACCGGGATAGCTTCCCTGACCTTCCTCAGGAGCCGGACCAGGGACTCACGCCGGCCCCGCGACCACGTTCCCGGTGAATTGCCTGTGCTGGGACTGGGCGACCCCGACCCCATGGCCCCGTTGCGGCGTCCCGGGCCCTCATCGGGCTCACGATCCCAGGAGTGGCTCCGCGGTGGGCGGACCCTTGCCCCGCAGCGCCGCTCCGTGGTCTTCGAGGTGACGACCCGGATGCTCTATCACACCATGCTGGTCTTCGCCATCTGGCTCCTCTTCAGCGGTCACAACGCCCCCGGAGGAGGATTTGCCGCCGGCCTGATCACCGGTCTCGCCCTGGCGGTCCGCTATCTGGCCGGTGGCCGCTATGAGCTGGCCGAGGCGGCCCCCCTCCATCCGGGGTTGCTCCTCGGGTCCGGGCTGTTCCTGGCCACAGGCAGCGGTCTGATCCCGATCTTCTTCGGCGGCGAGGTGCTGCAGACGGCCATATTCGACCTGACCGTTCCTTTGATCGGGGAAGTCCATATCGTCACTTCCACCTTCTTCGACATCGGTGTCTACCTGGTGGTCGTGGGGCTGATGCTCGATGTCCTGCGCAGCCTCGGCGCTGAGATCGACCGGCAGGGTGAGGCCACGGGCCACGACAGCGACCTGGTCGGCCCGGCACTGGAGCCCGCCCCACCACTGTGGGACCGTCTGTGATCTCCACCCCCGACCTCGTCCTCGTGGTGGTCATCGCCGTGCTGTTCGCGGGCGGGGTCTATCTCATGCTGGAGCGAAGCCTCTCCCGGGTCCTGATCGGCATCATCCTCATCTCCAACGGGGCGAACCTCCTCATGCTGGTGGTCGGCGGGCCCCCTGGCGGCGCCCCCATCGTCGGGATGACCCCCGAGCAGGAGATGAGCGACCCGCTGCCCCAGGCCATGGTGCTCACAGCCATCGTGATCACCCTGGGAATGAGCGCGTTCCTGCTCGCCATGGCCCACCGGTCCTGGCAGCTCAACGAGCACGACGAGGTGCAGGACGACCTCGAGGACCGCCGGCTGGCCAAGCTGGCCGCCACCGACCAGGGTCTCCGGTCGGAGCTCGGCTTCGACGGTGCTTTGCCCGCCACGATCGACGAGGAGGCCGCCGAGGCAAGAGACGAGATGGCCCTGTTCGGAGAGGAGCGGGCTGAGGTGGACTGGGAGTGACCTGGCTCGTGCCTCTCCCGGTGATCCTCCCTCTGGCCGGGGCCGGGTTGGCGCTGGCCCTGTCCCGCCGTCCCCGCGCCCAGCGCATCATCAGCGTGATCGTGCTCACCCTGGTCTTGGTGGCGGCGGTGAGCCTCCTGGGGCTGGCCGACCAGGCTCCCCTGGTGGTAGATGTCGGGGGGTGGGCAGCACCCGTCGGCATCTCGTTGGTAGCCGACCGGCTCGCCGCCTTGATGCTGTCGGTGTCGGCGGCGGTGACGCTATGCGTCCTCCTCTATTCCCTGGCACAGGGCCTGGCCGATGGCGACGAGGAGGCTCCGGTCGCCATCTATCACCCGACTTATTTGGTCCTCGTCGCCGGGGTGGCCAACACGTTCCTCTCCGGAGACCTCTTCAACCTCTACGTGGGCTTCGAGATGCTGCTCCTGGCCAGCTTCGTGCTGATCACCCTGGGTGGGACCGCGGCCCGGATCCGGTCCGGTTCGATCTATGTCGTGGTGGCTATCGCCTCGTCGGTCATCTTCGTGGTGGCGATCGCCCTCACCTACTCGGCTGCTGGCACGTTGAACCTGGCGCACCTGGCACAGCGGCTCCCCGAGATCGACCCCGGGATCGGGCTGGTGCTGCAGCTCCTCTTGCTCATCGCATTCTCGGTCAAGGCTGCCGTGTTCCCCATGTCGGCCTGGCTTCCCGACTCCTACCCGACCGCCCCGGCCCCGGTCACGGCGGTGGGGGGCGGCCGGCTCACCAAGCGCCGCCGCGAACCCCACCCTAGCACCCCCACCCAACACTACACCGAGGGCCGGGCCGGCGAGCTCCGGGAC
>JAICRU010000146.1 GCA_025937235.1 Acidimicrobiia bacterium
AGACCATCCTCGCCGACCACATCCGCGTCCAGGTCGGCCAGCGTGGCTCCGCCGGCGATCACCGACATTCGGGTGAAGACCTTTCGCCCGGTTTGGTCGAGCAGTCGATAGCTCCATTCGATCGTGGCCCGCAATGTGCGCTGCCGTTCCTCCAAGTCGGCAGGACCGCGGGAAAGCATCTCGATCGTGAACCGGTCGACCAACTCGGCCGGAGACAAGATGGCGAGCTGGGCTGCCGCCAGCTCGATGGCAAGTGGGATGCCGTCGAGCCGCCGGCAGATCTCCACGATGGCGCCGACGTTCCCGGATGTGACCTCGAAGGCGGGCACGACTGCTTTTGCCCGATCGACGAACAGGGCCACCGCTTCCGACCGGGACACCGCCTCGATGTCGCTTGTGTCGGCGGCGACCTCCAACGGGCTGAGCGGGTAGAGACGCTCTCCGGAGAGGTGCAGCGGGGCACGGGAGGTTACGAGCACCCGCAGGCTGGGACACCTGGCCGCCAGGTCCGCCACCAGTATGTGAGCGGCCGAGGGAAGGTGTTCGAAGTTGTCCAGGATCAACAGCAGCTGAAGATCATGCAGGTGCTCGACGAGCGTCGCCGACGGATCGTCGCCGTCCGATGCCCCCACTTCGACGGCGATGCCGGCTGCCACCTCGTGGGCCTCGGTGAGAGCGGCCAGGGGAACGAAGGCAACCCCGTCGGCAAACCCCTCGGCCCATCTGTGACCGACGTGGATCGCTAGCCGTGTCTTCCCGATGCCACCCGGGCCGACCAGGGTGACACTCCGCGATTCGGTGCCGGCCAGCATCTTGAAGACTGCATCGACATCTTCGGTTCGTCCCACGAAGCGGGTGGGGGGCTCGGGAAGGACGCTGGTCCAGCTTGGAGCGCGCAGCGGGGGGAATTCGACGCCCAGCCCGGGCGCATGCAGCTGAAAGAGCCGCTCGGGACGCTTCAGGTCCTTGAGCCGGTACTGACCCAGGGACACCCAATGCACTCCCAACTCATCGGTGAGCTGCATCGTCGGTGACGATGCGATCACCTGTCCTCCATGGGCTGCGTCGGCGATACGGGCTGCACGATGGACATCCATGCCCACGTAGTTCTCGTCCATGGAGACCGGCGAGCCGGTGTGCAGGCCCATACGCACCTTCACCGCGACGCTGGGCGGCCAGGTGTGCTCGGCGAGGTCTCGTTGTGCCGTCAACGCAGCCGCCACGGCCTGCGTGGCGGTGGGAAAGACGATGAAGCATCCATCGCCCTCGGTTGCCACCAAACGTCCCCCGTTGCGCTCGGCGCTGCTCACGATCAGCTCGTAATGGTCCTGGAGCAGGCTGCCGTAGCTGTCACCCCCCAGGGCACCAAGGAGACGAGTCGAACCCTCGATGTCGGTGAACATGAGGGTGATCGTGCCGCTGGGCAGGTCCCGCGTTGATCCTCCGCTGGCGATCAGGCAACGCTACACCAGGGCCCCATCTCACTCCCGTCCATCAGGCACCTCCAGAGCATCTCCGGTGGCCAGTCGACCAAATGAAAGCGAGGAGCGGTCTGCTCGTGCGGTGCCACCCCGGACTCAAAGTGGGGCGCTCCCTTCCACAGACCGAGAGACGTTCTCTGTCGGTCCCGTTTCCCCATGGCGCTCGTTCAAGTGAGAATGACTCATGGTCTCGTTGATATCGATGACCCCCAAGGAAGCGCGCCTCTTCCTCGCCGACTCCGAAGGCGACTACGCGGCCGACTTGGCCGAAACAGAGGGGTTGACTCTCGATGCGGCTCTGGCGACGACGAAGGAACTACTAGCGGAGATCCTCCCGCGGCGTGATGCCACGCCAGGCCATGACTTCCGTTGGGTCGTTCACGATGGAGCCCGAGTCGGCCGTGTATGGCTCGGTCCGAGCCTGGAGGATCCAACCGCTCTCTATATCTGGGACATCTCCGTGGATAGCGACCACCAAGGTCGCGGCTTCGGTGGAGCTGCCTTGGATGCGATTGCCACGATGGCGCGGGATAGAGGACTGCACAGCGTCTCGCTGAACGTGTTCGAGCAGAATCCAGAGGCGCGCCGGCTCTATGAGCGCAAGGGATATGTGGCGATGGCGACCGAGCGCGGACAGGTCCATATGACTCTGCGGCTCGTTTGAGTCGTCCAGGTGACCTGTGCCCGCGCCGAACCATCGCGGCTCTGTTGGTGTGTAGGTCTACGGGTTGGTGCGGTAGTGGCGGACCGTCACCCCAGGTAGATCTGCGAATGCTGATTCGTCGGCGGTGAGCACAATGCGCTTCGTGGCGCGAGCTGTGGCCGCGATGAGCAAGTCGTGCGCGCCGCGAGGACGTCCTGCCTGCCTTACTGCCACCAGAAGCTGCGCATGTTCGAGAGCGATATCCCGGTCATAGGGAATGACTGGAACCGAGGCGAGGATGTCGTCCACGAAAGCCTGTCGGTCGGCCTTGACATTCGGCAATGCAAGTTCGACCCCCACGACCAATTCGGCGACTGTGATTGCCGCAATTGCCATGTCGTCGTCTTCGTGGATCTGATCGTCGAGATCGATGTCGGTTCGCTCGGCGTCGATAAGGAAGGTCGTGTCCAGAAGCACGACGCTCATGATCTGTTGTCGATCTCAACCAACTCGCGGAGACGCGAAAGTTCCTCTGCCCAAGCTGAATCTGGTCTGTGACTCTTCAGGATCTCCCTCACCTCGGAACCACGGCCCCTCTTGATCGGCTCGAGATGTGCGACGGCCTTCCCACGCCGAACGATCGTGTAATGCTCGTTGGCGTGCTCAACGCTGTCCAGCAAATCGGCGAAGCGTCTTGCTGCTTCGGTGGCCGAAATATCGGGCATGACATCAGATTATCAGATTTCTGTGCATAGCGGAACCTTGGCAGCAATCGACAGCCAGTCGCGTTTCCTAGGGCCGGAGCGGCAAGCTCACTGACCATCAGTCGGGCTCGATCACTGTGGCCCTTCTGCTGGCGGAGCCTCCGCCCCGCCCCGGTAAGGAGCGGTGCTAGCGGGTGACGGAAGCAGGTCAACCATCGCCGACGCGTCGAGGACGAGCGACTCAGCCAATTCCCTCCAGATCGTCCTTGGCTCCCTGGACTGCGGCTAGGACGTCTTTGTGCTCTACCCCGGTCGGGGGCAGGGCCGCCACCGCCTTCAACCACTCGCCGGTGTGCAGGATGCGAGGGCTGATCTGACTGCTTCCTGCGTCAGACTCGAGACATTGAGCCCGGCGTCCCTGGCTTCATCGGCCTGTTGGTCGGGTAGGTATTTGTTCACCCTCGCCATGCGTATGGCATTCACACATTCGAGGGCCAGATCTGTCCCGTTTTCCGTATCGACAGACTGCGGCCGTGCTGG
>JAICRU010000110.1 GCA_025937235.1 Acidimicrobiia bacterium
GGGCGAGGCGCTGGCGGCGGCGACCGGCTGCCTGGCCTGTCACGCCATCGACGGGAGCGCCGGCACCGGGCCGGGCTGGCAGGGTCTGGCCGGGTCGACGGTGACCCTCGACAACGGCGAGACCGTGGTGGCCGATGACGCCTACCTGTTCAATTCGATAGTCGACCCTCAATCCCAGGTGGTCTCCGGGTTCGACGCGGTGATGCCCACCACCTATTCGGACAGCCTGAGCGAGGCCGAGATCCAAGACCTGGTCGAATACATCAAGTCGCTGGCATAGTCGGTCCGACCTCATCTGCAAGGTCTGCTCTTGGTGGGAATATGACAATGCCCGACTCAGGTTGTACCATCGCAGCACACTCAACTTGAGCAGTTTCAACCCGATTTGGGAGGATCTTCGAATATGGCACGTGCAGTAGGCATCGACCTGGGCACCACCAACAGCGTGATCGCGGTACTGGAGGGTGGCGACCCCACCATCGTCCCCAACGCAGAAGGGGGCCGGACCACACCGTCGGTCGTGTCCTTCAAGGACGGCGAAGTGCTGGTCGGGGAGGTCGCCAAACGTCAGGCCATCACCAATCCCGACCAGACCGTCCGATCGGTCAAACGACACATGGGCACCGACTGGACGATCGAAGTCGAGGGCAAGAAGCTCACCGCACAGGAGGTGTCGGCACGCATCCTGATGAAGCTCAAGCGGGACGCCGAGGCCTACCTGGGCGACAAGGTCACCGACGCGGTGGTCACGGTCCCTGCGTATTTCAACGACGCTCAGCGCCAGGCCACCAAGGAGGCGGGTCAGATCGCCGGCCTCAACGTGCTCCGCATCATCAACGAGCCGACGGCCGCCGCCCTCGCCTATGGGCTGGACAAGGAGGAGTCAGACCACTCCATCCTCGTCTTCGACCTCGGCGGTGGGACATTCGACGTCTCGGTCCTCGAGATCGGTGAAGGCGTCTTCGAGGTGAAGGCCACCTCGGGTGACACCCAGCTCGGCGGGGACGACTGGGACCAGAAGGTGATGGACTGGCTGGTCGAGGGGTTCAAGAACGACCACGGAGTCGACCTGGGCAAGGACCGGATGGCCCTGCAGCGTCTCAAAGAGGCCGCCGAGAAGGCCAAGATCGAGCTGTCGACGGTCTCGGAGACCGAGGTGAACCTTCCCTTCATCACCGCCACCTCCGAAGGACCGCTCCATCTCCAGCGCAAGCTGACTCGATCCGAGTTCCAGAAGCTGACCGAAGACCTGCTGGAGCGCACCAGGCGCCCCTTCGAGCAGGCGATCAAGGACTCCGGGATCACCGTCGGGGACATCGATCACGTCGTCCTGGTGGGGGGCTCCACTCGCATGCCGGCCGTTCAGGAGCTGGTCAAGGGCCTCACCGGCAAGGATGCCCACCGAGGCGTCAATCCCGACGAAGTCGTCGCGGCCGGCGCCGCCATCCAGGCGGGGGTGCTCAAGGGTGACGTCAAGGACATCCTCCTCCTCGACGTGACCCCGCTCACGCTTGGCATCGAGACCAAGGGCGGGGTGATGACCCGAATGATCGAGCGGAACACGACCATCCCGACCAAGCGATCGGAGATCTTCTCCACCGCAGAGGACAACCAGCCCGAGGTCGAGATCAACGTCCTCCAGGGCGAGCGGGCCATGGTGAACGACAACAAGAGCCTCGGGAAGTTCCGTCTCACCGGCATCCCGCCGGCTCCGATGGGGATCCCACAGATCGAGGTCACCTTCGACATCGACGCCAACGGGATCGTCAACGTCCACGCCAAGGACCTCGCCACCGCCAAGGAGCAGAAGATGACGATCACCGGTGGCACCGCCCTGGCCCAGGACGAGATCGACCGGATGATCAAGGATGCCGAGGCCTATGCCGAAGAAGACGCCAAGCGCCGCGAGGCGGTGGAGACCCGCAATCAGGCCGATCAGTTGGTCCATCAGACCGAGAAGCTGCTCGAGGAGCAGGGCGAGAACATGACCGACGACGAGAAGTCGAGTGTGGACACGGCCCTGGGCGCGCTTCGGCTCACCCTGGAGAACCAGAGCGCCGAAGCGAGCGAGATCCGGTCGCGCATGGACGAGCTGGTGACTGCCAGCCAGACGATGGCCACGAGGCTGTATCAGCAGCAGGCAGCGGCCGCCGAACAGGGGGCGCCGTCCGATTCCGGCGATGGCGTGGGAAGCGACGACGATGTCGTCGAGGCCGAGATCATCGATGATGATGAGGGCGTCTGAGGCGTCTTCATCATCTGTTCTAGGTTCTACGTCTTACCACCAACGTGATGAGTGATTCGAAGCACGAGATCGTGGAAGCCAAGGGCCCGGTAGGCGCCGCCGCCCTCGGTATCGACCTGCCCGAGGACCGAGATGAGGCGATAGCCCTCCTCCTCGCCCGCCTCGAGGAGTCACGAGACGAGGCCACCGCCTATCTGGATGATCTGAAGCGGGTGGCGGCCGACTTCGACAACTACCGGAAGCGGACGACCCGCGAGCAGGCCGCCACCATCGATCGAGCCGCCGAGCGAGTGGTGGTCGAGCTGCTGCCGGTGCTCGACACATTCGATGCCGCACTGGCCACTCCCGCAGAGACCGATCACGAGCGACAGCTCCTCTCGGGGATGATCAACACCCGGGAACAGCTCCTTTCCGCCCTGCACCGCGAGGGCCTCGAGGTGCTGCCGACGGTCGGTGAGGCGTTCGACCCGGAGATCCACGAGCCGGTGGGGGCGCCTGGAGGAGCCAACGAGCTCGTGGTCTCCTCAGAGCTGCGTCGCGGGTATCGGCTGCGGGAACGCGTCCTCCGCCCCGCCATGGTGATGCTGGAAGAACGAGAGTGAACCGCGACTGGGTCGACAAGGACTTCTACGAGATCTTGGGTGTCGCGCCCGAGGCGAGCGCCGACGAGATCAAGAAGGCGTACCGCAAGCTGGCGCAGACCTATCACCCCGACGCCAACCCCAACGACTCGGCGGCGGAGGAGAGGTTCAAAGAGATCTCCGAGGCCTACGCCACCCTGTCCAATGCGGAGCAGCGCAAGGAATACGACCAGGTGCGCCGCATGGTCAGCAGCGGCGGGTTCGCCGGATACGGGGGCCCCGGTGGGGGCTTCGGCGGCTTCGGCGGCCAGCAGGTCAGGGTCGAAGACCTATCGGATCTATTCGGTGGGCTCGGCGGTTTGGGCGACCTCTTCGGTTTCGGCTCGAGGGGACGGGCCGGACCGGCCAAGGGCGGCGATGTCCATGCCGACCTCAGCGTCCCGTTCGACGACGCGGTCACCGGCATCACCACCACGCTCAATGTGCGCGGGGCCGCAACCTGCTCCAACTGCGGTGGCAACGGCGCCGAGCCGGGGACACCGGTGACCACCTGCCCGACGTGCGGCGGGCAGGGTGTGGTCGCCCAGAACCAGGGCTTCTTCTCATTCTCCCAGCCGTGTCCTCAGTGTGGGGGTACGGGACGGCTCATCGAAACCCCATGCCATGTCTGCCGGGGAACCGGGTCGGAGACCAGGACCCGCCAGATCAAGGTGCGAATCCCACCCGGCGTGCAGGACGGCAACACGCTCCGGATACCGGGCAAGGGCGGGCCGGGTCGCAACGGTGGCCCCAACGGCGATCTCCTGGTGAAGGTGCACGTCGCCGCCAGCCGCACCTTCGGGCGAAAGGGCAACGACCTGACGTTGAACGTTCCGATCACCTATCCGGAGGCCGTGCTCGGGACCAAGATCGAGGTGCCGACCTTGAACGGGGGCGTCAAGCTGAAGATCCCCGCCGGCACCCCTTCGGGCAAGACGTTTCGGGTACGCGGCAAGGGGGTCACTCCCGATCGGGGCCGTACCGGGGACCTGCTGGTAACGGTCCAGGTCGCGGTTCCATCCAAGGTGTCCAAGGAGGAGAAGAAGCTCCTCGAGGACCTGGCCGCCATCGAATCCGACGACGTCCGCTCCCATCTGAGAACATGAGGCGCACATGAGTGAGACGAGAAGAGCGGTGTTCGTGATCTCGGTGGCCGCCGAGCTGGCAGGCATGCACCCCCAGACACTGCGCATCTACGAGCGCAAAGGGCTTCTCGAGCCGTTTCGGACACCCGGTGGCACCCGTCGCTACTCACAGGAGGACATCGAGCGTCTCCAGCTCATCCAGGAGCTGACCAGTCAGGGCCTCAACCTGGAGGGAGTTCGCCGTGTGCTCACCCTTCAGGAGGAAAACCGCAGTCTCAAGCGCAGGGTGGACAAGCTGCGAGACAAGGTCGAGGATCTGGAAGAGGAGATGGAACGCCGGGTGGAGGAGACACACCGGTCATACCGGCACGACATCGTCCTCCGCTCCGATCTTCGCCCGGTCATCGGGGACGATCGCTGATGACTGACACCTTCCAGGGTCCGGTTCGGGTCCTCGGCTCCGACGGGATACTCCTCACCACCGGTATGGTCAACCTCGAGACCGACCCCGACATGGGCGGCTGGAAGGGCACCCTGGAGATGCTCAGAGGGACCGCGGTCGCGGGCAAGGCCCTGGTGGTCGATCTCGAGGTGCCCGGCAACGGGAGAGGACGGGCCCAGCTGACCCCCGAAGGCACCAACGGGGAGAAAGCCATCTCCGAGGTGACCAGTCTTGGGGGCGGCACCCCGTTCTGGCTGGGAGAAGACCCTCTATAAACCCACATCCTCGCGCCAGAATGGTCAGGGATGGGCGCGGCGGCCGACTGTGAGCTGATCCGGGCCGGGTTCCTTGGACAGCCGGTGAACGCGATCACGTCGCTCGGGTTCGTTCTCGGCGGGGTGGTCGTGGCGAGCCGGCGGCAGAATCGGCGTTGGGTGGGGATCGCCCTCGCCGCCACCGGTGTCGGATCCTTTCTCTTCCACGGTCCGATGCCCCCTGGCAACGAGTGGGCCCATGACGTCACCATCGCCTGGCTGCTGGTCGTGGTGGCCGCAGCCGGAACCCGCGCCGAGAGCTACTCGCACCTCCCCGCTCTCGCCGTCCTCGGAGTCGGTTTCGCTCTGGCTCCCGCGTGGGGAGATCCGATCGCGGTTGCACTCACCGTCGTCGCCATCGTCTCGGTCCTGCGCTCCCGTGACCGTCACGCCTTGCTTCCGCTGTCTCTACTCGCCCTGGTGGCCATCTACGGGCGTCTTGGCGCCACCGGCGGCCCGTTCTGCGACCCTGAATCGGTGTTCCAACCTCACGGCGTCTGGCATCTCGGCTCCGCCCTCGCCGTGACGTGGTGGGCCCTGTCCGATGTCAGTCGTCCACGAGCCGATAGCCCATCCCCCGCACCGTCTCGATGAGGCCCTTGCCCAGCTTCCTTCGGAGATAGCCCACATAGACGTCGACCACGTTCGATCCCGGATCGAAGTCGTAACCCCACACGTTGGACAGCAGCTGCTGGCGGGACAGTACCTGGCCCGGGTGGCGGAGCAGAGTCTCGGCCAAGACGAACTCGCGGGCCGAGAGCTCGACCTCTCTCCCGCCCACAGATGCCTTCCGCGTCCTCAGGTCCAGGACGACATCGCCGGCCGACAACTCGGGAGGCTCCGCGCTGCCGGGGTCACGGAGCTGCACCCGAACTCGCGCCAAGAGCTCTTCGAACGAGAACGGTTTGGTGACATAGTCGTCGGCGCCACCCTCGAGCCCGGCAACGGTGTCGGCGACGCCGGTGCGGGCGGTGAGGATGATGACAGGCATACGCTCGCCCCTCGCCCTCATCTCGGCCAGCGCTTCGTTGCCGTTCATACCGGGAAGACCCAGGTCGAGGATGAGGAGGTCGAAGTCGCGGTCACGGGCCGCACTCGCCGCACTCAGCCCGTCCTCGACCACCATCGTCGTGTGACCCGCGGCGTTGAGACCTTTTTCGAGGAAGGAGGCGATTCCCGGCTCGTCCTCGGCGATCAGGATCCTGCTCAATTCAGCTCCCGATCTCCCGGACCATCGGTTGGGATGACGATGGTGAAGGTGGTGCCCAGGTCCCCGCTCTCGACTTCGACCGATCCGCCGTGGCCCTCTGCAATCGCCTTCACTATGGATAACCCGAGCCCGGCCCCCCCGGTGCTCCTCCGGCCATGAGAGCCGCGGGCGAACCGGTCGAAGAGCCTCTTCCGGTCGGTCGCCGGGATGCCCGGGCCTGTGTCCGAAACCCAGAGCCGGGTGATGGAGCCATTGACTCGGGCCCCGATGGCCACCTCCGCAGACTCGGGTGTGTGCTCGACGGCGTTCCGGGCCAGGTTCATCACCGCCTGGGTCAGACGCTGTCGATCACCGACCACGACGGCGTGATCGGCTGAAGCCACCGAGACCGGCCGTGGGGAGAGTGCGGCGGCCTTGATCGAGAGCTCATCGACGAACTCGGCCAAATCGATCGGGTGGGGTTGGACGAAGTCCGGCTGCTCGGCCTTGGCCAGCACCAGCAGGTCCTCCACTATTCGCGACATGCGGTCCAGCTCACCGGTCACGAGGCGGATCGTGGCTTCCCGATCCTCGGGATCATCCCCCAAGAGCTCGAGCTGGCCCCGGATCACCGTTATGGGAGTCCTCAGCTCATGACTGGCGTCGTCGACGAACCGCCTCTGGGTCTCGAAAGCGCCCTCGAGCCGATCCAGCATGTCGTTGAAGGTCTCGGCCAGCACCGCGATCTCATCGTCACCCTCGACCGGGATCCTCGCCGAGAGGTCCGATTCGCTGATGGATCGGGCAGTCTCGGAGAGGAGCCGCAAAGGGCGGAGGACCTCACCGGCCGCGATCCAGGCCACCGCCGACGAGATGAGG
This sequence comes from Acidimicrobiia bacterium, assembly GCA_025937235.1. Taxonomy (GTDB): domain Bacteria; phylum Actinomycetota; class Acidimicrobiia; order Spongiisociales; family ZC4RG35; genus JARDZU01. The sequence continues at coordinate 6,775 of JAICRU010000110.1, forward strand.
AGGATCGAGCCCAGAACCAGGCCACCTACCCTCATGACCCCATCCACCACCGCCAGCTGCTCCCCGAGGGTGATGGCCGCGACAAACACCCCGCCGACAGTCTCGCCGGACGCCAGAGGCACTGCCAGATACCGGACCGGTCCCTGATCGGTATCGACCTGGGCTCGTTCCGGGGCCTGGAGCGCGGACCAGCGCTCCATCAGCTCGGTTCCCCGGAAGGCTGCCCCCGAAACGTCGCTCTTGTAGGGAGCACCGCCGACGATGGTGATGACCGACTCGTCACTGAGTGGCACGTTGCGGTCGAGATAGGTGTCGAAGATGGCGGTTACGTCCCCGGCGAACGGCTCACCCGTGTCCGGGTCGATCCCGCCGGCGAGTTGACGTAGCTCACTGACCTCCTGGTCCAGGGCCTGGTCGGCCTGGGTTACGACCTCATCGAGCATGAACGAGCGCTGAATCAACAGCGCCGGGACGATCGCCACCGCCAGCAATGCGACGTACCAGCCCAGGATCCGCATTCGA
>JAICRU010000026.1 GCA_025937235.1 Acidimicrobiia bacterium
GGGAGGCGGTTGACCGCGGCCAACTCCAAGAAGAGATCGACTACGTGGGGATCGAACTGGGTCCCGGCATGCCTGCGGATCTCGTTGACGGCGAACTCGACGGGGAGGGCACGCTGATACGCCCGGGTGGAGGTCATCGCGTCGAAAGCGTCGGCGACGAGGATGATCCGGCTCAGGATCGGGATCTCCTCACCGGTCAGCCCGAACGGATAACCCCGGCCGTCGTACCTCTCATGGTGGTACAGGATCGCCTCGGCCACCCCGGGATCGAGACGGTTGCGTGTCATGGCGAACCCGAGCTCGGGATGGCGGTTCATGAGCTCACGCTCGGACTCGTCCAGCGGGCCCGGCTTGCCCAGGATGCCCGGATCGAGATGGATCTTGCCCACGTCGTGGAGGACACCGGCGAGGGCGAGCCGATCGAGGTCGATGTCACCCAGGCCGATGCCGGTGCCGAGGTTCACGGCGAGATCGGAGACCCTGTGCACATGCCCGTGCAGGTCCTCGATCACATCCACCATGACCTCGATCAGAATGTCCCTCGGCAGTTCCCGCATTTGAAATCACCCGCCGGGAAGTCTCGTGGGAGTGGGCCCGCTGGGGTATGGGCCGTATGGACTATATGCTCCTGGCCTTCCGGACTAGCCACGTAGGTCGCGACTTGGAAGCCCCCTAGGCAATTGGCTAAGTTTGCGCCAAGCGAATGACGCGCTCATCAAGAGCGGTGGAGGGACAGGCCCTGCGAAACCGCGGCAACCGACACGAACGGTGCCAATGCCTGAACGATGAGTGGCCGAGGACGGCTATCCGTCGCGGTGCTCGGAAGAGCGCGTAGGACAGGAGAAACCGTTATGGCACAACTCGCCCGACCATCACACCCTGGCGACGCTTCGGCGCCATCCCTCCCGGCGCGGGGGAGACCATGAAAGATCACGACTTTGGATTCGACACCCGTCAGATCCATGCCGGGCAACGTCCCGATCCTGAGACCGGGGCGCGGGCCATGCCGATCTATGCCACGACCTCATTCGTCTTCGAGGACGCCCAGCAGGCTGCCGACCTGTTCTCGTTGCAGAGCTTCGGGAACATCTACTCCAGGATCGGCAACCCGACCAACGCTGCCTTCGAGGAGAGGATGGCCTCACTGGAGGGAGGTTTGGGGGCGCTGGCTACCAGCTCCGGGCAGGCCGCCCAGCTGATAGCCATCTTCACGCTGTGCAACTCGGGTGACGAGATCGTGGCCTCCCGGTCACTCTATGGAGGCACCTTCACCCAATTCGACGTGACGTTGCGCCGGATGGGGATCAACGTGACTTTCGTCGACATCCATGACCACGGTGCGGTCAAAGAGGCGATAACGGCGAAGACGAAAGCGATCTACGGGGAGACGATCGGCAACCCGGCGGCGGACATCCTCGACATCAGGGCCATCGCAGACATCGCCCACGACAACGGGATTCCCCTGATCGTCGACAACACCTTCGCCACTCCCTACTTGTGCCGGCCCATCGAGTACGGGGCCGACATAGTGGTCCACTCGGCGACGAAGTTCATAGGCGGGCACGGCGTCGTAATCGGCGGCGTCATCGTGGAATCCGGCCTCTTCCCCTTCGACAATGGGAACTTCCCGGGTCTGACCGAGCCCTCCCCGGCCTACCACGACCTGATGTTCTGGGAGAATTTCAGGGAGTACGCCTACTTGATGAAGGCCCGTGTCGAGTCCTTGCGTGACATCGGGGCCGCCATGTCGCCGTTCAATGCCTTCATCCTCCTGCTCGGGCTCGAGACGTTGTCACTGCGTATGGCCAGACACACCGATAACGCACGCAAGGTGGCCGAGTTCCTCGCCGGGCACCCGGACGTCGCCTGGGTCCGGTTTCCGGTATTCGACGACAACCCATGGACCGACCTGGCGAGGAAGTACGTGCCGGAGGGCCCCGGGGCAGTGTTCACGTTCGGCGTCGAGGGAGGCTTCGATGCCGCCGCCGCGTTCATCGCCGGCGTGGAGCTCGCCTCCCATCTGGCCAATGTGGGTGATGCGAAGACCCTGGTCATACACCCGGCCAGCACCACACATCAGCAGGTTCCCGTCGAGGAGCGGAGAGCGGCCGGGGTCGGTGACGAGATGATCCGGATCTCGGTGGGAATGGAGGACGTGGATGACATCATCTGGGATCTGGGCCAGGCCCTGGGAGGGGGGGTGGGGGATATCACTGAAGGGGGCCGGCGATGACCGCTGTGCTGCACGAGACGACCGCCCTGGAGCGTCTTCAGATCATCCAGGCGGCCCGGAGCGTGGCTCTGGTCGGGGTCTCAGCCAACATCCTCAGGTCGTCCAATTTCGTGGCCACCTATCTGGTGCGCACCGATCTCGACATGTACCCGGTGAACCCGATGTACGACGAGATCCTCGGGCTGAAGAGCTACCCGTCGCTTGCCGACTTGCCGGTGGTGCCGGACATCGTCGATGTCTTCCGCCGACGAGACGAGCTGCCCAACGTGGTCGATGAGGCGATCGCGGTTGGTGCCAAGGTGGTGTGGTTCCAGCTGGGCCTGCGTCACGACGAGGCTGCGGCCAGGGCGGAGGAAGCCGGTCTCCAGGTCGTCCAGGACCGCTGTCTGAAGATCGAGCATGCCCGGTTCTCGGGGAAGCTGCACCTGGCCGGTTTCAACACCGGGGTGATCTCGTCCCGCCGGCGGCGACCGATCTGAGTCAGACGAGACCGTGGTGCCGGGCCGCCTCGATGAAGGCGGCAACCCGCCCCGGGTCGAGCCGGCCGGTGGCCACGCCGTCGACTTTGAGCGAAGAACCGACGATGACGTTATCTGCGATCTCGGCCAGAGAGCCCAGGTTGTCGACACCTGCGCCCGATCCGATGACCAGACGTGTCCCCTTGGGGAGCACGGAACGGACCGCGGCCACCTCGGTGGCATCGGGCCCCACGCCGGTGCCGGGCCCGGAGACGATCACGGCATCTGCTCGCCCTCTCCCAACGGTGTCCTCCACCGCCTGCTCGAGCACCAGACCGGGCGGAGGGGTGGCGTGTTTCACCATCACATCCGCCCAGATCTCGACCTCCGGCGCCAGCCATGCCCGACGCCGGGCCAGTTGGTCGGCATGCCCCGTGATCGGCCCCTGATCGGTGTACATCACACCGGTCAACACATTGACTCGTATGAACGCCGCCCCGGTCACCGCGGCAATGCCCAGCGCCGACAAGGCATCGTTTCGCAGCACGTTGACTCCCACCGGGAGGCGGGTCTCCCGGACGACCCCGTCGACGGCGATACCCATGGCGGCGATGGTCTCGGGGTCGGATGAGTCGGGGTGGAAGGGGACATCGCCGAAGTTCTCCACGAGGAGGGAGGGGAAACCGGCCTTCGCCAGTGTGGTGGCCTCGGTGATCGATGTCTCGAGTACTTCGGCCATCGAGCCCCCATACCCGGGGGAGCCGGGCAGCGGGAGCAGATGGATCATCCCCACCAAACGGGGGACAGGGCTCACAGATAGGCCCTGGCCACCTGCATCGCCTTCTCGGCGTAGTCTCCCGAGACCTTGAGGTTGGTCTTGGCCGGACTGATCCTGCGCACCGCGACCCGTGCCCACTCCGAAGCCGAGCCCTTGATCAACTGGTCGGTGTCCTCGGGGCCGTACACCCATTTGGCGTAACCGGGGCCGATGAGCTCGACGCGGACCGGCTCGTAGTCCTCACCGGCGTGCTTGAAGGCGTGAGGCAGCGTTTTCCAGCCCAGCCAGCAGACGTGGCGGATGCGAGGGGTGTCCTCGACTTCGATCCCCAGTGTCGCATAGATGTCGAGACCGTGCATCCAGGTCTCCATGAGTCTGAAGGTGGCGAAGGTGCGGGCGCTCATGTCGCCCTCGATCCACTCGATCCGGTCCTCCGCCTCCATGTGAGACAAGGGCTCGACTACCTTCGCCCGCCCGCCGCGCCACCACTCGATGACGTCTTGAGGGCGCATCTCCCGGCCCTTCTTGATCGCCTCGGCGCGAAGCGGGCCGAGCTTGGGGGCCGTCTGCCATCGTTTGAGCTTGTCACCCCCGGCGATCGTGTCGGCGGCGAGCTCCTCGAAATCGGCGAGGTGGGCAATAGTGTCGCGAACCGTCCACGGTTTGGCCGGCGTGACCATGTCCCAGATCTTGATGGGAATCCTCTGCAGCGACTGATCGAGGAACTGTTGTTCGGCTACCAGATCCGAAAGGATGTCTCGCACCCGCCAATGGTAGCCCCCGAGCAGGGTTTATACCCAGGCCGAAACAGCCTGTCACCAGGGTCTTTCGGCGTGCTCCTCGGTCATCGGCTCAGGCAGATGGGAAGGCTTGGGTGCAGCTACCAGGTCGTTGAGGGTGTCGATCATCGCCCGGAGGCGGCCGAAATGACGACGGTCGAACACGAAGGCGATCCGATGCAGGTGCAGCGCGTCGCTGTCCTCGGTCTCAGCCGCGGTCGCGGCCACCTTCTCGATCCGACCGTCCACGACGATGTCTGAGTACTCATCGTTGAGACGCTCGACGGTGGCATCGGAGGGATCCTCGTTGAGGCGGAGAACGAGCCTGCCGCCCGAGTAGCGCTGGGAGTGATAGTTGCCATAGAAATGCCAGATGTGCTCCGCCGCCGCCTGGTGGTCGGTCGTGTGCAGGAAGAGGTTCAGGTCGGACTCGCTGATCAGCCCTCGGGCCAGCTGCTGATCTGTCATGAACTCGATCATGGGGCCCCAGTATTCGGTTCCTTCGGCCTCGAGCAGGACGATCGGATGTAGGTCGCTCTTCCCGGTCTGGACCAAGGTGAGAAGCTCGAAGGTCTCGTCGAGAGTGCCCCAGCCACCAGGGAGGAGGACGAAGGCGTGGGCCTCCTTCACGAAGCCCAGCTTCCTCGTGAAGAAGTACTTGAAGTTGACGATGCGGTCGGGCGAGATGTGGAGGTTGGCCTCGTCCTCGAAGGGGAGCCTGATGTTCACGCCGTAGGCGTGGTCGATCCCGGCGCCCCTGCTCCCTGCCTCCATGATCCCCGGGCCGGCCCCGGTGATGACCCCCCAACCGCTTTCTGCCATGGTCTCGGCGAAATCCGCCGTAATGAGATAGTTGGGGTCGTCCTCCCCGATCCGGGCAGACCCGTAGATCGTCACCTTTGGCTCCTCGTGCCGGGCAAAGACGAGGTTGGAGTACCTCATCTCCTTCAACGAGGTGTTGATCAGCTTGAGATCGGCCTTCGAGGCGCCGTCTCTCCCCAACTTGAGGGAAGTGACGATCATCTCGGCGATCAGATCGGCATGCTCCGATGTGGTGGCGCCGGCGACGAGCTCACCAACCATTGCATCGAGCTCTGGGTTGCCCAGGTCGTACGGCATCGTCGCGACGCTAACGGGTTCCCGCAGGGAGAACGGTCCCACGGGCCGGCCACCGTCGTCGGCTGACGGGGTGGGCGGACGACGGGTCGTCCCAGGCGGATTCTCGGCACGAGCGCCTTCTCGATCCGAGTAGACCCGTCAAAACGGCCGGACGGTGGGTCCCTTTCTCACCACGGCGTTCCAGACCGTCTCGTAATGGTCCCGGTCGAAGGGATCGACATGGGGGAGCACGTACTCCTCCCACGCCAGCCGGAGCGGATCCGGCCGGTCCGCATAGACCAAGAGCCCGGTGGGGATCCGGTCGAGGACCGAACGTAGCGACAGCGGCGTCTCTACCCGGACCCCCGAGTCTTGCGCCTCGAATGAAGCATTGACCTCCACCGCGAGCCGGGCGATCGCCACCACGTACTCCGGGTGGAGATGGGGATAGCGACGTGACAGCATCGTCTCGACCTGGTCACCGCCCGGGAAGCTCTTCTCCCAGATCACCCAGCGGTCGGCGAACGCCTTGTTCAGGGTTTGGGTGCCTGCGTAGTCGCGGAGGTCCGTCGGGTTCATCGTCCCGAAGATCCGTACGTCATCACGCAATCGGACGGTCTCCCCCGTGGGGAGGTCGAGAGACGAATAGCGGTCGAGGAGCCCGTGCAGCGCGAAGAGGGTCTCCGCACCCGCCGCATTCAGCTCGGAGAGGTTGAGCAGCGCCGGGCCACGCAAGGCCCGCGTGATGTCGCCGTCCTCCCAGCGGCTCTCCGTGCCTCCCTTCCCGTCCCCGTGGAGCCGGGTGGAGCCGATCAGTGTCACATCCCGGACCTCGCCGGTGAGGGGGATGCGGAAGTAGGGCAATCCCATAGCGGCGCCGAACTGTTCGATGTCGTGGTCCTTCCCCGTCCCCATGTGGCCGCGCACGGCGACATGGAGGGGCACGAGGCCCTCCGCCCCCGACATCCGGGCCTGCTCCAGCTGGGCAAACCTGTAGAGCATCCCGAGATCGACGTAGTGGGGGTCGGGCTCGGGGATTTTCCGCGATCTCAGCTCGAACTCCGCGGTGTCCTCCGGCACCTCGAATTTCTCGAGGACGATCGGGACGCCTTCTCCCGAAGGATCTTCGAATGTCACTTTCTCAGGCAACTGAACTCTCCTGGTTGATGTCGATCTCCGACGCCCTGAGCCACCATGTGTCCATTCCCCAGAGAGCGAGGCTCCGGCGCAAGGCATTCCTGGTCCCGTCGATCATGGCCTGGGCGAGGTCCTCGGGTCGCGAGACGACCTCATGGCGTCGGTAGGCCTCGTCCACCGTGTGGTCTCCGATCCCGATTCCTATGACCGTCGTCCCCCCGGCCTCGACCGCGGTCACGGATCTGGCCAGGGCCTCGAGTGAGCCCCGCGTCATCCCGTCCGCCAGCACCATCAGCACCCTGACCTGGGCACCCAGACGGGCCATCCGCTCGGCGGCATGGATGATGTTGAACTCGTCGACGTTGGCGGCCTTCTCGAAGAGGGAGACAGGTGGCGCCGACCTGGGGTCGCGGCGGGCGAGAGTGGAGGCCATCCTCGGCTCGGCGGCGGTGTAGAACACCCCGGCCAGAGTCGCCTCTGCATCGCGCCACCGCCGCTCGAACGGCTTCACCACGTAGTGATTCACGGTGGAGGTGAGCCGATCGGCGGCGGCTCCCTGAGTCCGTTTCAGGCCGGCCGTGGCCGCCGAGCGCTTTCTCCGGTACGAGTCCTCGGTGTCGTCGACGCGCGCGGCAAACCCCCGGTTGAAGAGGGCTACTTCGAAGTCGACCTGTAGCTCGTCGCAGAGTCGGGCCATGGTCCACGCCCCGAGCATGGCGGCGGACATCGCCCAGGAGCTCCCGCCCCGGCCCGGGCTGAGCATCGAAGCCGAGGCGTCGACGAGCAGGGACACCGCATAGGTCCGACGCGTCCGGGCGGCCCTCCTCTCGTAGAGACGCTGATAGAGGCCGGCGCCGATGAAGAGGGCAGAGTGGGGTGAGACATCGCCCTGGTCGAAACCGGATCGCAGCCCTCTCCGCTGATTGGCGACGAAGAGCGGGAACAACTCTCCCGACACCCGGCGCTGGGCGAGCTCCCAACGTCTGGCCTTCTCGGTGAGCGCGGCCAGGCCCTCGCCCGAGAAACGGGAGAACGACGTTGGGATGGGGCCAACCACCAGCTTCCCGCCCTGACCGGTGGGGAGGAAGACATCGGGTGCCTGGCTGACCCGAAGCAGCTGGTCGGTCGATTCCTCGTCGGCGACATCGGACGCTCCCTTGCGGTCGGAAGCACCGGAACGTGACTCGGCGGATCTCCTGGTGTCCTGGTAGGACTGGGCGTCGGTGAGGATGGGCGAAGTCATCCGAACTGCGTCGACGCCCTCCTGTGCCTTCTCGGCGTCGGCCTGCGCCCCATGCTGGCGCTTGGCGTGGGTCGTATTCGCCTGGACCTCGCTGATGAGGCCGTGGGATCGAGCAATGGCCTCGAGCTCCAGGGCCAGCTGGGCGACGTCCCAGGGGTCATCGGCCTCCGCAGCCAGCTCGCAGTGATGGGTTGCATCGTCGAGAGCGGCCGTGGCCCTCGCCTCGAATCGTCGTTCCAGCACGTCACGATCCACATACCCGCCCACGAGGAGGAAGCAGCCCAGGACGAACTGGCTAAGGGCCCCGGAACGGGCAATCGCCTGGCTGAGGGAGGACATGTAGAGGTCGGACAGCACGGATCTGGCTCCCGGGTAGACCGAGAGGCATTGGAACTCCTGGCGCGCGTCCTCGAGGGAGAAGAAGAGCACCTCTGCCACGGGCTTGTTGGTCCGGTCCAAGGCGGTGAGCAGGTCGATTTGGGCGCCGGGCGTCACCTCTCCCTCGACCGGCCACCCTGCGGGCAGCTCTCGGGTCTCGTCGAGGTCGGTCGACACCAGATGCATCACCTCGTGGAGGGCCGATGCGATTGCCACTTCGTCCGGGGTCACCGGAGCGTTGCGGTGATAGGCAGCCTGGAAGATGCGGGGGTCACAGACGACTTCGTCGGCCGAGGCGGATGGCTCGGAACCGAGTCGCACCCTGAGGTTTGGGTTCTTGGAGAGGGTGCGGGCGAAGCGGGTCACTGCGGGCGCGACCCGCTGATAACGACCCACCACGGCCTCTATCGCCTGGTCTTCGGGCCTGATCAGGTCGGTGAGAACGGTTTGGTCGCGTCCGCGCATAGCCCGTCATTGTCTCACAGGTGTCAAACAGGGCTTTGCGACTTACGTTCTGTGTTTCGCGCCAGGGCCCATACACTCCCGACGTGCACTATGACCTGACCACCCTCCCCAACGGGCTCCGTGTCATAAGCGAGCCCATGCCCTCGCTTCGCTCTGTGGCGCTCGGCTGCTGGATCGACACCGGGACCCGCGACGAGCTACCCAACGAGCACGGCGCATCCCATTTCCTGGAGCATCTGTTGTTCAAGGGCTCTGAGAAGCTGTCGGCCCGCCAGGTGTCGGAGATCTTCGATTCGATCGGAGCCGAGTCGAACGCCTTCACCTCGAAGGAGAGCACCTGTTACTGGGCACGTCTCCTCGATCAGGACCTCGGCACGGGTTTCGACGTCTTGTCCGAGATGCTGCAGCGCCCGGCGTTCCGGCAGAACGAGATCGACGCGGAACGTCAGGTGGTCATCGAGGAGATCAACATGAACGACGACGATCCAGACGACGTCGCCTTCGAGAACTTCACGACGGCGGTGTTCGTCGACCACCCGCTGGAAGCCCCGGTCCTCGGGACTCGCGAATCGATCAGGGGGATGTCGCGAGACGACATCCTGGGCTACTGGAAGAGGCGATACGGCGCCGGTTCGATGGTGGTGGCGGCAGCTGGATCGGTGGACCACCAGGCTCTGGTCGACATGGTGGCCGAGCGGTTTGGAGACTGGTCCGGGGACAACGTGGAGCACGAATTCGGCGAGGCTGCACCGTGGCCCGTGGTGAGGATCACCCGGCGGGAGACCGAACAGGCCCACATCGTCATCGGGGGCAAGGGCCTGACCCGGAGCGACGAGAAGCGTTGGGCGTTCGAGGTGCTCAATCATGTCCTGGGCAGTGGGATGTCGTCCCGGCTGTTCCGGGAGATCCGTGAGGAGCGGGGCCTGGCCTATGCCGTCTATGGGTTCAAGATGGCCTATGCCGATGCCGGGGCGTGGGGGGTCTACGTCGGGACCACTCCGAGTCAGACGGAAACGGCCATGGATGTGATCCGGGAAGAGCTCTCCAAGGTCGTCTCCGACGGGATCACCGAAGAGGAGCTCGACCGGGCCAAGGGATCGATGCGTGGCGGGCTCGCCCTGGCCATGGAGGATCCGAACAGCCGGATGGTGAGATTGGGACGCGACGAGCTGTCCGGGATGCCACACCTGTCGGTGGACGAGCGGTTGGCCAAGCTTGAGGCGGTGACCCTCGATGAGGTGAAGTCCATCGCCGCGGAGCTGTTCACCGGACAGCGGATGATTGGTGCGGTCGGGCCCTACGACGAGGGCGACCTGGATGCCTTCCTGGCCGTTTAACCGCTCTCGATCTCGAAGCTGACCGAGCGCGGCTTCTCACCGAAGTCGATGACCCCCGCGGTGCCGTCGGCGGGTCGCTCCATCACCACCGCACCGCCCAGATCGTTCCCGCTCACCGTGACGGGCCAACCCTCGACCCGATAGAGGCTCACCGAGCCGGAGAGGGCGGTCCACAACACGGTTCTGTTGCCCTGGAGCACCTGGACCAACGAATCGGCACCGTCAACAGGCCTCAGGTCGGCGCCGGGCCCGGCGGATCGGAAGAGTGCGGTTCCACCAACGGACGCTGCCATTAGCAGGAGGCCAGCGGCGAACGGTGCGAATCGGCGAAGGACGGTCACGCCCCATCATTGAAGCCAGATCGCGATCGCTTCCTATCCGATTCGTCAGGCCAATTCCACTAGCTGCGAAAGGACTAGTCCATAGGCCAGGAAGAAGAGCAACAGGGCCAGGAGCGGCCCCCGGGGGCGGACGCGGCGATTCTGGGAGAAGCGAGCGACCCCGAACCCGAGCGACACCCACAGGATCAGATCGAGGGGCCAGGCGACTATCACCGAATCGGTGAAGATCCCGAACAGGGCAGACACCGGCCCGCCGGCGTAGAGCGCGGTGAGGCCGAAGGTCTCGCATAGACCGGTACAGGTCTCCCGGTTGATGGTGGTCAGCCCGATGGCGAAGGACACGGCTCCGAAGCCGAGCAGGAAGATCGTGGTGAGCGCCGCGTCCCTGCACCCGATCCCATCGTTCTTGCTCGTCACGTGGCCGGCGATGGTAAGGCCACGCAGAGCCCGTCCGGCCAGGTAGCTTTGTATGGACCGAACGGACCCTATGGAGCTGAAAGACGTCCTCCTGATCCTCCACATCGCAGGCGCCGGGACATGGCTCGGGGCCAACGTCGTGCAGGCCATGGCCCCTTCGCTCGCCGCCAGACAAGGGCCAGCCGCACAAGCAGGTTGGTATCGCGTGGCGGCGAAACTCTCGTCGCGCCTGTACATGCCGGCGGCGATCCTCCTGCTTGCCACCGGGATCTGGATGGTTCTCCTCGTCGACGCCTACGGGTTCGGGACGCTGTTCGTGACCATCGGCTTCGCCATGGTCCTGATCGGGGCCGTACTCGGGATCCTGGTCTTCGATCGCGGGTCTGAGCGAGCGGCGACTGCCATCGATGGGGGCGACCAGGCCGCGATCCGATCGGCCACAGGCAGACTTGCCGCCTTCGGCGTGCTCGACACAGCGCTGCTCCTGTTGACGATCACGGCCATGGTCCTCCGTCTCGGGGCGTGAACCGGAGACGTGGCCCGGTGGGGGGACGAATCGCTCTGGTCGCAACCTTGGCCCTCGTCGTGGCTGCCTGCAATGGCGACGGGGAAAATGCAGGAACGGGCCCAGAGCAGGCTGCTCAAGGGATTGCCGGCACCACGATTCCCTTGTTCCAGCTCCTGGGCAAGGTGGTCGACGAGTCGGGTGCCCCAGTGCCCAGGGCAGAGGTGATGGTAGGGGAGCATGTCGCGCTGACCGCGGCCGACGGCTGGTTCGACCTGATGACCTCCCCCGGTCAGCTGACGGTCGACAAGCCTGCATGGCTGGCCACGGAAGGGACCTGGGACGGCTCGCCCGCCTTCACCGAGTGGCGCATACAGCCTCGCAAGATCCGGGCCCTCCGGGTCGGCGCGGAGGCAGCAGGCAATGATGAGCGATTCGCAGCAATTCTCGCGCTCGCCGACGAGACGGCCATCAATGCCCTCGTCTTCGACACGAAGCAGGAGGGCGGCAAGGTCTTCTACGACACGGGTGTGACAGAAGCCCACGACGCCGGCGCCGTGGTCGATGTCTATGACCCGGCCGAGCGTCTCGCCCAGGCCCGAGAGCACGGTCTATACAACATCACACGGATCGTGACCTTCGAAGACTCTTATCGGGCCGCATTTCGCCCCGAGGAGGCATACGACGGGAAGTGGATCAACCCGACCAAGGTCGCATCATGGGAGTACCCGATAGCCCTCGCCGAGGAGGCATGCCGGCTCGGCTTCGACGAGGTTCAGTTCGACTATGTCCGGTTTCCGTCCGAGGAGGCGGCCCAGATCAGTGGCCAACTGGAGATGACCGAGGAACAGCGCACGTCCACGATCGAGGGATTCCTGGACGCGGCACAGGCCCGGGTCCATGCGGCGGGCTGCGCGATGAGCGCTGATGTGTTCGCCATCGTGGTGTCCGCTGACAACGACCAGGGAATCGGGCAGCGCCCGGAGGTGCTGACCCAGCACCTCGACGCGTTCAGCCCCATGGTCTATCCCAGCCATTACTCGCCGGGCTGGCTCGGGTTCGATGACCCCAATGAGCACCCGTACGACGTGACCGAGGACGCCATCCTCGATGCCAAGGAGCGGCTGGAGCCCGGTGTCGTGCTCCGTCCCTGGCTACAGGCCTTCTGGTGGACCAACGAGCAGATCAAGAGGTCGATCCAGGCCGCCGAGGACCAGGGCGTCGGTTGGATCCTGTGGAACGCGGTCAGCAATTTCGACCGGGCCGCGCTGCCCACCGACGAGGAGCTGGCGGCGGCCGTCACTCCCGAGTGATCACTCGCTTCGGCCGGTCCTGACGTCCGGGGCACCCATCCTCGCCGCGTCGGCCGTGCTGTCGTCGGGCTGACGCTGCGAGTCGCGCTCGGCTTCGACACGGGCCCGGTAGTGGGCGACCTCCCGAAATGCTGCAGCATCATCCCAGCCCAGGATCGGCGCCAGGATCTCGGTCGCCGCGCTGGAAGCCTCGAGTCCCCGGTCGGCCGTCTCTATGGAGATCCTGGTGCGACGGGTCAGGACGTCGTCCAGATGCAGGGCGCCCTCTTCGAGGGCGGCAAACGCGATCTCGGCCCTCAGATATGGGGCATCCCCCACCAGCGGGGCTGCCAATGACGGATCGGAGGCCACCAGGGCGGCGAGCTTCGCCGTCTCGGACCCGTACCGGCGCATCAGGCGGATCGGGTCGGGCAGCCCGAGTCGAGCGGGATCCTCCATCATCTCCGCCCATCCCCTGGCACCCACCAGCGCGATCTGCTCCGTGGCGGAGGCGGCCACCCGCCCTCCCAGATCGGAGACGGCGGCGTCCACGGCATCACGGGCCATGATCCGATAGGTGGTGTACTTCCCACCGGCGACGGAGATCAGACCGGTGTCGGAGACTATGACGGCGTGCTCGCGGCTCAACATGCTGGTGTCGTCCGACTCGCCGGTGAGTAGGGGTCGGAGCCCGGCGTACACGCCGACGATGTCACCGTGGTCGAGGGGCTCGGAGAGGACGGTGTTGACTCGACCGAGGAGGTAGTCGATATCGCTCCGGCAGGCGGCAGGGTGGGCCCGACGGAGCTCCCAAGGTGTGTCGGTGGTTCCGACGATCCAGTGCCGGTCCCACGGGATCACGAAGAGCACGCTCTTCTCCGTGCGGAGGATCAGTCCGGTGTCGGACCGGATCCGGTCTCTGGGAACGACGATGTGGATCCCCTTGGATGCCTCCACGTCCAGACCGCGATCCCCGGCCATCGCTTGGATGTCGTCGCTCCAAACGCCGGTGGCGTTGATCACACGGCGCGCCCTGACCCGGAATTTCCTGCCGGCCTCGAGGTCGATCGCCTCGGCTCCGTGCACCCGCCCGTCCGCCATGACGAGCCCTGTCGCCCTGACGCTGCTGGCCAGCAGCGCCCCATGGGCCACTGCGGTCCGCGCCAGCGTCAGAGTGTGCCGTGCGTCGTCCACCAGCGCATCCCAGTACTTCACCGCGCCCACTAGCCCTCGATCACCGAGCGCTGGTGCGATCTGCAAGGCGGCCGAGCGACTCAGGTGGGCGTGGCGGGGGAGCGGGTTGTCGGCGACGGAGGCCATGAGGTCGTAGATCAAGACACCGGCCCCGACATAGAGCCGCTCCCAGAATCGGTGACGAAGCGGGTAGAGAAAGGAGACCGGGCGGGCGAGGTGGGGGCAGACGTGGTTGAGCATCAGGTTCCGCTCGGCCAAGGCCTCACGGACCAGCGAGAAGTTGCGATGCTCGAGATAGCGGAGCCCACCGTGGAACAGCTTGCTGGAGCGGCTGGACGTCCCGGAGGAGTAATCCCTCTGCTCGATGAGCGCCACGCTCAACCCGCGAGATGCTGCATCGAGGGCCGCGCCGCATCCGGTCACGCCGCCACCGATCACGACGATATCGAGGTCGTCGGTCGCCATGCGGTGGATGTGATCCTGGCGCTGGGCCCGGTTGAGGCTGGAGGAGGCCGATTCGGTGTTCCGTACCATCGCAGTCATGACTGAAGCGATGAAGGTTGGCATACAGCTGCCCGAAGTCGAGCGAGTGGTCGCCTGGCGTGAGATGAGGGAGATCGCGACGACCGCCGAGAACACGGGGTTCGACTCGATCTGGGTCGGAGATCATCTGCTCTTCCGAGACCCCTCGACCGGGGTGCGTGGGCCCCTCGAGGCTTGGTCGACTCTGGCGGCGCTGGGAGAGGCGACCGAGCGAGTCCTCATCGGGCCACTCGTGGCTGCCACCTCGTTCCACAGCCCGGCGATGATCGCCAAGAAGGCGGCCACCGTGGACGACATCAGTGGAGGCCGTCTCATCCTCGGGTTGGGTGCCGGTTGGAACCGCGCCGAATACGACGCCTTCGGGTTCCCGTTCGACAGCCGGGTGTCGAGGTTCGAGGAGGCCTTCGAGGTGATCCGCACGTTGATCCGAGAGGGCTCGATCGACTTCGAGGGGCGTTTCTACACACATCGTGAGGTGGAGATCCTTCCCCGGGCCCGGAGCGACATGCCGCTCTTGATCGGCTCGAATGGCGACCGCATGCTGCGAATTGCAGCGCCCCATGTCGACTTGTGGAACAGCTGGTACACCGGTTTCGACAATCGGCCCGAGGGTCTCGCCCCGCTCAACGAGAGAGTCGACGCAGCTTGCCGGGAGGCGGGGCGGGATCCCGGAGAAATCGCTCGAACGGCTGCGGTGCTGGTCCAGCTCAGCCGGGGCAAGGGCCGCATTGCCGGCAGTGGCGAGCGACCCGAGGTGGAGCCGATCAGGGGATCGACTCAGGAGATGGCCGAAGCCCTGGCCCGATTCGGCGAGAAGGGGATCTCCCACCTCCAGATCGTGCTCGACCCCATCGATGCCCCCGCCGTTGCCGAGCTGGCCGAGGTGGTCAACCTGTTGAGATGATTAGGTTTGGGCACCGCCCATGAAGCCCCAGGGATACAACTCGGTGTCGCCCTACCTGATCGTCGATGACGCCGCTGCCGTGATCGACTTCCTGGTCACAGTGTTCGACGCGGTGAGCCTCCGCAGATACCCGGACGAGTCTGGCCGGCTGACGCATGCCGAGGTGCGCATCGACGACACGGTCGTGATGCTCGCCGATGAGGTCGAGGGATGGCCCGCGTCGTCCGCCCAGATTCACGTCTACGTACCGGACGTCGACGAGACATACCGTCGGGCGCTCGCCGCGGGAGCCACGTCGGTCCAGGAGCCGGTGCAGAAGGAAGACGAGGACAAACGAGGTGGGGTGAGGGGCCCGGGAAATGTGACCTGGTGGATCGCGACCCGTGTGGGCTGACTGAGGAAGGAGACCGGATGGCGAATCTGCGCATCACCCGTCTGGGCCACGGTGGGGTCCTCTATCGCTCACCGGGCGACTCCTGGATCTGGGTCGATCGCTGGTCATCGGCTCCGAACTTCGCCGACGAGTACCGCGAGCCGGAGAAAGTCGATGTCATCGCTCCCACCCACTGCCACTTCGACCATGTGGGGGACGACTGCGTCGACCTCATCGAGCTCGCCGGGATAGTCGGCTCAGCCGTCGTCGGATCACACGAGATGTCCATCTTCATGGGCGCCCGTGGCATCGAGGCGATAGGGATGAACAACGGCGGGACGGTGGAGTTGGCCGGGGTCAAGTTCACCATGGTGCACGCAGACCACACCGGTGGCGCCACCCTGGGCACTGGCGGCGACCAGGTGACCCGTGATCTCGGCTGCTGGGGGTGGGTGATCGAGTTCGAAGACGGCACCATCGTCTACCAATCGGGCGACACCGACCTATTCGGGGACATGAGCCTCATCGGGGAGCGCTTCTCCCCAGACATCGCCGTGCTCCCGATCGGTGGGCACTATACGATGGGCCCCCGGGACGCCGGGAGGGCCGCCGACATGGTGGGGGCATCAACCGTGATCCCCGTGCACTACGCCACCTTCCCCATTCTCCGCGGAACACCCGAAGAGCTCGCCGAGAACACGCGGGCCGGGGTGGCCACGCTGGAGCCGGGCGAGACCTGGAGCGGCTGACTTGATCAGCCAGGCATCATCGAAGAGGAAGGGGCCGGTCGCCGCAGCCGTCTGACCGCGAGCACCACGAAGAAGAGCACGATCGGCACGACGGCCATGGTCGCCGAGCCCGAGGTGTTGGCGTGGTAGCTGATGATCAGGCCTGTGACGACGGATGCCATCCCGATCAATGCCCCGGTGGCCATCATCGAGGGCACCCGTTTCACCAATAGGGCAGCAGTGGCGGGTGGCCCCACCAGTAGGCCGAACACGAGGAGGGTCCCCACCGTCTGGAAAGAGCCGACGATCGACAATGTGACGAGAGCCAGAAGGGCGAGATGGCTGGCTCCGGGACGAAGCCCGAAGAGATGCGCCTTCTGCTCGTTGAAGGCGAGGACCAGGAAGTTCCGGTAGAAGAGAGCGGACACCGTGGCTACCACGACGACCACTATCGAGAGCCCGACCAGGTCGGTCACGGTGACCCCGAGCACGTCGCCGAACAGGATCGATGTGAGATCGGTGGCGAACGAGTCCGTGCTCGACACGAGGATTACTCCGAGGCCGAGCATCCCGACGAAGAGAAGACCGATCCCGGTGTCCTCGCTGAACCCGGTCTGCCGGTGCACCAGGTTGATGCCACCGATCATCACGACGGAGGCCAGGAGTGCCCCGACCACCACGTTGAAGCCGAATATGACGGCAAGGGCTATGCCGGGGACGACACCATGGACCAGGGCGTCGCCGAGGAAGGTCATCCCCCTGATCACGACCCAGGTCCCGACGACGGCCAGCGCCACCGCGGCCAGGAGCCCTGCGAGCAGGGCACGCTGCTGGAAGGCGAGCTCGAACGGCTCGATCAGCCAGCCCATGACTCCGTGGTGGAATGGGTCATGCCAGCGCCTCCGAGATGCTCCGGGCGTTGCTGAGAAGCATCCCGGACAAGGTCCCGGCCTCCGACCCCGGCTCACCCAGTGACTCGGTGTAGAGCTCGACGACCCGGGCGTCGGCACCGAGCTCCGAGGTGATCGCCTCGGCGAGTGTTGCCGGCTCGGTGGTCTCTGCGAAGACTACGTTCGCTCCGGCTTCGTCCATGATCTCGACCAGCTCGGCGAGATGCGCAGAGGACGGCTCGGCCAGGGTCGAGCCACCGGGAACGACCACTCCGAGGATTTCGAATTCGTACCGGTCGGCGAAGTAGCCGAGCGATTCGTGATTGGTCACCATTATCCGGCCTGGAGCCGGGATCACCGAGAGGAGCTCGGACACGGTGACGTCCGTCGCTTCCAACTGCAAGGCATAGGCACCGGCCCTCTCCTCCCATCCTCCCTCAGTTCGAGCGGCGAGCGCCTCCGCGATCTCACGCGCCGCTTCTCCGGCCCGGAGCGGATCCATCCAGAAGTGTGGATCCAATGTTGTCTCGTCACTCCGGAGAGGGATCGGGTCCAGCAACGGCGCCACCTCCAGCACCTCGACGCCATCTGCGGCGGCAGCGGTGATGAAGTCCCCGAGGCCAGCCTCCAGACCCAGACCGTTGGCGACGACCAGGTCGGCGCCGGAGATCACACTGGCTTGTTGGGCGGAGGGAGAGAAATCGTGTGCGTCGACGCCGATCGGGATCAGGATCTCCAATCGCGCCTCGTCACCGGCCACGAATTGGACGATGTCCCCGAGGACTGAGGTGGTGGCGACGATCACGATCCCATCGTCCGGGCCGCTCGGCGCGGTGTCGCAGGCGGCAAGGGCGAGGGTGAGCCCGCCGACGATCAAGAGCCTCCGCCTCATTTGGCCCTTCACCGTCTCCGGCCTATAATGAGAATCATTATCGGTAAGGCTACTCAATATCCCTCTCATGCGCCAATCTCCGAGCGTGAGATCGAAGAGCGGTTGGCCACCAGCGGAGCTCGATACACATCCGGCCGTCGCCTGGTGGTGGCGGCCCTGTCCGTTGTCGACGGGCCGCGCTCGGCTGCCGAGCTCCACCAAGAGATGGGCGGAGAGGTCCCCGTCTCGTCCGTGTACCGGAGTCTCGCCGTTCTCGAGCAGGCGGGCGTCGTCGAGCCACACCACGGGGCGAGAGGCCTCACCCGGTACGAGATGGCGGAGTGGCTGGCCGGTCATCATCATCACCTCGTCTGTGAGAGCTGTGGTGCCGTCGAAGACATCGAGCTACCCAAGGATCTCGAAGTCGAGTTGGAGCGTCTGGTCGGCAAAGTCTCCCGACTGTCCTCTTTCTCGGCCAGTGGCCACGCACTGGAGGTCGACGGGCGTTGCGCGAGCTGCCGATGAGATCGGCCGCGGTGTGTGCCGAACAACTCGCTCTCGGATACGGGGCCAGATCTGCGTTGACAGCATCCTCGTTCGAGATACCGCGGGGCGGGATCACGGTGCTGATCGGGCCGAATGGGTCGGGCAAATCCACTCTCTTGGGCGCCATCGCCGGCCTCATCGAGCCGATCTCGGGGTCGATATCGGTTCAGGCTGACAACGGCGAGGGACGCAGCCGGATCTCCTACGTCCTGCAGAGCACGAAGGTGAACGACACCCTTCCGGTCACGGTGAGGGAAGTCGTGGCCATGGGGCGGTACGCCGGCAGCGGCAAGGTCCGGCACCGACTCGGCCCCGATGACCAGGCTGCGGTGGACGACGCAATGGCGAGGATGGGCATCACCCATCTCGCCGGTCTGCATCTTCGGGAGCTGTCCGGGGGCCAGCGCCAGCGTGCGCTTGTCGCCCAAGGCCTGGCCCAGGACCACGACATCTTGCTCCTGGACGAGCCTCTGACCGGGCTCGACCTGCCCTCGGCACAGGCGATCGACCAGGTCATCCACGACGAGACCAGCACCGGTTGCACCATCGTGATGACGACCCATGACCTGGCAGAGGCCCAGGTCGCCGATCACGTCATTCTGCTGTCAGGCCGTGTGGTCGCCTCCGGGCCGGCGGAATCGGTTCTCACGGTTGAGAACCTGACCTCCGCCTATGGGCCGAATCTGCTCCACGTCGAGGGTGAGCGGCTGTTCATCGATGATCCGGCGCATCGGCCCGTCCCGGGACGACATGTGCACCGCGATCGATCGGGGTGACTTGCCGGCCATTGCGTGCTGGCAGCTCCAGCGACTGCGATGATCGGCGTTGCTATCAGCGGCCCGGGAACATGGGCGCCGCTAGCGGCGCGGACCGCGCTCCTCACGGGGACGGGCCTCGTTCACCTTCAGGTTGCGCCCGTTGTAGTCCTTGCCGTCGAGCTCCTCGATGGCCCTCGTCCCTGCGTCATTCGACATCTCGACGAAACCGAATCCGCGGGAGCGCCCGGTCTCGCGGTCGTTGATGATGGCGGCCGAGTCGACCGGCCCGTACTCGCCGAACAGAGTCTCGAGATCGGCAGCGGTGGTGTTGAAGGGGAGGTTCCCCACATAGATGTTCATGACTTTCCCGTCATCCTTTCCAATCAGGGCCTCTTGACAGCCCTTGCCATGTGTCCGGTACGACCCTGCCCTCTATCCGGTCGCAATGCGGGACGGGAAGCCAACGAGTCGCCGCCGAAGCAGCCGGCGGAACGGTAGTGGAATCTAGTGCATCGCGTCGCGTTTCGGACCCAATCCGCTCCTAGTCCTCGGTGATCGTCACCTGGTTGATAACGACATCCGATTCTGGGCGATCGGCCCGACTGGTCGGGGTCGTGGCGATGGAGTCCACGGTCTCCAACCCCGAACGCACGGAGCCGAAGATGGTGTAGGAGTGGGGGAGACCGACGTCGGTGTGGCAGATGAAGAACTGCGAGCCGTTGGTGTTGGGCCCCGCATTGGCCATTGCGACCGTGCCCCTGGAGTACTCCCCGGTGCCCTCGATCTCGTCACGGAACTTGTAACCGGGGCCACCCGTGCCCGTGCCGGTCGGGTCGCCACCCTGGATCATGAAGTTCTCGATGACACGATGGAAGATGACTCCGTCGTAGTAGCCATCCCGGGCGAGGAACACGAAGTTGTTCACGGTCAGCGGTGACCGCGCCGGGTCGAGCTCGATGACTATCTCACCGTGATTGGTGTCCAGCGTGGCGGTGTAGGCCCGGTCGAGATCGATGGTCATATCGGGCGCTGATGGGTACTGCTTGGCCACTGGGGTTCCTTTCTTGTGGAACGTGAGACGGGGATCCTCGTTCAGGCCGCCCCAAAGTAGGCGGGCGTGTTGCCCTGCTTCCACTTGATCGAGCAGCCCATCGAGGGCCATTGCTCCTCGCTCACCGGCTCCCCGGCGAGCACCGCATCGACCGCGGCTCGGAGATCGGCCCCGGTAACGGGGACACCGCTGTTGGGTCTCGACTCGTCGAAGCGGCCCCGGTAGACCAGCTCACGGCCTTCATCGAACAGGAAGAAATCGGGGGTGCACATCGCGGTGTACTCGGCTGCCACCCTCTGGTCCTCGTCGAGAAGGTAGGGAAAGGTGTACCCGTGGGTTTCGGCCTCCCTTCTCATCGCCTCCGGCCCGTCCTCCGGGTAGAGCTCGTCGTCGTTCGACGAAATGGCCACGATACCGAGAGCGCTGTCCCGGTAGTCCTGGCCGAACCGGGCCAACTCGGCGCGAATGTGCTGAACGTAGGGGCAGTGATTGCAGATGAACATCACGAGCATCGCCCCCGAAGCGGCGAAGTCATCGAGCGAGATCTTCTTCCCGGAGACGACGTCCGTCAGCGCGAAATCGGGCGCTCTGGTCCCGAGCGGGAGCATGGTGGAGGTGACAGCCATGTAGCCAGTCTAAGGGCGGGCCATGGCTCCGATCACCAGGCCGAAGGTCTCGATGCTCCCCTCGAGATGGGCGTCGGGCAGCACGACCATCGAATGATTGGCTCCCGCCTCGTGATAGGCGCCGAAGTGCTCCAGCTGGTCTTCGATCACACCTGCGTTGTATCTGGCCATGAAGGACTCGACGGTGGTGCTCCTGCCCCGAAGAAGCTCGACCCTTTCCCTGAGTGCGCTCCGGTCGGGGGCGACCATCACGTCGACCAGATGGGTGACCTCGATCTCGTCGGGGTCACGATCGATCTCGGAGCAGTGGCGACGGAGCACCTCGACCTTGCGCCGTATCACATCGGGTTTCCCGAAGAGATTGCAGGCGTCGGCGTAGCGCGCCACCAGACGCAGTGTCCGCCTCTCGCCGGAGCCCCCGATCAAGATCGGTATGTGCTCCTGGATGGGCCGGGGGTAACAGGTCAGGTGGGAAGCGGAGAAGGTCACGCCGGTGAATGGAGGTGAGCCCTTGCCCCAGAGCAGCGGCAGCATCCTCAGCGTGTCTTCGAGCGCGTCGTAGCGCTGTCCCATCGGCTGGAAAGGGATCCCATAGCCTTCTTGCTCTGCCTGGTCCCAGCCGATCCCGAGACCGAGGAGGGCCCGACCTCCGCTGAGGACATCGAGGGTGGCGACCATCTTGCCGAGGACGACGGGGTGACGGTGCCCGATGGAGCTCACCAGCGCCCCCAACCCGATGGACCCGGTCACCCCGGCGAGGAAGGACAACGACAGGTATGCCTCGGGCATGTCTTCCCAGGGCCGGCCCACTCGGGGGATCTGGCGGAAATGGTCCATTAGCCAGAGGTCGTGGAACCCTGCCGCCTCCGCTCTACGAGCGATCGAGGCGAGGTTCTTGGCCAGTCCGGCCGGGTCGCCCCAGTCGAACCGGTTCACCACCAGGCCGAACCGGTGTCTCGCGGGTGATGCAGGGGACTCGGGGGACGCCCGATTCCCGGTGGCGACCACTGATGGTGTGACCATGACTATGGGTTGCTCCGTGATCACCTGGTCGAATCCATCGTCTTCGATCTCGCCGTGAACGACTCGATAACGGCTCAACTGCTTGTCCAGCACCGTCCGTGGGATGGGTCGGGCTCGCGCCCAGTTGCGGGCACGGATCTGAGCAGTCGGCGTCTCGAACACCACTGCATAGGCCGGGATCCGGGCTTCGTGGGCGATGCCCACCCACCGACGGCGGTTGTCCCTGTCCATCCCGAGGGTGTCGATCACCGTGGTCAGCCCACGACTCATTCGCTCGGAGACCACCTGCTCGAGGATGGAGAAGGCGGCGGTCCCCGCTTGCCGATCATCCTCCCCGGCTCCAACCATCCCCCTGATCCGATCCGAGGAGACGATTTCGCTCTCGTGGAACATCGTGGCCGCCCAGCTGCTCTTGCCTGATCCCGCCGGGCCGACCAGGACCACCAGAGATGGCATGGGAAGACGTAGCTCCATGTGAGGTGTTCTAGTGGATCGGTCGGTAACCTGGGTCAGGTGAGATCACCGACGACGGCCCCGTTCGGCCATGTCGCCACCGCCATGATCACGCCCTTCGCCGCATCCGGTGAGGTCGACCACGAGAGAGCCTGGCGGCTGGCCCGGTTCCTCTCGGACAACGGCAGTGACGCTCTCATAGTCACCGGGACAACCGGTGAATCACCGACCCTCGACGATGTCGAGAAGGTGGCGCTGTACAGGACCGTGGTCGACGCGGTGGCGGAGAAGGACACCCGGGTCATTGCCGGGACCGGCACGTACAACACGGTCGAGTCGATCGAATTGACCGAGAAAGCCGCCGAGATCGGGTGTCACGGGGTCCTGGCCGTGACGCCCTACTACAACCGACCGGACCAGGCCGGGTTGGCCGAGCACTTCTCTGCGATCGCCGATGTCGGTCTGCCGGTCATGCTCTACAACATCCCCGGGCGGACCGGGACCAGGATCGAAGTCGACACCATGGCCCGTCTTGCCGAGCACGAGAACGTCGTGGCGGTCAAGGACGCCGTGCTCGACCTCGAGTTCTCCGGGCACACCATCAACCGGATTCCCGGCCTGGCGGTCTATTGCGGACAGGACTCGCTCACCTGGCCGATGATGGCGGTGGGTGCGGTCGGGGTGGTATCGGTCGTTTCCCATCTCGCCGGGCGGGCTGTGTCCGCGATGGTCCGTGCTGCTCTGGACGGTGAAGTGGCCGAGGCGAGACGCCTCCATCATCTCCTCTTGCCCCTTTGTGAGGCATGTTTCCTCGAGACGAACCCAACCCCTGTGAAAGGGGCGATGGACCGGCTCTGGGAGCCTGTGGGTCAGGTCCGCCTCCCACTGGTGCCCGCGTCAGAGGAGACACTGGCCGCGGTCGAGAAGGCCGTCGGTGCCGTCCAGGGGCTGTGAGCGTCTCCATCACCTTTCTCGGCGGTCTCGGTGAGATCGGCCGCAATTGCGCAGCGATCGAGGTGGAGAGCCGGATTGCGCTGATCGATTGCGGGCTCATGTTCCCCGAAGACGACATGCTCGGTGTCGACCTCGTCTTTCCCGACTGGTCGTGGCTGGTGGAGCGGCGCAATGACGTGGAGTGCGTGATCCTGACCCACGGGCACGAGGATCACACGGGAGCCCTGGCCTATTTCCTCAGGGATGTGAACGTTCCGGTCCTTGGCACCCGACTGACCATCGAGCTGGCCCGTGCACGAATCGACGAATTGGGGGTCGAAGCCAATCTCCGTCATGTGCCGGTCAAGAAGTGGGTGGATCAGGGCCCCTTTCGTTTCCAGCTGATCCCGGTCAGCCACTCCGTGCCAGACGCCAGCGCAGTCGCTCTGGAGACGCCGGAGGGCGTCATTGTCCACTCGGGCGACTTCAAGCTCGATCCCACCCCGATCGACGGCGTGCCCACCGACCTTCCCGCCTTTGCCACATTGGCCAGGAGGGGAGTGAGACTGCTCATGGCCGATTCGACCAACGCCGAGCGACCTGGCTTCGAGCCCTCGGAGAGCTCGGTGGGTCAGCCCATCTCCGATGCCATCCGGGACGCGAGTGGCCGGGTCATCTCGGCCTGTTTCGCGTCACACATACACCGCATCCAACAGATCGCCGACGCCGGCATCGCCAATGGGCGGAAGATCGCCTTCTTCGGCCGTTCCATGCACCGGAACACCACCATCGCCTCCGATCTGAAGTCACTCGACATACCTCAGAAATCGGTGATCGACATCAAGGACATGGACGAGTTACCGGTCGACCAACAGCTGTTGATCACCACGGGGAGCCAGGGGGAGCCCTTCGCAGCCCTCTCCCTGATGTCCCAGGGCCAGCACAAGTTCGTCGAGGTCGGGGAGGGAGACACCGTACTCATCTCGGCCAAGCCGATTCCCGGCAACGAGCGAGCAGTGTCCAAGGTGATCTCCAACCTGACGCGGCGCGGGGCCAAGGTGGTCCACGGGACCAATGCCCCGGTCCACGTCTCCGGTCACGCCAACCGGGACGAGTTGTTGACATTCCTCAACCTGCTGCGGCCAAACGCCTTCGTTCCGGTCCACGGCGAGTATCGCCACCTCCACGCCCACGCAGAGCTGGCCCGGACCATGGGGGTGCGACATGTCGACGTCCTCGAAGACGGTGA
Organism: Acidimicrobiia bacterium; assembly: GCA_025937235.1. Taxonomy (GTDB): domain Bacteria; phylum Actinomycetota; class Acidimicrobiia; order Spongiisociales; family ZC4RG35; genus JARDZU01. The sequence continues at coordinate 24,604 of JAICRU010000026.1, forward strand.
CCGGGTGATCCTGAAAGGCAAGAAGACCCAGGTGCTACGGAGGGCGGTCCCTGCCGGTTTCGTGTACCTGGATGGGTCATCCGTGGGCGATGTCCAGTCGGCGGTGCTGCGCGACCGATCACACCTGGCCGATGAGGGAGTCGTCGTCGTGACCGTCGGCATCGACCACGGCACGGGCGAGGTGGTCTACGGACCCGACATGGACAGCCACGGCCTGATGGACGACCCCACTGTCGTTCTCGACAAGGCGGCCGAGGCGGTCAACGAGGCGATAGTCGAGCATGCGTCGGGGCGGTCCGACATCGGTGAGCTCCAGAAGACGATCCGCCAGGCAGCAGGGCGGGTCATCCGGGCCGAGACGGCACGACGCCCGGTGATCGTCCCCGTGGTGATGGAGCTCTGAGCATTCCACGACCAATTCCCGACCCCATGTAGTGTTTCCGACTACATGGGAACCAGGACATCCACCCGGAAGGGTCCCTCCGGGCGGAGACGGGTGTCCACAGCGAAGAAGAAACCAGCACCGAAGAGCACGATCCGTCAGAAGCTGGTGGCGGTACGGAGCTCGGTGCGCAACACCCTGGGGCGTCAGACCGACGACATCTGGGGTCTGATCCTCGTGGTCTTGGCCCTCCTGGTCTTGCTCGCCTTCGTCGACCTGGCCGGCCCGGTCGGTGAAGGGATGGCAAGCGGGAGCCGGCTCCTGTTCGGCGTGTGGAGATTCGCCCTCCCGATCGCATTGGCCGGAATCGGGGTGGCGATGATCCTCGGCAAGCCCCGAGATGGGGCCAAGCGACTCATAGCCGGCGGTGTGATCACCTTCATCGGGTCCCTTGCTCTCTTCCATCTGATGACCGGGGCGGTGGCCCTGGCCCCGAGCATCGAGCTGGTCGAGGAGCGGGGCGGTGCCGTCGGCTCACTGATCGCCTTCCCGATGCGGCGCATCCTGGGCACATGGGGGGCATTCGTCGTGCTGGCCTCGGCGATGGGCATGGGGGTGCTGATCATGACCCAGACCAGTGTCCGTGAACTCGCCGCAGGCATCGCCGACATCTTCCGCTCGACACGAAGGCTGGCGGCGACGGCGACGACCGGAGCCCGGATGGAACGAGCCGGCAACGTGGCGGACCGGGTGGTCAATCCCGCACCCTCGGGCCGCGGGCGCCACGAGCGGCCCAAGATCGCTCGGCCCCAAACCAAGAAGTCACAGTCGGAGAAGCCGAGCGAGCCGGCCGCACCGAAACCCAAGCCCCAGCCGGCATCTCTCGCCGTGACCCCCCAACCCAATGGCTACAGACTCCCGCCCCTCAGCCTCCTCGACGGGGGCACCGGCGGAGAGATCAACAAGCGGGCGCTGGAGGACACCGCGCGGCAGCTCGAGGAGACGTTGACCCAGCACGGGGTGGATGCCTCCCTGACCAAGATCGTCCCCGGGCCGACAGTGACCCGCTACGAGATCGAGCTTGCCCCAGGGGTGAAGGTCAACCGGATCTCCAGCCTCTCTCACGACATCGCATATGCCCTGGCCACACCGGACGTGCGCATCCTGGTCCCCATACCCGGCAAGTCGGCCATCGGCGTGGAGGTCCCCAACACCAAGCGTCGCCTCGTCTCACTCGGTGACATCCTCTCCAGCGCCGAGGCGGCGGTGGAGACCCACCCCCTGACCGTCGGCCTCGGGATGGACATCTCGGGCATGCCCAAGTTGCTCAACCTGTCCGAACTGCCCCACGTTCTCATCGCCGGGGCGACGGGAGCGGGCAAGTCGTCCTGCATCAACTCCATCGTCACCTCGCTGTTGATGAGGACCCACCCCGAGGACGTCCGGGTGATCATGGTCGACCCGAAGCGCGTTGAGCTGGGCCAGTACAACGGGGTGCCCCATCTCCTCACTCGTGTGATCACCAACCCGAAGAAGGCCAACGACGCACTCAAGTGGGCCGTGGCCGAGATGGACCGTCGCTACGACCTCCTGGCCGATGCCAAGGTGCGCGACATCGAGGGGTACCGGGCCAAATGGGAGGCGGGAGGCCTGGATCCGGAGGGTTTCGACCGCTTCCCATACATCGTGATCCTCATCGATGAGCTCAACGATTTGATGATGGTGGCCGGACGGGAGGTGGAGGAGTCGATCGTCAGGATCGCCCAGATGGCGCGTGCCGTCGGCATCCATCTCGTCATCGCCACTCAACGACCGTCGGTGGACGTGATCACTGGTGTGATCAAAGCCAACATCCCGAGCCGTCTCGCCTTCAGCGTCGCCTCGCAGACGGACAGCAGGGTGATCATCGACGGCGCGGGCGCCGAGAAGCTGATCGGGATGGGCGACATGCTGGTGGTAACGGCCAAGGAGCCGAGACCACAGCGGATCCAGGGAGCCTGGGTCCGTGAGGGCGAGGTCCATGCCGTGGTCGACTGGGTCCGCAAGCAGCAGGACGCCAGGTACGAGGACGAAGAAGTCCTAGTGGCCACCGCCGCTGCCGCGGCGGCCCTGGCGGAGGAGGTCGACGATGAGGAGGAGGCCTTGGTCCGCCAGGCTATGGACCTGGTGGTGCGGAGCGAGCTCGGGTCCACTTCGATGCTGCAGCGCAAGCTTCGGATCGGCTTTGCCCGTGCCGGCAGGGTGATGGACATCCTGGAGAGCCGGGGGGTGGTCGGCCCCTCACATGGCAGCAAGGCTCGCGAGGTGCTCATGACGGTCGAGGAGCTGGATGAGCTGCTGGCGTCGGAGACCGCGGCGGTGTAGGCCGGCTGGTGTGGAATCGGCCGGTCGATAAGCTCATCGCCGGCATGCTCACCCTGATCAGCCCGGACGGGACCGTCCGCGACGGCCTATCGATCACTCTCGAAGAGACCCGAGAGCTGTACGCCGACATGGTCGAAGCCAGGACCTACGACCACAAGTGCATGGCCATGCAGCGTCAGGGGCGTCTGGCCACCTACGCCCCGTTCGAGGGCCAGGAGGCAGCACAGATCGGCGCTGCAGCGGCGCTCCGGCCCGATGACTGGGTTGCCGCCACCTACCGTGATGCGGCCTTGATGTGGAGGGCGGGTTATCCCTGGGCCCTGCTCATCGCCGGGAGGACAGGTGACGAGCGAGGGGGCCAGGCACCCGATGGACTGAACGTCCTTCCTCCCTCGATCACCGTCGGCGGGCACATGATCCACGCCGTCGGCCTGGCCTGGGCGGAGGCGTTGAACGGCTCCGATCGGGTGGCCCTGACCTCGTTCGGCGACGGCGCCACATCCGAGGGTGACTTCCACGAGGCGATGAACTTCGCCGCCGTCTACACGACCCCGACCGTCTTCCTCTGCCAGAACAACGGGTTCGCCATCTCGTACCCGCGTGACGAGCAGACACGGTCGGAGTCGATTGCCATGAAGGCGGATGCCTACGGAATGCCAGGGGTCATCGTCGACGGTAACGACGTGGCGGCGGTCCTCACCGTGGTAGGAGAGGCTGTGGCCAGAGCCCGCTCGGGCGAGGGGCCGACCCTCATCGAGGCGGTCACTTATCGCCTCGGCCCGCACACGACCTCCGACGACCCCGCTCGATACCGGGACGAGGACGAAACCGGGGAGTGGCGCACACGGGATCCCCTGGAGCGAGTCCGGGCGCTCCTGGAGCGGGCGGGAGCATGGACTCCCGAATGGCATGCAGAGTTGGAGGCCCGGTCGGCAGACGTGATCGAAGAGGCCGTTGCCGAGGCGGAAGCTCTGCCCCGGCCCACCGCGGCCGAGATGCTGTCCCGAATGTACGCACAGCCGACCGGGCCCCTCCGAGCGCAACTGGACGAGATCGGCGCATGAGCGAGCAGACCCTGGCCCAGGCGCTGAATGGCGCACTGGCCACCGCGCTCGAGACCGACGAGCGGGTCGTCCTCCTGGGTGAGGACATCGGGCGCACCGGAGGTGTGTTCAGGATCACCGACGGTCTGCGGGCCAAGTATGGCGAGGACCGGGTGTTCGACACCCCGGTCGCCGAGTCGGGGATCGTCGGGGCGGCTTTCGGCATGGCGATAGCCGGGATGCGCCCGGTGGCGGAGCTGCAGTTCCTCGGGTTCTCCTACCCGGCCTACGACCAGATCATCAATCACGTTGCCCGGATTCGGAACCGTTCGAACCACAGGTTCACTGCTCCGATGGTGATCCGTGTTCCTTACGGGGGCGGGATCGGCGCCGCCGAGCACCATTCGGAATCGACCGAGGCGATCTACGCCCACATCCCGGGTCTGAAGGTGGTGGTGCCGTCCACACCGTCCGACGCCCGTGGTCTGCTCCTGGCCGCCATAGAGGACCCCGATCCCGTCCTCTTCCTCGAGCCGATCAGGCTCTATCGGGCGGTGAAGGAAGAGGTGTCGGAGCTCTATTACACGACCGAGATCGGCCCCATGCGGGTGGAGCGGGAGGGAAGGGACATCACCCTGATCTCGTGGGGAGCGATGATCAAGGAGACGAGGGCCGCGGCCGGCCAGCTCGAGGAGAAGGGGGCGTCGGTCGAGGTCCTCGACCTCCGCACTCTGTCTCCGATCGATCAGGACGGGATCGTCGCTTCGGCTGCCAAGACAGGCAGAGTGGTGGTGGTTCATGAGGCTCCGAGGACCGCCGGTCTGGGGGCCGAGGTGGCCGCGATCATCCAGGAACGCGTCCTGTACTCCCTCCTGGCACCGGTCCGGCGGGTCGCCGGGTGGGACACGGTGTTCCCGCTGAAACGGTCGGAGGCTCACTACCTTCCGAGTCCGGATCGGATCGTTCGAGCTGCGGAAGAGACGCTGGAGGCCTAGTGGCGAGGGAGTTCCTGTTACCCGACATCGGCGAGGGCCTGACCGAGGCCGAGATCGTCCGCTGGCTGGTGCCCGAGGGTGGCCATGTCGCTGCGGACCAGCCAGTTGTCGAGGTCGAGACGGACAAGGCCGTGGTCGAGATTCCGTCACCGTATGCGGGGGTCGTCCTCCGTCACGGTGGAGCAGAGGGCGAGACGATCAAGGTCGGTGCGGTGCTGGTTGTGATCGCCGACGAGGGGGGCGAGGAGGAGGGCCGATCGGAAGTGGGGCTCACGGAAGCAGGCAGGGAAGGGAGCCCCTCGGGCGCCCTCGCCGAGACCCGGGGGGAATCACACCAAGCCGCCCCCATCGTCGGCACCCTGAGCGAGGAGGCAGAGGTCCTCGCCGCCTCCGCCCGCACAACGGCCGGTGCAGCCACCGGCACGGTGAAGGCGCTTCCGATCGTCCGCAAGCTGGCCCGGGACCTCGGCGTCGACCTGTCTTCGGTCCAGGGCACCGGCGCCGAAGGGCGGGTCACCCGCGAAGATGTGCTCGCGGCCGCCCCTTCCCGCGGGACCGCGGCGGCGGAGCCGGCCCAGGTGGCCGCAGCGGATACGAAGCTGGCGGTCGAGCCCGGAGAGGCAGAGGATCAGCGGCGCCCCTTGTCGCGTCTGCGTCGCACCATTGCGGCCAACATGGCGAAGAGCTGGTCCGAGATCCCGCACGTCACCACATTCGACGAGGTGGATGCCGACCGGCTCGCCCCGGTCAGGGACGCTCTCGCGTCCAGACACGACGTGAAGATCCCCATGGAGGCGATGGTGATCAAGGCGGTGATCCCGGCACTGGAGGCCTTCCCGGAATTCAATGCGACTCTCGATGGCGACGAACTGGTCGTTCACCAGAGACACGACATCGGGATCGCTGTCGATACTCCCGACGGTCTTCTCGTGGCTGTGATCCGTGACGCCGGCTCGAGAGGGATCCTCGACCTTTCCGGGGAGGTGCGCCGGATCGGCGAGGCGGCGAAGGCACGTTCCCTCGCTCCAGACGAGCTCACCGGCCAGACGTTCACCGTCTCCAACATCGGGGCGGTCGGTGGGGGACAGGGGACTCCGATCGTGCCCTACGGCACCACAGCCATCCTCTCGGTGGGACGTGTGCAGGAAAAGGTCATAGCCCGGGACGGTGAGCCGGTTGTCGCCCCTGTCATGCCCTTGTCGCTCTCCTACGACCACCGGGTGATCGACGGAGCCCAGGGGCGCAGGTTCATTGCTCTGATCATCGAGAACCTGGAGGAGCCCGCCCTCTTCCTGGCCGGGTGAGGCGGTCTCAGCCCTTCGAGTGGGACTCGACCAGGTCGAGGACCTCGGGCATGTCGAGCTCCGGGTAGGGATCCGGGGCGAGGAGACCCAGGATCCGGCCCTGGGACCGGGCGGAGACGATGATCTTGTCCGACCATTTCATCTGCAGCCCTGCGGGAGCCGTTCGGCAACACGTCGGGTCGGGGCAGGTGGAGGTCTCCCGGTTCTCGGTATCGCGGCCCCGGAACCAGCGAGCCTCGGAGAATGGAACCCCGATGGTGACGGCGGTCGCCGGCTCTCGCGCCGCCTCGACATGGGTGGTGCAGAAGAAAGTGCCGTCGGGGGTGTCGGTGTACTGATGATGGGTCCCGTAGCGCTCCGGCGACTCGAAGGTCATGCGGGCCCCCCATCTACGACATAGGCGCTGAGTCTCCATTCCCCCGTGTGCGTCCCGGGGGATAGGGGCCCCGTCGTTTGCATAGCCCTTCACCACGACTCCCATCTCGTCGCTCACGAGAAGGTGGGTGTCGATCTCGAGGTGGTGGGTGGCGAGGTTGACCGTCCTCCATGCCGCCATCTCGTACGAGACGTAGAACAATTCCTTGACGTCTTCGACGTCGATGTCGTGGTTGTCCATGGCCGATCTGAGCCGGGCCAGGACCGGGTCTTCTGGAACCAGCACTGCTGCGGCGAAGTCGGCGGTCTCCACCCGCTGGCGGAGAAAAGTGTCGAGGTCCGGGTCGGTCTCGTGCCCGAGTAGGAACCCCGCCAGGGTCTGGAGGACGGCCTTTCGTGCCTGCCGGGTACGGAGCGAGTCACGCTGGGCGATGTAGACGCGGTGATGGTCGAGGTCGATTATGGATCGGGCGAAGGCAGGCATGTCCTCCACCGGGTGAAGCTCGAAGCCGGCTCGGTCAGTGAGATCGAGGAGGTTGCGTGATGAGAACGGCCCCTCCCCGGAGTAACCGCTGGAGGCCAGCGCCAGGCGCGCCTCCGCTTCGACCTCCTCCAGATAGCCCGATCGCCCCGCCAACCACATGGCGACATCGCCATTGGCCCTCCTCACCTCCTCCGAACCGGCGGTGTCGAGTGCCGAGCGCTCCCGCAACGCCTCGTGGAGGCCCACGAGGTGGGTCAGGGTCTCGTTGTCGAGCCTGGCACTCGGTTTCACCGGAGGAAGGTGCAATGAGTCGAAGAGCGCGGTGTCCTGGGAACGGAGGAGGGCGATCTCCAGGGCGTCACGCCGGTTGGGAGGATTCGGGTCGAGGAGCTCGGACATGTCGACTCCCAGCGCCGCCGCCAACTCCACAACCAGGTTGAGACGAGGCTGCTTCTTGCCGTTCTCGAGGAGGGAGAGATAGGGCGCCGGTCGTTTCACGATCGCCCCCCACTCGTCCAGGGTCATCCCCCACTCCCGCCGGTGATGGCGAAGTCTCCGCCCCAAAACCAGGGGGTCCAATGCCTGAGTTTCAGACGTTTGTGCCATACTGGAAATATTGCCTATTCTTTGGGTTCGTCCCGGTTTGGAATGATAGTGCCTTCGCAAGACACTTACATCTTATGAATCAGTTTCGGGTCACCGAGATCGAACGGCGGGTGATGACCCCCGAGGCGGTGGCCTTTCTCAACGACCTGGAGCAGGAGTTCGGCTGGCGACGGGGCCGGTTACTGGCGGAGCGCCAGCGGAGACAGACCCGTCTCGACGCCGGGGAACGGCCCGACTTCCTCCCCGAGACCCGTGAGGTGCGCGACTCCGGATGGGCGATCGACCCCATACCCACCGACTTGAGGGACCGGAGGGTCGAGATCACCGGGCCGGTCGACGCCAAGATGATGATCAATGCCCTCAACTCTGGGGCCAAAGTCTTCATGGCCGATTTCGAGGACGCCACCTCGCCCACCTGGCAGAACCTCCTCGAGGGCCAGGCCAACCTGGTCGACGCCTACAGACGTGAGCTGAGTTTCGAGAGCGGCGAGAAGGCCTATCGACTCGGCGACGACCCGGCCACCCTGCTGGTCCGCCCCCGGGGATGGCATCTGGACGAGAAGCACTTCCTCGTCGACGGACGACCCATGTCCGGCTCGCTCTTCGACTTCGGTCTCTATCTGTTTCACGGTGGCCGGGCCGCCATCGACGCCGGAACCGGCCCGTTCCTCTATCTGCCGAAGTTGGAGTCACATCTCGAGGCGCGGCTCTGGAACGACGTCTTCGTCTGGGCGCAGGACCGGCTCGACATCCCTCGGGGGACGATCAAAGCCACGGTCCTGATCGAGACGATCCTGGCCGCCTTCGAGATGGATGAGATCCTGTACGAGCTTCGTGAGCACGCCGCCGGGCTCAATGCCGGTAGATGGGACTACATCTTCTCGGTGATCAAGAAGTTCAGGAACGACCCATCGTTCGTCCTCCCCGACCGGTCCTCGGTCACGATGACCGTCCCGTTCATGCGGGCCTACACCGAGCTCATGGTCAAGACCTGTCACCGACGTGGGGCACACGCCATCGGGGGCATGGCCGCCTTCATCCCCAACCGCCGTGATCCCGAGGTCACGGAGCAGGCGATCGCCAAGGTCAGAGAGGACAAGTCCCGGGAGGCGGGGGCGGGGTGCGATGGAACCTGGGTCGCCCACCCCGATCTGGTGCCTGTGGCAATGGACGAGTTCGACTCCGTGCTGGGGGATCGTCCCAACCAGATCGAGCGGAGCCGTGAGGACGTCGAGGTCGAAGCCGGCGACCTGCTCGATATCGACTTCCCGGGAGCGATCACCGCCACCGGCCTGGAGACGAACGTCTCGGTGGGCGTCCGCTATCTGGCCGCTTGGCTCTCGGGGACGGGCGCTGCGGCCATCGACAATCTCATGGAGGATGTGGCCACCGCCGAGATATCCCGGTCCCAGATATGGCAGTGGCTGCATCATGGAGTCCACGCCGAAGATGGTGAGGCGATCACCGAGGACCGGGTCCGGGCATTGACCCGAGACCTGATCGAGTCACTCGAGGAAACCGAGCACCCGCATCGCGAACAGCTCGCCGCCGCCCGCAAGGTCTTCGAGGACGTCGCCCTCGGCGACCAATTCGTCGAGTTCCTGACCCTGTCCGCATACGAGTTGATCAACTGAGGGAGCAGAGATGTCGCACGTCGCCAACGAGGCCGGCCGATTGGCCGATGATTGGAGGGCCAATCCTCGCTGGGAGGGCATGACCCGTGATTACACGGCGGAGGACGTGGTCAGGCTGCGGGGGAGCATCCGGGAGCAGTCGACCCTGGCCAACCGGATGGCGATCGAGCTCTGGGACCTGCTCGGCTCCGAGGACTATGTGGCCGCCCTGGGCGCCTTGAGCGGGGGCCAGGCCGTCCAGATGGTGAGGGCGGGCCTTAAATCCATCTATCTGTCCGGCTGGCAGGTGGCGGCCGACGGGAACCTGGCCGGGGACGTGTACCCCGATCAATCGCTGTATCCCGCCAACTCGGCTCCAGCCTTGGTGGAGCGGATCAACAACGCCCTGCGCAGGGCTGATCAGATCCACTGGGCCGAAGGCGACAGGTCGATCGATTGGTTCGTCCCCATCATCGCCGATGGAGAAGCCGGCTTCGGGGGCCCGCTCAACGTCTTCGAGCTGACCAAGCGCTTCATCGAGGCCGGCGCTGCAGGGGTGCATTACGAAGACCAGCTGGCGTCCGAGAAGAAATGCGGTCACATGGGGGGGAAGGTTCTGGTCCCGACCTCACAGCATGTCCGCACCCTGCAGGCGGCACGTCTCGCCGCTGACGTGATGGACGTGCCGACGATCATCGTGGCCCGCACCGACGCCAACAGCGCGACCCTGCTCACATCCGACGTGGACGAGCGCGATCGCCCATTCCTCACCGGGGAACGGACCGCGGAGGGCTTCTACCGTGTCACCGGTGGGTTGGACTCGGCGATAGGCCGGGGACTGGCCTATGCGCCGTATGCCGACCTGATCTGGTGCGAGACTGCGCACCCCGATCTCGCCGAGGCCCGCGTCTTCGCCGAGGGGATCCATGCCGAGTATCCGGGGAAGATGTTGGCCTACAACTGCTCCCCCTCGTTCAACTGGTCGAAGCATCTCGACCCGGGGGGCATCGCCGGGTTCCAAAAGGAGCTCGGCACCCTGGGCTATCGCTATCAGTTCATCACCCTGGCCGGTTTCCACGCCCTGAATGCCTCGATGTTCGAGCTCGCCCGTGGTTACGCCGAGGCAGGGATGCCAGCCTATGTGGAGCTCCAGAACCGTGAGTTCGATCTGGAGGGAGACGGATACACCGCCACCCGGCACCAACGGGAGGTCGGCGCCGGGTACTTCGACCTGGTCAGCCAGGTGGTTGGCGGGGGTAGCTCGTCCACCCTCGCCCTGGAAGGGTCGACGGAGCGCGAGCAGTTCTGAGAGTTTGGGAAGGGCCGGGGCGGGGCAAGTAATCTGGCGGCCAGCAGCGCCGCAGTTCTCGGAGGGAAGCTGTCATGAACATCGTCCATGTGGTGGGCACTGGCACCATCGGTGAGCCGCTCATCGGCCTCCTCGCCGACAACAAGGAGCACTTCGGCATCGACGAGGTGACGTTCCACAAGCGGACTCCCCTCCTCACCGAGAAGGCGAAGGTGTCCGACCTGGAAGGCCGTGGTGCGGTGCTCTCGGTAGATGAGGAGCGCTTCGAGTCCTTCCATGAGCTGGGCCACACCCCCAAGTACGAGGCGCGCGAAGCCATCGAGCGGGCGACTGTCGTGATCGATTGCACGCCGGTCGGCAACGGGATGAAAGCGGAGTTCTACAACTCTGCTGCGGGGCCCAGGGGATTCATGGCGCAAGGCTCGGAGTTCGGGTTCGGGAAGATGTACGCCCGAGGCATCAACGACGACGCACTGGTCGCCGATGAGGACAGGTTCCTCCAAATCGTCTCGTGCAACACGCACAACATCGCCGCCCTCATTCGATCCCTGGCCTTCGACTCCGATGGCACGAGTCATCTCGAGGATGGCCGATTCCTCTGCATGCGCCGTGCCAACGACATCAGCCAGGACGAGGGATTCGTCGCCAGCCCCACGGTCGAGGGGCACAAAGATGAGCGATTCGGCACTCACCACGCCCGTGACGCGCATGAGCTGTTCGGGACGATGGGCTACGACCTGAACCTCTATTCCTCTGCGGTCAAGATCAACACCCAGTACATGCATTCGATCCAGTTCGCCATCAGGCTGGACGAGGAAATCAGCGTGGACCAGGCCAAAGAGCGGCTCATGGCCAACACCAGGGTGGCGGTTACCCACAAGAAGTCCGCCAACCAGGTCTTCTCCTTTGGCCGGGACCACGGCTACTTCGGCCGAATCCTGAGCCAGACGGTGGTTGCCCTGGACACACTGGCGGTCCGTAACGGCAACGAAGTGTTCGGGTTCTCCTTCACCCCTCAAGATGGCAACCCCCTGCTTTCCACAGTGGCGGCGATGCTCTGGTACCTCGAGCCCGAGTCTGTGGACGAGAAGATCGACATCCTCCGCCGCTATCTGTTCCGAGAGATCTGATGAACTCGAGGGCGGAGACCTTCGCCGAAGAGGCCATTCGCGCGGTCGCCATCCATGATGTCGCCGAGGCGCGGATCGCGGTGGCTCAGGCCTATGACCTCGACCATGCGCTTGGCCCCCTGGTCGATGCCGTCCATCTGGCTTGTGCCGAGATCGAGGAGGAGGGCTGGGTGAGCAC
>JAICRU010000052.1 GCA_025937235.1 Acidimicrobiia bacterium
CCTTCGTTCTCCACTTCGTCCTGCACAGTCAGGCCCAGAGTGTCCCGGTAGAAACCGAGAGCTGCATCCGGGTCATCGACGTATATGTGCACTGTGCTGAGTGAAACGCTCATGCGAGCAACCCTACGAGCGAGGAGCGACGGTTGCTTCTCCAAGACTGCTCACTTCCGCCTCCGAACGCCGATCCTTGCGTGGCCGGCTCGCCACCATCGTCTGACAGGAGGGGACGCCCACCAACTCGCCATGGTCGCGTGCGCGATACGCACTCGGCGTCTCGCCGACCAGCTCGGTGAACTTGGTGGAGAAGGAGCCGAGGCTCGTGCAACCGACCGCCATGCAGACCTCGGTGACCGATAGATCACCCAGACGCAGCAGCCATTTCGCCCGTTCGATCCGCCTGGTCATCAGATATGAGTAAGGGGTCTCCGAGTAGGCGTCGCGGAAGCGGCGACTGAAATGTGAAGACGACATCGCTGCGGTGTGCGCCAGCGCCGGAACGTCGAGCGGCTGGGCGTACTCGCGGTCCATCCGGTCCCTGGCCTGACGTAAGAGACGCAGCTCCCCGAGGTCGACACTCATGTGACCAGCCTATATCTCATGGGCGTGTCCCCCCACGGCAGGTCCGAGACAGACCTACACCGACCCCACGTACTGGGCCAGATGCCGGCCGGTGAGAGTGGATGGATCTGCGACCAGGTCGGCCGGTGTACCCTCGAACACGACCAGGCCACCGTCATGTCCCGCTCCTGGGCCCAGGTCGATGATCCAGTCGGCGTGGGCCATCACCGCCTGGTGGTGCTCGATCACGATCACCGACTTGCCCGACTCCACGAGCTGGTCGAGAAGACCGAGCAAATGCTCGACATCGGCGAGGTGTAGACCGCTGGTGGGCTCGTCGAGCACGTAGATGCCACCCTTCTCCGCCATGTGGATGGCCAGCTTCAAACGCTGACGTTCGCCACCGGACAGTGTCGTCAGAGGCTGGCCGATGCTGAGGTAGCCCAGCCCCACGGCGGACATCCTCTCCAGGATGGCGTGGGCCGCCGCCACCGCTGACTCGCCGTCGGCGAAGAACTCCTCGGCTTCGGCCACCGACATGGTGAGGACCTCGCTGATGTCCCGGCCGCCCAGCTTGTAGTCCAGTACCTCGGCCTGGAACCGCTTGCCCTCGCACACCTCGCATGTGGTGGCGACGGTGTCCATGAATCCGAGCTCGGTGTAGATGACCCCGGCACCGTTGCAGTTGGGGCAAGCGCCCTCCGAGTTGGCGCTGAACAGCGCCGGCTTCACCCCGTGGGCTTTGGCGAACGCCGTCCGTATCGAGTCGAGCATCCCGGTGTAGGTGGCCGGGTTGCTTCGCCGTGACCCGCGAATATCGGTCTGGTCGACAGTGACGACACCTTCGCCGGCAGGGATGGAGCCGAGGATCAGGGAGCTCTTGCCCGAGCCGGCGACGCCGGTGACCACGACCAGCACCCCGAGCGGGATGTCGACGTCGACGTCTTGGAGGTTGTGGAGCTTGGCATTGCGTATCTCGAGGCTCTCGGTCGAGTTTCGGAAACCACGCTTCAGGCTTGCCCGGTCGTCGAGATGCTTGCCGGTCAGGGTCCCGCTCGATCGCAGCTCGGCCACGGTGCCCTCGAAGACCACCTCACCGCCGGCAGTCCCGGCCCCCGGGCCGAGGTCGACTACGTGATCGGCGATTTCGATCGCCTCCGGCTCGTGCTCGACCACGAGCACCGTGTTGCCCTTGTCACGCAACTGAAGCAATAGGTCGTTCATGCGCTGGATGTCATGAGGGTGGAGGCCTGTGGTCGGCTCGTCGAATACATAGGTGACGTCGGTGAGTGGGGAGCCGAGATGACGGATCATCTTGGTGCGTTGTGCCTCGCCTCCGGAAAGCGTCCCCGAAGGCCGGTCGAGCGAGATGTAGCCGAGCCCGATCTCCACGAAAGAGTCGAGGGTCTCCTGCAGGGCGGTGAGCAGCGGCGCCACCGACGGGTCTTTCAGGCCACGGACCCATTCGGCCAGGTCGCTGATCTGCATCGCACAGACATCGGCGATACTGACCCCCTCTATCTTCGAGGAACGGGCCCCCTCACTGAGGCGGGTGCCGGCGCAGTCGGGACACGTCGTGAAGGTCGCGGCGCGCTCCACGAACTCCCTGATGTGCGGCTGAAGCGCGTCGAGGTCCTTGGAGAGGAACGACTTCTGGATGCGTGGGACCAACCCCTCGTAGGTCATGTTGGTGCCCACGATCTTCACCTTGGTCGGTTCCTTGTAGAGGAAGTCGCGGAGCTCCTTTTTTGTGTACTTGTTGATCGGCTTGTCCGGGTCGAGGATGCCCGCCTCGCTGAAGAGCCGCACGCTCCATCCGCCCGCCCTGTAACCGGGGACGGTTATCGCGCCCTCGTTGAGTGATTTCGACTCGTCGTAGAGCTGAGTGAGGTCGATGTCACTGACCGACCCCATACCCTCGCACCGCGGGCACATGCCGCCGACGAGGGAATACGTCTCCACCCTTGGCCTGTCCTTGCCCTCCCCTCGCTCGATGGTGATGGTGCCCCGCCCGCTGACGGAGGGGACGTTGAAGGCGAAGGCGCTGGGCGAGCCGATCTGAGGCTTCCCGAGCCGGCTGAAGAGGATGCGAAGCAAAGTGTTGGCATCTGTCGCGGTTCCCACCGTGGAACGGACGTTGGCTCCCATCCGCTCCTGGTCGACGACGATCGCCGTGGTCAGACCGTCGAGCACGTCGACATCGGGGCGGGCCATGGTCGGCATGAAGCCCTGCACGAACGAGCTATAGGTCTCGTTGATCAGGCGCCGCGACTCGGCGGCAATGGTGTCGAAAACGAGAGAGCTCTTCCCCGAGCCCGAGACCCCGGTGAACACCGTCAGCCGCCGCTTCGGGATCTCGACCGTGATGTCCTTGAGATTGTTCTCACGTGCCCCGGTCACCCGGATGAAGTCATGGCTGTCGGCGGCATGCATCCGGCCCACGCTAAATCAGCCTGCAGTTAGTGAGGTCCACACCCGTCAAGATAAAGAACCAAAGACTCGCTCGCTTCTCCGATCCTGCTCGGTTGGCAGATGGAAAGAGTGAGCTCCCCGGGGTCATGGCAAGACTGCGAGTGCGTCGATCTCGACCAGCACCTCGGGCCGGGCGAACCCGGCAACCCGCAGCACTGTGATCGCGGTCGGGTGCGGACCCCAGGCCGCGGCAGCGGCCTTGTAACGTACGCTCACGTCCCCCCCGGCCTGTAGATAGATGGAAAGCTTGACAACACGACTCCGGTCGGCGTGTGCTTGGGCCAACTCGGCGAGGCACAGACGGCCCGGGGAAGAGGACCGTGCCTTCTTTCGGTCGCGAACGTGTCGTGATCTTCGGCGCCCGGGAGCGGCCAGCTTCCTTCCGTCTCATTGTTCAGACATAGACGGCGAAAACCGCCAGCGGGGCGGTTTCAGGAAATCGAGATCGAATCTGCAGACCAAGCCATACGATCGCCGTAGATGGACGCCACACAGGTTCGATATCGGTCGCTAGATGAAGGATCGACATTGGCCCAGTTCCTGACGCTGCCGTACTCGCTCAATGACGAGATCGTCGACGATATCGAAGCGCATCGCCGCAGGCCCGAGTGGATGTGGGTCGCCGAGTTGGATGGGCTGGTGGTGGCCAGGTTGGCGTGGTGGTCCAACCCCGGTGAGGACGCGCCGGAGCTGCTCGACATCCTCGACGTGCGTGACGCCCGTGATGGCAATCACCTCGATGCGGCCGGGCGGCTGCTGGCCACGGCGACCGCTCAGGTCGTGACACCTGGCGAACGCCCACCTGAATATCTGCGCTTCGTTCCACCGGATTGGCGCGTCGACGACGACGCACGTGTGGAGACAGAGGCACTCATGACTCTTGCAGCCGGCACCGGCGCTCGGCTGTTCGTCGAACGACGGCGGCTGGAGTGGCGTGCAGGCACACAGATCTCGCCGCGAAGCGGTCGCCTGCGGTTCCGCGCGCCTCATGGTGACGCCGAGATCCTCGCCCTCATGACCGAGGCGTCTGCGGGCACTCTCGACGAATACACGCGCCTCGACCTCGAAACGATGTCTCCGGCCGATGCGGCACGCAAGCATTTCTACGGCGAGATCGCGGCACAGGTCGGCCCCCGACGCTGGCGGGTCGCCATCGATCACGATGGCCATCCCGTAGGCTTCGTCACCCCAGGTCACAACCACTACCACCCCGTCATCGGCTATCTCGCCGTGCTCCCCCGATATCGAGGTCAGGGCTACGTCGACGAGATGCTGAACGAGGGCGTGTCGGTGCTCGCCGCGACGGGGGTGGACCACATCCGAGCCGCGACCGACCTTGGCAACACGCCCATGGGTGACGCCTTCAAACGGAACGGATGGGCGGAGTTCGAACGGTCGATAAACATGACCTGGCGTCCCCCGTCGGAAAAGATGTGACATCGCCGCCGACCTGGAATCGCCAGGTCCAACCGGGATCGAGTTTTCTGATGTCGGCTCTGTGGTAAGGCCAGCAGGCACCCCATGAGGCGGATCGCTTGCGAGGCGAACGATCGACCAGAACCCGACTTGGGGCGTTCGTTTTGCTTACTGTCGTACTAGGGGCCTGTCTCGGAGACCGGCCTGTCCGGCCCAACGACATAGCTGTGCCAGATGGTTTCGCGGTCGACGTCGCGGTGGACGGTCTGGCCGCACCGACCATGGTGGCTTTCGATGACGAAGGCCGCATGTTGATCGCCGAAAGCGGCTACGGGGGCGGCGGTCCACCCAAGGTCACCCGGATCGAAACAAACGGGATTCGCACCGTTCTGGTTGAAGGTGATGCGTTCGGTGACCAGCTCCCCGTGACGGCGGTTGCAGTCCACGACAGTCAGGTGTTTGTCGTCCACGCCGGCACCGTCTCCACGATTGGCGATGATGCAACCCTCAACCCGGTGGTCACCGGGCTTCCCGGCCTGGGCGATCATCAGGCCAATCAGATCGTCTTCCATGACGACTGGATGTATCTCGCGATAGGGACGATGACCAACTCGGCTGTGGTCGGAACGGACAACGCCGTCTTCGGGTGGCTCGAGGACCCTGACAAACGCCAACTTCACGATGTTCCCTGTGAAGACATCCTCCTCGCCGACCAGGTCTTCGAAGCAGACGATCCTCTCGGCGAGGGGCGCGGTCGAGTCACCACCTCCGCCTATGCGGCCTTCGGCGATACCGGCACCGCGGGATCCACAGTGCCGGGAGACGTCCGCTGCAACGGCGCAATCTTGCGAGCACGGCCCGACGGTTCCGACCTCGAGGTCTTCGCTTGGGGCTTCCGCAACCCCTATGGGCTGGAGGTGGGCCCCGACGGCGGGTTGTACGCCACCGTGCACGGATTCGATGCCCGCGGTGAACGTCCGATCGAGGATGCCTGGGACTGTTTGTACCGGGTCGAAGCGAACGGATGGTACGGGTTCCCCGACTTCGCCTGCGACACACCGGTGACCGATCCGAGGTTCAAGCCAGTCGACAAGCCCCAGCCGCGGTTCCTCTGGGCCGAGCATCCAACCGACTCACCACCCGCGCCCATCGCACGTTTCGATCCTCACGCCGCCAGCAACGGATTCGCCTTCGCTCCATCCGACGACTGGGGTCAGCCCACCGACGCTTTCATATCTCTGTTCGGGGATTTCACACCCGCTACGGGAACCGTGGACAGACCGGTCGGAGTGGAGGTGGTGCGGGTCGATACGACGAGCGGGGAGATCACGAGATTCCTGGCCAATGAGAATTCCGGAGCCGCCTCCACACACACTGCAGGAGGGCTGGAACACCCATCGGATGTGACATTTGGCCCCGATGGTGCGATGTACGTGACCGACTGGGGCATCGCCAACATCACCCTCGACGGGCTCAAGCTGGAGTCGAACACAGGCGTCGTCTGGCGAGTGTCGGGCGGGCCTGATGGAACCGTGGTACCGGGCGGGATCAGCCTTCTCTACACCCTCTTGGCCACACTCCTTCTGGCGGCGCTCACCATCTGGCTGCTCCGGGGCGAGGTCCCTCGGCCGTCACTCACCTTTGGCTTACTCGCCGGGTCAGTGGCCGCTCTGGTGATGGGAGCAGCCGCAATGTTGGTCTCGACTCTGGCCCTGAATCTGCCCTGGTATGCGCCACCTCGGGTTTTCGCCACCATGGTGATGGGTCGCACAGCCGTAGCCAACGTCCTCGAGTTCGTCTGGCCGCCATTCCTGGTCGGGCTACTGGTTGTGCTGGTGCTCGGTGCGCTCCTGGGGGCGGCCTTCACCTTGATCGTTCGCACCGACCAGGGATGGCGCAGGGTCCTGGGAGGGGTCTTCTATGGCGTGACCGTGTGGGGTGTGCTGCAATACGCGCTACTGCCTCCACTGTTCCCCCTGGTGGCGGAGAAGGGGTTCCCGCCCTTCTGGTATGGCGTGGCCTTTGCGGTATACGGGCTGACACTCGGTGTGATTGCGGCCCTCTCGCCCAGTGCTCGGCAACGAATACCAGCGGTGACGAGTGGCTGAAGTCCAACGATCCGGTCCAGCCAGAAGGAGCTCACAACCGGTTAGTGGTCGGTTTGCCGTACTTCTCAGGCGATCAGCCGTCATCGAGGAGGCGTATCGCTCTTCCTCCTGGTCGAAAATGCAGTCTGACTATGGCATGCAGCCGTAGAGCGCCCTGCGCAAGGTCAGTGATGTCGGCCGGTTCCGGCCGGTAGTCGACCGTCTTGGGATTCGCTCAGACGGAGCGTTGGCGGCCCCGGCCTGTTTCGACTGTCATAGCACGAGACGGTGTGGCCGCGGTATTCGAACGGGCTCCTGTGCCTGGCTGGTGCAGCGGGGCGTCGACGAGGGACGGGAGGAACCAGAGGGGCGGGTCGCCGCCGGCCGCACCGTCTTGAGGGTTTGCTGAAGTCACGTTGACGTCTACCTGACCAGTTTCGAAAGATGCTTGGTCCGTGCACCAGAGCCGTGGAGCCATGAGATTCACTGGAGCCCTCAATGTCGTTTCGGTGGGGTGCCTATTGTTGGCCTGTAGCGCCAACCCGGGCGCCACGACCGGGCCATCCGAGGCCACTGTCGGCCCGCGCTATGTCGTTACCTCCTCAGCCGTTGCCAGTGGCGGGGCCACCGCCGTTACCGCGACGGAGAGCAGCGCCGCCCCGGTCGAAACCTTGCAGCTACCCGGGGCAGGCAGCCCGGGCGTCGAGATCGCTCTTGGGGAATGGGCATTGGTCCCCTCCTCCGAGGAGGCGCCCCCGGGGACGATCACGTTCCGATTCCGCAATCTCGGGACAGTCCCCCACGCCCTACGCATCCGCACCGCTGGGTCGGGTGACGACAGGCGCGAGTGGCGCGCCGAGGCGGTGAGTCCCGGAGAGAGCTCTCTCCTCGTCGCCCACCTGGCTCCTGGAACGTATGAGATCGACTGTCCCATCGAGGGTGCGCATGGTGAACACGACCAACTCGGTATGGAGATGACCTTCACCGTTCACGAGGGTGCCCCCTCGTTGAACCCGCTTCCAGACACGCCGGAGGTACCAGCTTCAGACGAAGCCGCGTCGAGTACCTCGGCGACGATCGCCGAGTTCGCCTTCGCACCCGCCGAGCTAGGAGTGTCCGTCGGTTCCACGGTGACCTGGAACAACAGCGATCCGACCCCTCACACCGTCACCAGCCACGACTTCGACACCGGCCCGATCGAGCAAGGCGCAAGCGGTAGCGTGACTTTCGCTGCAGCCGGATCGTTCGAGTACTTCTGCGCCATCCACCCGACAATGCGGGGACGGGTGGTAGTCGACCCGTAGCGCCCTAATGGTCCTGGCTGTGAGTGGGAGCCGGGACCGAGACTTCGGGGTGAGCGGCGTGCTGGTGGGGCACGCTGAGGGCAGTGACGGTGAGGATGAAGGCGCCGACCAAAGCCACCAATCTGATGGTGCGGGCAGTGGTCGGTCGGAGGGAGAGGGCCTGGAAGGACCGGTCGAGGGAGAGGGCCTGGAAGGACCGGTCGAGGGTGAGGGCGACGATCGTGACACCGACCACGGCGATCGAGAAGGTGTTGGCCACCACGTCGGCGACCCCCACCTGGGCTGCCTGTTCGGCTCCTGGTATGAACGACCCGATGGTACGTGACAGAATCCAGACCAGGGCGATGCCGGCATGGAGGGCGCCGACCCCGAAGAGGACCGTGGGCGATGGGCGGACAAGCGCGACACCAGCCAGGGCCAACTGGGTGAGCCCCATGGCCGCGAACCCGATGGCGATGAGTGTGAGGTCACGGTGATCGAGGGAGGCCTCGAGGTGGATAAGCCCACCGGCGGCCGCGAACGTGGCTATCACCCAGGAAATGACTTGATGCAGCGATGACCTGTCCTCGACTGCAATGGCGGTCCTTGTCGTGTGCGGTCGTCGGTTGGGGGTTTCGAGCGTCCGTGCCACTGGTGTCCTCCGCTGGTCAGGGTCCGGCCGGAGCCTGGGCCGTGGTGTAGGAGAGGCTCCGGCCGGCTCTGGTGTCATCCGCCGAACTGGTCGGGGAATTGGGCGATGATCCCGGCGGCGAGAGCGTCGGAGAGCATCAGCATGTGGTGTTTGGCCTCGTCGTAGTGCTGGATGGCGCTGGTGTAGTCACCACTGAGCAGGTCAGTCGCGTAGACGATGGTCGTGTCGATGTGTCCCTCGAGCATCGGCCTGGTGGCTGACTGCGGCCAGTTCTCCGGGTTCGCTGCGGTGACGAAGTCCGCGATCTCCTCGGCGTTGGCGTACCAGTCGGCCACAGCGGTCTCCAGCGCCGCGGTGTCCCCGGCTTGCGCGGCCGTGAGGACCGGGACGGCCTGTTCGATGTGAGTAGTCAGGAGACTGGCCAGCTGGTCAGCAGCGGCCTGACCATAGAAGGGCTCGATGGCCGCGCCGATATCGGCCTGGTTGGCGAGGAGCCGATCCAGCGTCGGCTGTAGCTCGTCCTGGTTGTGGAAGAAGGCATCGACCGTCGAATAGGTCCACTGCATGTGGTCCGACCACAGCTCACGCATCGCGCTGTAGACCCCGATCTGGCCTTCGAACTCGGCCGGGTCGATGGTCTCCAACGCGGTGGTGGAGGGGGCCGGGGGTTGGGTCGTCTCGGTCGCCGACTCGGTGGCCGGCTCGGTGATCGCTGTGGTGGGTGCTGGCTGAGTCGTGGTGGGAATCGCGTCGTCGCTGGTCGCTCCGGCGCAGGCTCCCAGGGCGAGCACGCTTGCGACCAGGACTCCGAGGAGCCGGCGGTGGTCGGTGATCATGGCGGTCCTTTCTCTAGATGAGCCCCCGGATGGGAGCCAACTCTAAAATCGAGCGTATTGAGTTATAGATTGCCGGCCTTTCTAAAGTTTGTCAAGATTATTTTTAGAACGGGCGGGGTGAAGGAACATCACGGCTGATCGGGCGACGAGACACGGGCGATGACTTGGCGCAGTCGGCGCTTGGCTCACCGAGCGCCAGGATGGGAGGTCTGTGGTCGCCGGTGGCGAGCGCGGGGAGTCTCAGCGGGTGCGCGACCCCTTATCGAGGCGTACCGACTTGCACTCTTCCAGCCACGATTTGGCTATTGGCTGACCGGGGGGCTGAGCCGGACACAGCAATACCCTTCCTCGCGGGCGAGAACCGCATCGGTCTTGGAGCCCGAGCCCTCCACCATGCCTTCCACCAGAGCCAGGCTGAGCCCACAGGTGGTGTCACGATCCCTGTCCCGTAGGACGTGGAAAGGGCAGTTACGGAACCTGGTTTCCCCTTCCTCGGTAACCGGCTCGTACCCGGTCGCTTCGAGGGCAGCGCCGAGACCGGCCTGGCCGATCTCCCGGCCGGTCCGTCGCGCCGCATCGATCAGGGCCCCGGCGTCGAAATGGCCCTCCCGTGTCGCGTCGAGGAGGATTCGAGCAGCCAACTCGTAGCGGCGGGGCGGGATCGACACCTCGTGGACCCGGTCCGAACGGCGGTAGAGCTTGGATGGCCGCCCCGCCCCAGGGCCGGTCTTTCCGCTCAGCCGGCGGTTCTCCACCTCCAACAGACCGTCCTCGGCCAACCGGTTGAGGTGGTAGGCGGCCACCTGACGGGACACATCGACCGCGTTGGCAACCTCGTCCCGGCTCACCGGGTTTGCCGAGCCGGCCACGAACGCGTACAGGGCGCGGCGGACCGGCTCACCGAGGGAGGCCAAAGCCTCGATGTCGGAGGCTGATCCCAGGTCATTTTCATTCATTGGATCCACCATTCTAAAACCCATCGGCCTTGACTTTACAGCCCCTCGACTCTAAGTACGAAGGCGGTCGCCTTTAGAGGACAGACTTCATGACCACCACGACCTCAGCCACCGCCGCCGCCCCGACAAAACGTGATCAGCGGTGGCGTAGCCATGACCGTGGTCGGCGTCGTGGAGATCATGGCCGGGATCGGGGTGTGGCTACGGCCGAAGATCTTTGCCTATGTGGTCGCCGCCTGGCTGGGCTTGATCATCATCACTTTGATCCTCGCCGGCGGGTTCTGGGACATCGCCCTCCGTGGCTTCGGGCTGCTGCTCGGGGCCCTCGCTCTCGGGCAACTAGCCCAAGAGCACGCCTGAGCTCACCAACATGGGATCGCAGGAGGGTCGGCGGGGAGGCCCTCGGGAACGGGCCTAGCTCTCATCGAGGGAGGCGTATAGCTCTTCCTCTTGGTCGAAATGGAGCCTGAGTATCGCGTGCAGACCGTAGAGCGTCCTACGCAGGTCCGTGATGTCGGCCGGTTCCGGGCCACCGGCCGGTAGGTCGGCGACCTGGCGCTGGAACAGTTCGACCAGATGGAAGATCTCGCGATGAGCCCGACTCATCGTCGCCATCGGATCGTCGCCGGGGAGGATCTCGCTCATCCGTGGGTATATCTCCATCTCATCGTTGGCCTCGTGAGGCAGGATCTCTTTCACCAGGAACTCCTCGACCTCGTGCAGTGAGCGCAGGGCGTCAGCGGGACTCTGGGTGTCGAGGGCATCGGCTACTTGTCGCAGCCTGTCGAGTTGGGGGATGAGTCGCTCATGTTCGATACGTAGCTCATCTGAAAGCTCGGCAGGGAGTCTTGGCCCCATTTGGGTCGCAGTCCTCCCGCCAAGTGCCCGCAACGAGTTGAGGATGGCGATGATGTCTATTCCCTCCTGCACCAGGGCGCCGACGATCGGGACCAACAAGCCAAAGGCGGCCGCTGACATGGCGACGAGCGAGAGCCCCATCCCAATAACGACGCTCTGCGCTGCGATTCGACGCGTGCGCTGGGCTATCCCGATGGCGTCGACCAGTCGTTGCAGGCGGTCGACGACGAGAACAACATCCGCTGCCTCCGAAGATGCCGTTGCGCCCCGGGCTCCCATGGCCACCCCAATATCGGCGGCGGCCAGGGCGGGAGCGTCGTTGATCCCGTCACCCACCATCGTGGTGATCCCCCCGCGTTGCAGGTCCTCGAGCACGAGCACCTTCTCCTCCGGCGTCGCCTCGGCGAGGATGTCGTCCACCCCGATGGCCATCCCAACCGAGCGCGCCACCAGCGGATTGTCCCCGGTCGCCATCACCACCTTCTCCACACCGGTGCGGCGAAGCGCTCGAATCGTGTAGGCGGCGTCCGCTCGCACCTGGTCGTCGAAGACGAGCGCACCGGCTATCTCGCCATCGATCGAGACGTAGACGACCGTTGGCGAAACCCTGGTGACGCGACTTCGGAACACTTCCACTGCGGCCGGCTCCGGCGACCCATCGAGGATCCAGGCGAGCTTTCCCACTGCGATCTCGCGCCCACCGAGCTTGGCCGAGACGCCAGCACCATGCCGCTCGCTCACATCTACCGGAATCGGGAGCTCGAGGCCACGCTCATGAGCGGCTTCGACGATGGATCGGGCCAGGATGTGCGAAGAGACCTGATCGAGGGAAGCAGCCAGTGAGAGAACGTCGCCCTCGGCCAGCGATTCGTCGAAGACCTTGATCGAACGCAGCACCGGTCGGCCGACCGTGACAGTGCCGGTCTTGTCGATGACCACGCTCTTGGTCTGAGCGAGCGCCTCGAGCGCTCCGCCACCCCTGAAGACGACTCCACGGTGGGCAGCCCGAGAGATCCCGGACACGACGGCGATCGGAACGGCGAGAAGCAATGGACAAGGGGTGGCGACGACGAGAACGGCAAGCGCGCGCACCGGATCACCCGAGACAAGCCAGGCGAGGCCGGAAACCCCCAATGCCAACGGCACGAACCAACCCCCCCATCTGTCGGCCATCCTGACCCCCGGAGCCCGTGACTCACGCGCCGACTGGACCAGACGGATGATTCCGGCGTAGGTGCTCTGGGCGGCCTCGTCGGTCGCCTGGATCTCGAAGGCGTCGGCCGCGTTCACCGTGCCACTGCTGACCAGATCGCCTTTCATCCTCTCCACGGGGAGCGGCTCGCCGGTGAGAGCAGATTCGTCCACCACCGCGAATCCACCAGTAACCACTCCGTCGACCGGGATCACCTCGCCGGACTTGACCAGTAGGAGGTCGCCTCGCTGGATCTCGTCTATGTCGACCGTCTCGACGGTGTCCCCCCGGGTGAGGTGAGCGGTTCGAGGTGCCCGCTGGATGAGGGCAGTCAGCTCACGCTCTGCCCTCCCGGCGGCGTAGTCCTCGAGAAACTGGCCGGTGGCCAGCATCAAGCCGATGATGGCGGCGGTGAGCAATTCTCCCAACGCCAACGACGCGACAACGGCGACCAGCGCGATGACGTCGACCCCCGGCTGGCGCCGGCGGAGCTTGGCGATCATCTCGCCCACCAGTGGCAGGAGAGGGACTATCGCCACCGCGATCAGTGCGACTTCGGCGCCGCGCTCGAAATCGAGAAGAGCGAAGAGCCCCGCGCTTGCGAGCCCGGCGACCGTGAACGTCAGCATGAGCGCAGTCGCGCGCAGGGAACGCATGGTTTCAGTCAAGCCGTGCTCCCCTCGGCGATCCAGGGCAGATCGTCCCTTGCTGGTGTGACCATCGGCGGCTGACCGTGCCCGGGGCCCACCGCTAGCCAGTGGACGAGGCGTCTCCCTCGACATGTCCCGATGAATCCGAATCGTCAGGTGCGGGCGGCCAACCGAAGGACGAAAGCCTGTCCCCACGTGGCCTCACTCCATTACCAAGCGATTGAAGGATGTTGACTCAGCCCCAGTCAGGCGCTGATAGCTCTTGATAATCACGTGGGGTGCCTGGGGAACCGAGATCGACCTCGTCATGAGCCGCCATGGTCATGACCTCGGTCTCTGGCTCTGGTGTGCGTCGGCCGTCCGTCACAGCGGTGATTCACATTCCATCGACCAAGGACGCGGAGAGCAGGCGATGAGCTGGTGAAATGGAGTCTCGCCGCCCTATCTACTGACCCACGCGGATGCGCGTCTCGCCGACGCCCAGTTGGCAGCGCTGGCGGATGGCCTGGTTGCGATGCTCGGCGGTGAGGGGGGGTCACGACGAGGACAGGAAGACGATTGACGGGCGAAAACATCACACCGGGTGAATTGTTGGCGGCGGCTAGGTCCTCCAAGCCAGAGAGGCGCTGTCCAGCTCCGCGACCTCCTGGGGTGTGAGCGAGAAGGTCAGGGCGCCGGCGTTGTGTCGCGCCTGTTCCCCGTTCTTGGCGCCGGGAATGGGCAGCACGACCGGGTTCTCCATGAGCCAGCGCAGTGCCACCTGGCTCGGAACCTTCCCATGACGTTGGGCGATCTCGGCGAGCAGTTCGATCACGGGCACGATGGCTTGGAGCTCCCGACGCCCGTAGCGGGGGAGGATCCGCCTGAAGAATCCTCGGGGGCGGCTGTCGGGCGAGTACTTACCTGTGAGGAGGCCTCCGGCGAGCGGCGTGTAGGCGATGAGGGTGACCCCAAGCTCTCGGCAGGCTTCGAGGACGCCGTTGGTCTCGGGTTGGCGGTGTAGCAGTGAGTACTCGACCTGGTTCGACGCGAGTGGGATCCCGCGCCGGCCCAGGGCGGCGTGAGCTTCCCGCATCTGGTCGGATGAATAGTTGCTGACGCCCACGGCCGTCACCTTGCCGGCCTCGACGGCGTCGGCCAGATGTCCCATCAACGCCGAGATGGACAGTCGTTTCGCTGGGAAGTGATGCTGGTAGAGATCGATCGAGCGTCGTCTCAGCCTGGTGAGGCTGGCTTCGAGTTCGGCCGGCAAGTCATCGACCCGAAAACCGAACGAGCCGGGGAACTTAGTAGCGATCAACAGCTCACTACCTTCGGCCAGCTCGCCGAGACGTCGTTCCGAGGCACCGCCGGCGTACATGGCCGCGGTGTCGAAGAGGTTGACGTCCGCCTCGAGGCTCGCCTCCATGGCTTCCTGTTCCGCTACGGCTCCGTCGGCGCCGCCGTAGGCCATCTTGGCGGGGTGAAACCGGGCGAGCCCTCTGGCTTCCCCCCAGGTCATCGCGCCGACTCCGAGGCGGGGAACCGGCAAGTCGCTTTGTCCCAGGTGCTGGGAATGCTCAGTCACCGTCCTCGACCGATCTTGCTCAGGTCGAGATCGACGGCGACTGGGAGGGCGGTCTCCCGCCAACGAGTCAGATCGCCGGAGTAATGGATCGCATACTTGTCGTGAACCGCATCCCGGGCGAGCCGAACTTCATCCGGGTCGGTGACGATCCTCCCCTCACCGCTGTAGTCCCAGCCACCCGCACGAACTCCGACCTGAGCGGTGCGCATGAGGTTGCGCACCCAGTCCGCTCGGTGACCGCCGCCTGACAGCAGGTAGATGGTCGATAGTCGTTGGGCGAACCAGATCTCGATCGTGTGCGGACGCCCGCTGACTCTCCCGACCGTGGTCAGGTCGATCACGGAGTGACCGTCGAGATCTGCCGTCATGGTCACCGCTGCCCGCTTTCTTCATCACGAAGTTGGGGCATGACCTCGGTGGCCAAGAGGGCAACGGCCTCGGGAACGTGGACGTCGGCGGTGTTGATGATCACCTGCTGCACACCGGCGTCGCCAAGACGGCCAAACCGGTCGACCAGCTGAGCAGGCGACTCGGTTGTGGAGCGCCAGGCGTTGGGAGCGAACAAACTCACCGACTGCAAGGTGGTGCGCTCGATCTCCTCGAAGGGTCGATTCACTGCCTCGCAATGCTCGGCGAGGATCCGGTACTTGTGGCGGAGCTGGTCCGGATCCCCGAACAGGTTGGAGGCGTCGGCATATCGGGCGACGAGCCGCAACGTCTTCTTCTCGCCGCCACCACCGATCATGATCGGCACCCGGGGCCGAGTGATCGACTGAGGCACGTTGAGGAGCCGATCGGCAATGACCTGGTGGCCCACGAAACGGGATTCGCTCCCCCGCTCGCCCTCGAACATCTGGTGAGCAATCTCCAAGGTGTCCTCCAGCATCTCGAACCGCGTTTTGGTGTCGGGAAACGGGAAGCCCAGCCCAACGGACTCGGCTCGGTTCCAGCCTGCGCCGAGCCCGAGCCAGGCCCGACCCCCCGAGAGGACGTCGAGGGTGGTAGCGGCCTTCACCCACAGCCCCGGGCTGCGGTAGTGGACCCCGCCGACCATCAGGCCGAGGCGGGCCCGCTGTGTGTGCGCGGCCATGAAACCCAGCGCGGTCCAACCCTCGAGCATGGGTTCGGTCTCCGACCCGGCGCCGATCTGCCAGAAGTGGTCCATCACCCAGATCGAGTCGAAACCGCTCTCGTCGGCGGTCCGCACCACCCGGGCCAAAGTGGGCCCGATCGCCTCCGGGCCGCCTGGCCACGTGAACGAGTAGACCTGGAGCCCGAACCTCATCGCACCACCCTGTTGTCGAGCGCCCGAAACCCGAGGGCATTGATCCGGGCCCACGCCGGCATGTTCTCGATGCCGCGGTCGCCCACAAGACGAGATAGCGATGGGGCGAGCTTCACGTCCACACCTCCCAGTGAGACAGGTCTGTCTATCGCTTGAGAAGATACAGACAGGTCTGTATCATGTCAACTGCAATGACCTCGTTCCAGGATCTGCCGGCCCGAGCACGGATCTTGGACGCCGCCCAGCGGCTCTTCTACCGCGATGGGTTCCGGGCGGTGGGGGTCGATACCATCATCGCCGAAGCAGGGGTGGCCAAGATGAGCCTCTACCGCCACTTCCCTTCCAAAGACGACCTGATCGTCGCCTATCTCGAGGAATCCAATCGCCAGTTCTGGGTGTGGCTCGAGGAGGCTGTCGCCGGCATCGAAGACCCGGAAGAGAGGCTGGTCGGCATGTTCGCAGCCATCGAGAGGCTCGCCACCAGACCCGAGTGCCTCGGCTGCACATTCCAGGGCGCCGCGACAGAGTTCCCCGACCGGGACCATCCGGGCCATCAGGTCGCTCTAGCCCACAAGAAGGCGGTGCGAGACCGGTTTGGCGATTTGGCCGGGGAGGCAGGGCTGCATGATCCCGAACGGCTCGGTGACCAGCTCCTGCTGTTGATGGACGGCGCCTGGGTGGCCGCCCGCATGTATGGGCCCGACAACCCGGCAGATGGTCTGGTTGCATCCGCCCGAACGCTGATCGACGCCCACCGATGAAACACCTTGTGGGCGATGTGGCCGAGCAACCGGGATTTCGATAGGCCCCCCGGCGTCACCGCCATTGACTCCCTCGTTCCGCAGCCCCTGACTCGGTCGTGTCCCTGACTTGACAGGCCATTAATACAACCGTATGGTTGTATTAATGCAGATCGCCCCTCCCGACTTCGACCGCATGTTTGGTGCCCTGGCGGATCACACCCGCCGCGACATCGTGCGCCGCGCCATCGACTCCGAGGAAGGGGTCGCCGAGCTGGCCAGCCATTACCCGATGAGTTTCGCCGCGGTGCAGAAGCACATCGCCATCCTCGAGCGCGCCGGGCTTGTCACCAAGCACCGCATCGGGCGACGCAAGGTCGTCCGCACCAACGTCGAGACGCTGCGTGTCGCCCGCCGGCTGCTCGACCAATACGAGGTCCTGTGGCGGGGCCGGATCGACCGCATGACCCAACTCGTCACCGAAAACGCCAGGGAGAGAGATCAATGACTGTTACCGCTGTCCGCAAGGACCCCCATGCCCTCAGCCTGACGCTCGACGCGGAGTTCGACGCCTCACCCGAGCGGGTGTGGCAGCTGTGGTCGGATCCGCGCCAGCTCGAACGCTGGTGGGGGCCGCCGACCTACCCCGCCACCTTCACCAGGCACGAGCTGCGACCCGGTGGCCGGGTCGAATATCACATGACCGGACCCGAAGGTGACCAGCCACGTGGATATTGGGAGGTCCAAGAGGTGGACCCTCCGCAGACCCTCGTCGTGCGGGATGGCTTCTCCAATGCGGACGGATCGCCGAACGATGAGATGCCTGCCAACGAGTTCCGGGTCACGATCGAGGAGATCGGCGCGGGCCGGACCCGGATGTCGATCGTCAGCAAGTTCCCGAGCACCCAGGCCATGGAACAGCTCCTGAGCTTCGGCATGGAAGAAGGCCTCACCCAGGCCGTGAGTCAGATCGACGTCATCCTCGCCGGGGACATGACCGGCAGCGGCAATTTGGGCTGAGCGAACCACCGACCCGAAAGGAACACCATGACCCTGTCCGAGATCACCACCCGCACGCTCGAGGTGCCTGGCGCCACCCTGGCCTACGACCTCCGCCCGGGAAGATCGTCGGAGGCCACTGCGCTTTTCCTGACCGCATCGCCGATGGCCGCCGCCGGGTTTGTCACCATGGCGAGCCACTTCACCGACCGCACCGTGGTCACCTACGACCCACGTGGTAGCGAGCGCAGCCAGCTGGCAGAGCCCACTATCCCGCCGACGCCAGAGGAGCACGCCGATGATGTGCACCGGATCATCGAGGAGATGGGTGGCGCTCCGGTGGACGTGTTTGCGAGCAGCGGCGGCGCGGTGAATGCATTGGCCCTGGTCGCCCGCAACCCCGAGGATGTGCGGACCCTCGTGGCTCACGAGCCCCCGCTTCCCACGCTCCTCCCCGACCGCGAAGCGACGCTGGCGGTGGTTCGCGCGGTGAACGAGACGTACCGCCGGAGCGGATGGGGCGCAGGGATGGCCCACTTCATCGCCGTCGTCAGCCATCGCGGCGAGTTCGGCCCCGAATTCGCGCAGCAGCCGGCCCCCGATCCGGCAATGTTCGGGCTCCCCACCGAGGACGACGGGTCACGGACCGACCCGCTCCTGGGTCTGGCTCTGGTCGGGTCGATCGGGTACGAGCCCGACTTCGAGGCCCTCAGAAAGGCGTCCACCCGGATCGTCATGGCGGCGGGCCTCGAATCGGAGGGGGAGCTGGCCCATCGCAGCGCCACGGCGGCGGCCCGGCGTCTCGGAGCCGACCCGGTGATCTTCCCCAGCAACCACGGCGGGTTCCTGGGAGGCGAATACGGCCAAATGGGCGAGCCGGATGCGTTCGCAAGCAAGCTCCGGGACGTACTGGGGGATGGATGAACGATGACAAAGCAGTACTTCGCGACCAAGGAGATTCGATGTCCGAGCTGGTGATCGACTTCATCACCTCACTCGATGGCTACGCCTCCGCAGAAGGCTGGCCCGGGTGGTGGGGCCTCGAGGGGCCGGAATACCTCACCTGGCTGGGCGAGCGGCCGGAACGCCACTACACGATCTTGATGGGAGCGAACACGTACCGGCTCATGTACGGGTTCGCCAGCGAATCCGGGACATTCGATTCGGACATGAGCACAGACGAGGACGCCGCCACGGCCGAGCTCACCAGGCTGACCAAGGTCGTGTTCTCCTCGACCCTCCAGCCCCCGTTGTCGTGGGCCAACACCCGGCTTGTCCGCGAGGACCCGGTCGAGGCAGTGAGCGCGATGAAGCGGGAGGGCAACAATATGAGCACACTCGGCAGCCTCACGTTGTGCCGATCGCTCCTCGAGGCGGGACTGGTGGATCGTTTCCGAGTGGTGGTATTCCCGGTCATCACCGGGAGCACCGGCCGCGAGCGAATCTATGACGATTATCCCGATGCCGCCCTCGACATGGTCGACAGCCGGACCTTCGATGGCAGGATCCAGTTGCTTGAGTACGTCCCGACGCTGCTGACCGGCCCGCCCGGCACGCGGCCCTCCTGACCCGGTCACTGGGTACCTACTCTGGAAACGTGGGGGCCATGAGCACACATGACGACTCGATGTTCTTCCTCGTTGGCGCGATAGACCCAAACCTCAACAACGGGCTTGGCGCCGGTTGTACGCCTCAGCCACCCTGGAAGTCGCGACGGCCGTGTCGATCAGGGCGGGGACCGAGGTATCGGGGGACTCTTTGCTGGTACATCGTGTATTCCTCGCCGAACTGCTGGGTGAGCCGTCGTTCCTCGATCGACACCACCCACCAGTGCGTGAGGGCCATCGAGATCGGCCAGCTTGCCAGGATCCAACCGTTTGACAGCATTAGCGCTGCGCCGATGTGAATGCTGCTCCACCCGACGTACATCGGATTGCGTGTCAGGCCATGCAGGCCGCCGGTGGTGAGTCGCTCGGGCTCTTCGAGGTCTCCTCCCCCGCGTTCCTGAACGGCGACAGCATTGGCGACGATGCCGGCGGCCAAGAGCAGCCAGCCCACCGTCACCAACCGACGTGGCAAGCGGAGGGGCATCAGGCGCTGCATCAGGAGCCCGATTGCGATCGCGAGCGCGTGGTGCTCAGGGAGGGGAAGGCGGCGCCAGAATGCCCGGACCGCGTCCATCCAGCCGTTCGACGTCTTCTCTTGGAGCAGACTCATCTTCCCGTCAGTCATTGGGGGCCCACAGCCTGGGCTTGGTCCGCCGACGTGAGCAGAGCGAAGGCGTCAGTCCACTCGCCGGGCTCAAAAGTAGCTAGACCGCCTTCTCGCGCCGAACCTTGAGTCATCGGTCCCACGCGGGATCCCAGCGAGTCACACTTGAATGTTACGCCCGATCCAGTGCCCCGTCGCGAGGCGGGGGACGGGGGTAGGACGCTCAACGGCTGCTCGCGCTCGGGAGGCTGCACCGCATCACGGCTCTTGGTCTTGCCCGCTGACACAGATGATGTTCGTCGACAGCGGTGCCCGACCCGAGCCTTGCGGAGTTCCATGTCAGGGCGGGCGTTTGCGACTCCCCCAGCCCGCTGTCGGAGACCGGAGATGACAGATGCACGATCGAGCCGGTATCCCTTTGCCGGCCTGGTTCGTCTTGTTCGATGAACAAGTAGGCGAGCTCCAAGGAGGACGCGCACGTGAGCCACATCAACGAGTCAGGCCGGGATCGGATCATTCGAGTGATCCTCGGTGTGGTGCTCCTCTACCTTGGGTGGAGTGGCACCGTCACCGGTGGACTCGGCACCTTCATGCAATTCTTCGGCTTCGTGCCGCTGGCGACTGGCCTGGTCGGCTGGTGCCCTCTGTATGCCCTCTTCGGGTTCAGCACCAACCGCCGGTCCATGCAGGCGGCCGGGTCTCATTGAAGGGTTCCAGAAGCGGTGGGTGGGTCAACCAGAGGGGGCCCACCCACCGCCGGGGTGCCCACGGGCGTGACGTGTGAGAGTCTGGCCATGAACGGGCCGCGGGAGAGTCTGGAAGAGCATGTCCAGATGCTGTACCGGTTCGCGTCGAGCATCACCCGAAACCCCGATCTCGCAGGCGATCTCGTTCAGGACACGCTCATCCGCGCACTGGAACGGGCAGATCAATACCGGGGCGAGGCGCCGGTGGAGGCATGGTTGCGTCGGATCCTGCACAACCTGGCAGTCGACCGGGCTCGGCGAGCCGCCCACGAGATCGTGGTCGAGGAGGTCGAGGACCGCTGGCGAGACGACGAATACACCGTCGATCCGGCGGCGGTAGCCGAACGGGCAGAAACCCGTGAGGAGCTGGAGGATGCCCTGGTCCGCCTGCCTTTCATCTACCGGGTGTCGGTGATCCTTCACGACGCCGAGGGGTGGACGGTTCGTGAAATTGCCGAGCTGGCGGACATATCGCTCCCGGCGGCAAAACAACGTCTTCGCCGGGGACGAATGGCGCTGGTCACCGCCTTGGCCGAAGGCCATGAACGCCGTCAACGTCTGGAAGGAGTCCCCATGCGGTGCTGGGACGCACGTCAACACGTCTCCGACTACCTCGACGGAACCCTCCACCCACCCACTGCCCGGCTGGTGGAAGCCCACCTCCAAACCTGTCCCACCTGTCCTCCGCTGTACGCCGCTCTGGTCGACGCCCACCATCACCTCGGCGGGCTGCGTGATCTGGATACGGTGATACCACCCGAACTGGACAGACGGATCCGCAGCTTGCTCGCCGGGCAGTGAGGCGAGTCGTCGCCATCTCGA
Source organism: Acidimicrobiia bacterium (assembly GCA_025937235.1). Classification (GTDB taxonomy): domain Bacteria; phylum Actinomycetota; class Acidimicrobiia; order Spongiisociales; family ZC4RG35; genus JARDZU01. Next base: position 21,331 of record JAICRU010000052.1, read on the forward strand.
CCGGGGGGTGACCTAGATCACTCGCTTCGTACTTCGTGCGATCCGGGCATTCCCGGTTGTCGTGACTGCGTGACACTCAACGCTTGGCGTCCGCGCCCTGCAATGAACCGTCAACCAGCCAGGATGCGGACCTCGACTGCACCCGTGTTGCCACCAGTCGAGGCCTCCACGTCGAAGGTGAACACCTGCTCGGGTTGGTGGGATCTAGCTCGAAGACGAACTCCGACGCCTGCACCTCCTCGTAAGGGGAGCACGTCGACATCACCGCCTTCGGCTGCCCCGGAGCAGGCCACCAAGGTGAGCCCCAGCACGACGAGAGCCACCTCCTGAATTCCGATCGGTTACGGGACCTCGGCAAAGCTGATGGTGTAGCTTTGAACCAGAGGAGCAAGGCGACACAACCACCGGGAAGGGCGGCGTAAGCCGCGCAGGAGGCCGCAATGCAAACGAGGCGAGAGTTCCTCCGATCCGGCGCCCTCATGGGTCTGGGATGGCTGGTCGGACCCAACGTGCTTCTGCGAATTGGGCCCCAAGGGGTCCCATTCCTCACAGCGATCCA
>JAICRU010000144.1 GCA_025937235.1 Acidimicrobiia bacterium
CCGCCCCGACCCCTCGTTCCACGCAGCGAGGAACTCGCCCATGGAGGGAAACCGGTCGGTCTCTCGCTGCGCAGTCGCCCTCTCGATGACAGTTCGGAGCTTGCCGACCCCCGAGTTCTCATTCAGAGTCGCGAGGAGCTCTTCGGCGAGACGCCCCAACCCGTCGACGTCGTCGGTCGGGGACATCGACGTCCCGTCGACTAATTCGGGAGCTACGAGACGCAACACGAAACCCGAAGCTGGGAGATAGCCGTTCCCCGACTCGTCCACCACGACGGCTCGGGGCGATATCGCGCCGTGGGTGATCCCCATCCCATGGGCATGGGCCAGCGCTTCCCCGATCTGGGTGACCAACCGGCGTACCTCATCGAGAGCGAGGCCGCTCGTGTCCGCTTGGTCAGCGTCCCGCCTCCCGTTGTGAGACTCACCAGATATGCGCCGGAGGGATCACGCCAGTAATCGAGGAGAGGCACCACGTGGGGATGGTGAAGACGGCTCACTATCTGGGTCTCGACCTCGAAGCGGCTCACGAAATCGGGCTCGGCTGCCCACGCTGCGTCTATCACAGTCAACTCCACCTCACGGCCGGCCGAGGGCTGATAGGCGCGATAGGTGGTGCCGGCCAGGTCACTCACGATCGGCTGGCGCAACTCGTATCCGGGGACCGCCTTGCGGTCGAAGGGCAGAGGTGGCGGGTTGGCGTCGAGGAGGAGCGCAGGGAACTCGCCGTCCTGGCCGGCCAATACCAGTTGGAAGACCTGTTGCGGCGACTCGACGCCATGGATGCGATATGTGCCCAACGACCGAACTAGCAGCCCGCCTTGTCCACCCGCCATCAGCGCATGGTTGGCCTCTGCCGAGAGGAGGACTTGACCGGGATGGGAGACCGCAACCATGCCGGCGCTGCGTCGAACCGGAGGCCCGGCGATGTCTCCGGATTCATGGAGCTCGATGTCGCCAAAGTCGATCGAGGCTCTCGGTGAGACGCCGTCGGTCGCGGCCGCCATCACCTCCTCGACGGTGGTCACCGCCTCTTCGACAGTCAGGAAAGAGGCGTAGATCGCCGAGCCCCTTTGCGTGGAGGTGTCGGCCCTGTTTCTGGTCATCGCGGCATCGACCAGGGCCAACGCTCCGCTGAGAGACTCCCGATTCTCTGGGCCGGTCAGTGCCATTGGATCGGGTCCAGCCACCTCCACTACCAAGACCGCACGCTGCGTCACCGAAGCGGCGGTTGGCAGGTCGATATCCGGGTCCTGTTCGAGGATCTGCTGCTCCAACCGGGACAGCTCGGCCGACGGGGTGATCCCAATCTCATCGGCCAGATAGAGACGGGCCCGCTCGAATGCCCGCAGTGCCTCGGTCTGACGCCCGCTCCGATACAGGGCGAGCATGTGCTGACCTCGAATCTTCTCCCGGATGGGGTGCTCCACGACGAGGGCATCGAGCTCGCCGGTCAGCTCTCGGTGTCTTCCCAGGGCCAGGTCGGCGTCGATCCGAGCTTCGAGGGCAGCGAGCCGAAGATCGGTGAGCCTGGTGATCTCCGGCTGGAGAACGCTGCGACTGTCGATGTCGGCATAGGGGTGGCCACGCCACATGGCGAGTGCATCTCGGAGCGAGTTCGACGCCAACTCGGGCTCTGTCGCCACTATCGGGATGGTGGCGCGCACCAGGTCCTCGAAGCGAAAGGCGTCGACTGCATCGGGCGCGACCATGAGGGCGTAGCCCGAGCTTTGTTTCTGCACGATGTCGCCGAGCTGACGGCGGATCATCGAGATGAAGGTCTGGACCGAGCGTCGAGCCCCTTCCGGAGCGTCCTCGCCATAGACGTCGTCGACTATCCGGTCCAGGCTCACCGGGCGCCCCACCTCGGCGGTCAGCAGTGCCAGGATGGCTCGCTGCTTGGGACCGCCGATCGGTACCGGCTCGCCGTGGTTCCGCACCACGACGGGACCGAGGACCAGCAAGTCCACACCGGAAACGTACGCCGCAGCAGCGGTTGTTGACGCCGTTTTGGCCCGAGACGACCGATTCACGCCCACCCCTCAGCTGCAGTCGACCCTCGGATTCCAGTCGGAGAACACGCCGGACGGGTTGTGCATCCACACCCAGGCGTGGGCGACATACCAGCCCAGCGCCGGGTTGAGGATGTGCATCTCATGACCCAGCACCGTCGGGGGGGCGGCGCCTACACCGTGCTCTGCCTCCCACAAGATCTTGGGCACCACCCATTCGACCGCGGCCAGCCGAAGAGATCCGTCGCTCCGGGGGGCGTAGACCATGGCCTCGGGGCTGTTGGGGTCGACAGTCGTGTCATGGATCTTGTCGTGGTTGAACCAGTGAAAGCCCATGGCCCCGTCGGTGGGGTGAGCGATGCAGGTATTGAGCAGAAACGGCGGGATGTAGCCCAACTGGTACCCGGCCTGCTCCACGGCTTCGATGGAATGAAAAGAGACGGTGGCCAAACGAAGCTCGGCAAGAGCCACAGACTCCTGCTCCTCATGCTCAGCGTGGGCCATGGCGGAGCCGGCCACTGCAACGGTCATGAAAGCCACTGCCAGGAGTGCCATGACCATACGCCGATTCGTCGAGTTTCTCAGTGGTGCTTGCATCTTCCCTCCTTCGTTGAATTCGGTGCTCTGCCATCGGTCGCGATGACGAGGACTGTCTGAGCCTTCCAGCGCTGCGTCAAAGAACCGTCAAAGCGCCGTCCTGACATGTCTTTGACCTGTCCCCTCCCGTCTTGAACGTCCTCTTGAGCAGTCTCCCCAAAGGTCGGCGACATGGGCCTTGCCGACCGGGCGGGCCATGGAGAAGGGAAATCGGCATGAGCAAGAGGACGATCGCCGCCTTGGCCTTGGCGGCCTTGTTGGCCCTACCTGGAACCGCCACCGCCAAATACATCAGGGAGGGCGGCGGGGGCTCGGGCAACAACCCGAGAGAACTTTCGGCGAACGAGCAGATCATGGCCGACGCCGGTAAGTCCGCCCTCCACTCCCAGAAGGCCGAGGCCTTCGAGGGCCTGGGGTGAGGCACTCGGGCCAGAAGGATGACGGGCCCGGCACTCCAGCCGGGCCTGGCATCTACCTGAAATCCCTCGACTGGACCGTTTGCACCCCGATCGGTTCGAAGTCGCGGGCCACGATGTTGGTCACCCCATCGTGATACTCGAGACGCCCGTGGATGACGAGGGCCGGGCTCTTCCTCACCACCAACCTGTGCCGGGCCCAGACATCGGGTAGCACGATGATGTTGAGCAGACCGGTCTCATCTTCCAAGTTGAGGAAGTAGACGCCCTTGGCGGTGCCGGGCCGCTGACGATGGGTGACCACCCCGGCCACCTTGATCCGGGACCCGTTCCGCTCCATGGCCAGCGCCTCGGCCGCGGTCAGGCATCCGACCATCTGATCTCGGACGAAGCTCATCGGATGGCGGTTGGACACCCCGGTCGACCACAGGTCCGCCCGATGCACTTCTTCGGCATCCATGCCAGGCAGGGACGGGGCATCGACCCCGGGGGAAAGAGCCAGACGCTCGGGGTCGATCTCGGCCAGGGCACCAGCGGCCCACATCCCCTCCCGACGTCCCAGCCCGATCGACTCCAGGGCGCCGGAAGCGGCCAGCCCTTCCAGTGACTCCACCCCC
>JAICRU010000130.1 GCA_025937235.1 Acidimicrobiia bacterium
ACCCGTTGCCGCCTCGCCGGTGGTGACGTCGTCGACTACGCCAATGACAACTCGGTCCCGGGTCGGCTCTATCCAAACATCGGGTTCGACCTCGAGGGCGAGTGTTGGTATGTCACCAGTGCCGAGACCAACTACCAGCTGATCCCGCTGAATCCCGACGGCGGGGCAGAGCTGGCGCTCATCGTGGACGGTTCGCCCGGACCATCCGGCTACTACCGGCGATGCACCTCAGAGCCGGTTGCCACCGTCGACCCCTCGGCCGAGGCCTGGGAATATGTGACATCGTTCGTCCATCCGCCGCCCAGCCCGGAGGTCAATCCGACCCCGGGTGACGGCGTCACCGGTCTGGAGACCTTCGTATCGGTGCCGGTGCCTCCCATCCACCAGACCCAACTGGCCAGCGCCAGCGGCGTGACCCTCGATGTCGAGATCGAGGTGAGTGGAGTCGTCGTGGATTGGGGCGACAGGCGGGTCGACACCTTTCCCGCCGATGAGACGATGCTGGCCGGGTATCCCGACGGCGGTGCCCGCCATATCTACGAGCTCAAGGACGACAGCGGATACGACCTGGGGATTTCATACGCATGGACTGCCCGGTGGCGGGTCACAGGCGGTGACTGGGAGTACCTCGACGTGCCCAATACGACCACCTCCATCGTCTATCCCGTGTCGGAGATCGTCTCGGTCCTCACCGAGTAAGGCCAACCTCCACCTAGTGTCGAGACCATGGACCTCATCGTCGGGACCTCGGCCGGCCTGTTCGAGCTACACGATCCCGGCCGGCCACTGGTAGCCGGCACCAGGGTCAATCATGCCGCCCGAGCCGGGGATTCCTGGTGGGCGGTGGATGGCAAGGGAAGGGTTCACCGCGACGGCGAACAGGTGGCGGAAAGCCCGGAGGCCGTCGTCCTCAACTGCGTGCTACCGCTGGAGGACAGGGTCCTGATCGGCGCGAGCCGAGCGCGGCTGTTCCAGGTCGATGGCGGTCGTCTGGTGGAAGACACCGTTTTCGCCGCAGCCCCGGGAAGGGAGCGTTGGCACACACCTTGGGGTGGACCGCCCGACGTGAGGTCGATGGCCGGGGACGCTGCCGGGACCGTGTACGTCAACGTCCACGTCGGCGGCATCCTCCGCTATGACTACGACGGGCTCAGCCCGACCCTCGACCAGGAGGCCGATGTCCACCAGGTGATCGCCGATCGAACTCGGGCCGGGACCGTGCTGGCCGCGTGCGCCCGCGGTCTTGCCCAATCATCCGACGGGCTGGTATTCGGATATCGGGACGATGGCCTTCACGCTCCGTATTGCCGGGCAGTGGCTCTTGTGGGTGACACTGTCTTGGTCTCGGCGTCGACAGGGCCACGTACCAACAAGGCGCGTCTCTACAGGGCTGACATCACCAGTGGGTCGTTCGAGGCCTGTCGAGACGGGCTGCCCGAGTGGTTCGACGAGAACCTGGACAGCCACTGCTTGGCCGTCATCGAAGACGTGGCCTACGCCGGTCATGGTGGCACGGTGTGGCGTTCGGACGACGAAGGTGCCAAGTGGACCGAAGCCGGTTCTGGGTTCTCCGCCATCACCTGTCTCGCCTGAGATACCACTGACCGGCACTCCCCTGCGACCGCGGGCGAAGGTTCGGCTCGGGTTTCCTCCGGCATTTCGTCTGGGGGCCGCCACGCGTAAGAGGGGCCACCTGAGTGGCCCCTCTCGCACTGGAGGAGGAAGAAAGTCCTGTTACAGACTTACTCCTTCTCCATCGGCATCTCGCGAAGGGACTGAAGGGTCGGAAGACCTATCTCAGACCTTGGTCGCCAGCACGGACCACATCAGAGGCAGCCGCTCTCTTCGGTCGGGGAGACGCCACATCCCGTCGTCCTCTTGGATCATCATCGGCAACCCCTGCCATTCGCACTCGTCGTACTCCTCGACCCGGTCGATGCGAAGACCGGCCCGGATGAGGGCATCGAGGGTCTCGCCCATCCCGTGATTCCATCCGTAGTTGAGTGGGCTGGCGACTACACCGACGCCCGCGTAAGTCTCTGTCTCTTCCTCGCCTTCGGGCTCGTCGGTCTCGAAGTAGGCGACGGTCGCCCGGAGCTCCTCGGTCTCGAGCCAATCCATGGCCCACATCATCGGATGTCCCTCCCGCATGTAGAAGGTGCCACCCGGGGCGAGGAAGTGTGCGACCACCTCGGCCCATTCCTCGATCTTCGGGATCCAGCAGATGGCACCCACGCCCGTGTAGACCACGTCGAAGGTCCCATCCACCACTTCCGGTGTGTCGTACAACTCCGCCACCTCGAACCGGGCTGGAGTCCCTGAATCCTCGCTGAGGCGTCTCGCCGCCTCGATCGACCGTTCGGACAGGTCGGTGCCGGTCACTGTGGCCCCGAGCCGGGCCCACGAAATGGTGTCCGTCCCGATGTGGCACTGGAGATGGAGCAGGGTCTTTCCGGAGACATCCCCGAGCTTCTCCTTGTCATAGGTGACGACACCGCTCAGATGGGTGGGGTCGGCGATGAACCGGGCGACCCCGTACTCATGTGACTCGTAATGGATTGGGACGCGGGCGTCCCAATTAGCCCGGTTGGCTTCCCGGTAGTGGTCCAAAGGCATGCCGGGAGTATGACGCCTCGGGCCGACCGGAGGAGATCAGGGAGTGCTCGGTTGTACGGTGTAATCGGGCCACTGGACGTCGTCGCCCCACAGGATGGGAACGGAGACCACGTCAGAGGGTGACCCGTCCTCGGCCGAGTGCCAGAAAACCCGCGCCGTCAGCAATGGGTTATCCAGGTCGGGGAGTCCCGTCTCGAACCGGAAGGCCCCCCAGCACCCGGTCCCGCATGTCGCTGTCGTGAAGTCCTCGACCACGACTTCGCCGGCATCATCGATCAGCTCCAGGCTCACTGTTGCCTCGAAGACGTTGGCGAAACCGGTGACGACCAAGGGGTCCCCTGGCATACCGAACACGGGTGCATCGACGTTGACCGAGTTGAGCTGATCGAGGAATGCGTCCCGTCCGACCGGTTGCGACAGATCCAAGCCTTCCGATCCGAACGCGGTGACCGGCTGGCCGCCGACGGTGAACAGGACCTCAGCGATCTCTACGCCCTCACCCGCCGTGAAGATCAGCTGGTTCAGCATGGTCATGTCCGCCAGGAGCCCGCCCGCTCCATCGAGGAAAGCCTCGTTCATGTCGACCGTCACCACTTGATCCTCTCGCGTGACACTGACAACGTCGACCGGGTCAGGGATCATGGTTTCGATCCCGTCGGGGAGGAACAGCTCGTCGGTCGTCAACATCTGAAGCGCGGCCAGGGCGTCGGATGCCTCAGGCGATGCCTGCACCGTGGTAGCCAGTGCGACCAATGCCGGATTCCCCGTGAAGGAGTTCTCCGGCGCCTGCATGAAGAACACGACGACGCCGCGTGTCTCGGTTGCTGCTTCAGTTGTCGTCGTGGGAGCGGGTTGGGTCGTCGTCACCACGGGGGAGGTCGTGGTCGGAGCAGCACCGGTCGTGGAGGTGGCCTCGCTCACCGTGGTGACCGTCGACGCCACCGTCGATGTGGTAGTGGCCACCGGTTCGACGTCTCCCCCACCTCTGGCCAGCAGCAATGGGATCCCCGCCGCCAGCAGGACAACCAGGGCCGCGCCGGCGAAGACCAGGATCGGCCGCATCTTCGATGATTCTTCACGCTGAGTCACTGAAACCTCCTCCGGGAACGGCGGTGGCTCTGGCGACATCGCCACCAGCCGATCGACCAGTTCCTTCATCTTTCGGTCGTCGGATCTGCTCATGACAGCCACTCCTCGAGGTGCTTTCGGGCGCGGGCCAGATGACGTTTCACAGCCCCGGTCGAGATGCCCATCCGATCGGCGACTGCCTCCCCCGGGAGATCGGCCCAATAGGTGAGGAGAACGGCCGCCCTCTGTTGCACCGAGAGACGTTCGACCGCCCGCAGGACATCGAGGTCGACATCCTGCTGAGGCGCCGTCTCCGGTGAAGCCACCTTCATCTCTCGAAGCCGTCTCGACAGCGTGCTCCGGTGATGATCGGTGGCGACGCTCAACACGGCCCTGTAGAGATACGCCCTCCTGTTGCTCACCTCGGGCCATCTCCGAGCGGAGAAGGCCTTGAGACAGGCGTCGGTCACCACGTCGGCAGCATCGAACGGCCCGACCAGGCCAGTCGCATACCTGGTGAGCTCGACCGCGTAGGACCGATATACCTGCTCGTTGTCCATCACACCTGTGGCGGTGATCATGACGTTGAGACGGAGCCGGGCCTGGGATTGGGTGACAGCCATGCAAAAGAAACTCATCGGTGCTCGAGATGGCCCAAGGGCATACTGGAGTGGATGACGGGCAAGGGCCCCGACCGGGCCGCCACCAACACCTATCGCCTCGAGACCGACAGGCTCGTGCTCTCCGTGCCCTCGGAGGAGGATGCGCCTTCCCTGTATGAGCTGGTCGGTGGCGCAGACCGGGAGGAGGTGACCGCCGGTCTGATCTGGGATGGCCCCGATGAGATCAGCGACACGATCGGATTCATCCGTCAGGCCCAGACCGACCGGTTCGGTGAGGGTGGGTTCCATTGGGCGATCTACGACAAGACCGGGCAGTCGACCGGAACCCAAGGCACGGCGATGGGGATGGTCGGTGCCCGTCCCTCGGATCAGCCCGGGCGAGGCGACGTCGGGTACTGGCTGGGCAAACCCTATTGGGGGAGAGGTTTGATGAGTGAAGCCCTCAGCGCAGTCCTCGACCTCAGCTTCGGCGAGCTCGATCACGAGAAGATGGAAGCGGAGATCTTCACCAACAACCCGAGGAGCATGCGGCTCGTCGAACGACTCGGGATGCAACGCGAGGGAACGATCCGCTCCTCTCACCTGAAGCGGGGCCGATGGGTCGACTCCCACATCTACGGCCTGCTCCGTCGCGAATGGCGGGCCTCACGGTCTTGAGGTGCTCTTGAGACGCCGCTGATGCGGCCATGAGGGGCCATTCCGAACACTGGGACCGGGAGATCGACAATGGAGGTCCCAATGTTCAGAAAGATCTTGAGTGTCGTCACTGCGGCGATCGCGGGGCTGGCCCTCGTCGGTGTCGCCTGGGCGTCGGGAAGCGGCGTCCAAGGCATCGCGTCGACCGGCTCTCAGGGAACTTCGACCGACTCCAGTCTGGGAGCGTCGACACCGGACCTATCCGGGAGTATCTCGAGCTCGGGCACCACGGGCTCCTCGACCCCGGCCAGCACGGGCGCCGGTGTCGACAGCTCGACTACCAGCGTCAGCCTGGTCGACACCTCTTCGACCAGCACCTCGGTGCCCGACAGCTCGACGAGCACCGCCAACGAAGGCACGACCGGCACGAGCATCGACGACGACAACCGCGAAGAGACCCGTGCGCCGGCTCCGGCGAACGCCGGCCCGACCACCTATGAGGTGGGCGCAGGGGGCACTGTGACGGTGCAGATCTCAGGGGGGAAGCTGATCCTCCTCGATGCCTCGGCTGCCCCGGGGTGGAGCGCCGAAGTA
>JAICRU010000080.1 GCA_025937235.1 Acidimicrobiia bacterium
CGATTTATATAAATGCTTCACAACTAAACAATTATAACAGTATAAACTACTATTGTAAATGGAGCCACGATCGGGATTTGAACCCGAGACCTCTTCCTTACCATGGAAGCGCTCTACCAACTGAGCTAACGGGGCTTGGTTGTCACGAGCCGGCGATCGGCCGGTTGGTGCCGGGAGAAGGATTCGAACCTCCGTAGGCGTCAGCCGGCAGATTTACAGTCTGCTCCCTTTGGCCGCTCGGGCATCCCGGCAAGCCGTGACCACACGTCAACAAACGCTGGGTCCGGGATATTCGATGTTACCGGGCGGTCACACCTCTACCAACCCATGCCGAATCCGGTCGTCACCTATCCGTGACACCTTCCATGGGGAGTGGGTCAGCGAACTCCCTGCGCCATCTGAGCGAGACGGGCGATGCGCTCTTCGGTCGGCGGGTGGGTGCTGAGCAGCTTCATCATCCCGCCACCGCGAAGGGCCTTCATCGGATTCTCGATGAAGAGCTGCGCCGTCGCCGGGTTGACGTTCATCGGGATCCTGGAAGCGCCCGCCGAGATCTTCTCCAGGGCGCTCGCCAACATCATCGGCCGACCCGTCGTCTCGGCGCCGGTCTCGTCTGCCTGGAACTCCCGGGTACGGGAGATGGCGAGCCGGATCAGCATCGCCGCGATCGGGGCGACGACGAGGGAGATGATCGCGCCGATGGCGCCGAGCGGGCTCCCCCGATTGTCGCCACCACCGAACCAGAACGCCATACGGGCGAGCATGGTGAGAGCTGAGGCGATCATCGCCGCGATCGAGCTGATCAAGATGTCCCGATTGCTGACATGGGCCAGCTCGTGTGCCAGCACCCCCTCCAACTCGTCGTCGGTGAGGATCTGCAGGATTCCGGAGGTGACCGCAACTGCGGCGTGCTTCGGCGAGCGGCCGGTGGCGAAGGCATTGGGCTGGGGCGACTCGATCAGGTAGATCCGCGGCTCCGGCATGTTCTTCTGTAGAGCGAGACGCCGCACGATGGCATACACATTGGGGAGCTCCGCCTCGGTGACCGGACGGGCACGGCTGGTGGCCAGGGCCAGCTTGTCCGAGAAGAAGTAGGCGAGCACGTTGAACCCGATGACGAACAGGAAACCGAGCATGAACCCACCGTCGGGGAAGAGCGAGACAGCGACCAGCCAGAGCAGGGTGCTCATGAAGGCCAGCAGGGCGACCGTCTTCAGATTGTTCATGTCTGAAATGGTAACGGCGACGGTTGATAACAGCCCTAAACCCCGCTCGGTCGGACATGCCGCATGGTCATGGTGTATCGTCGTCGATGGAGGCTCTGCACCTCCGGGGTGGCCTGGGGAGGCCAAGACAACCCAAGGAGGGAAGATGAGAAGGAGACTTCTCATCGTCGTGGCCGCGCTGGTCACGACGCTTGCCAGCATCCCGGCGGGGGCCGCACCCCTTGCCTCGGGAGCCCACCAAACCTCGAATGGCAAGGCCCCGTATGTCGTCCTCATGGCCGGCGACCCCGTCGTCGCCTACGAGGGGGATGTGCCCGGGCTGGCCGCCACCGCACCCGCACGCGGTGAGAAGATCGATCCTGCCGCCCCGGCGGTCAGGGAGTATCGAGAGCATCTGAAGACACAACATGTCGACGCCGTCGCCTCCGCAGATGTCTCGGCATCGGCGATCCTCGTAGACTACGGCTTCGCACTCAACGGCTTTGCCGCTGCGCTCACCGCCGCCGAAGCCGAGCGCCTCGCCGGCCAGAAAGACGTGATTTCGGTCGTCCCCGATGAGCTGCGGCAGCTTCAAACCGACACCTCGCCAGAGTTCCTCGGCCTGACCGACGCCGGGGGCGCGTGGGCATCAGGGTTCACCGGCGAAGGTGTGGTGATCGGGGTGATCGACTCGGGCATCTGGCCGGAGCACCCGTCGTTCGCCGACGACGGCTCCTATGGGGCGCCGCCGGTCGCCATCGAGGACGTCGACGTCGATCCCGATCCAGAGAACGAAGTGATCCTCCCGGGTTGCGACTTCGGCAACACGTCCCACAACCCCGACGACGTCGCCTTCGATTGCAACAACAAGCTGATCGGGGCCCGGGACATGAGGACTCTCTACAACACCTTCATCGGGCCGGAGCTCTACGACTCCGCTCGTGACGACGACGGGCATGGGAGCCACACCGCGGGCACTGCTGCGGGGAATGCCGACGTCCAGGCAGAGATCTTCGGGATCGACCGCGGTGTCATCAGCGGCATCGCCCATCGGGCCCACATCGTCTCCTACAAGGGATGCGGCGAACTGGGTTGCTTCACCGGCGATCTTGCGGACGCAATCGATCGGGCGGTGGCGGATGGAGTGGACGTCATCAACTACTCCATTGGAAGCAACACACCCGGCCTCGACTCGGCGGATCAGATAGCCTTCCTCTTCGCTGCCGACGCCGGCGTGTATATAGCGAACTCCGCCGGAAACGCGGGACCCAACCCGAGCACGATCGGCAGCCCGACTGCGGCGCCTTGGGTCACTTCGGTCGGCGCGAGCCTCCACGACCGGTCCTTCGAGGGCTCGGTTGTCCTTGGCAATGGCGAGGAGATCCCTGGGGTCTCGGTCACGCCCAGCCTCCCGAGCACAAAGCTGGTCGACGGAGCCACGCTTGGCAACGAGACGTGCGATCCCGAAGTCCGATTCCGTCCCCAGCCGAGGGGAGGGATTGTCCTGTGCAAGGGCGCGACACTCCGTGCCGGGAAGAGTCAGGCCGTGCTCGATCAGGGCGGTGTGGGGATGATCCTCTACAACGACTTCCCTCATCAGACCATGCCCACCGACAACCATCACGTGCCTACGGTTCACGTGACCTTCGAGAATGGCCTCGTCATCAAGGACTACATCGCCTCCCTGGCGGCGACACGTCCGCCTCGTAACGCGGCTGCGGAGCTCAACACAGGTGTGGCCCAGCCCAGGCAAGGCTCGGTGATGGCCTACTTCTCATCGAGAGGACCGACAGGCACACCGGCCAGTCCCGACATCATCAAGCCCGACGTGACCGCTCCGGGCCAGCAGATCCTGGCGGCCAACTCACCTGCCCCGGGCTTCGACGCGGCAGGCGAGTTGTTCCAATCCATCCAGGGCACCTCGATGTCCGGTCCGCATGTCGCCGGTCTGTTCGCCCTGCTCAAGCAGGCTCACCCCGACTGGTCGCCGGCCGCGGCCAAGTCGGCGTTGATGACGACCGCACGACAGGACGTGTTCAAACAGGACGGCACGACGCCAGCCGATGCATTCGACATGGGTGCCGGCCACGTGGATCCCAGCGGGCCGGTCGGCGACCCGAATTCGATGTTCAACCCGGGCATCGTCTATGAAACCGGGTTCCTCGAGTATCTGGGGTTCCTCTGTGACGCGGCACCCCAAGTGTTCGGCGACGCCGCGGCCACGTGTGGCTCCCTGGAATCGGCCGGGATCCCGACCGATTCCGAGAACCTGAACTACCCGTCGATAGGGGCGTCTGGTGTGCCCGGAACCCTCACAGTCCAGCGAACGGTCACCAACGTCTCGGGATCGACTCTCCAGCTGGCCCCGACGGTGGAGAACCCGGCCGGCTATGAGGTGACCGTCAGCCCCGACCGCCTGACCATCCCTGCAGGTCAGAGCAGGACCTTCGAGGTCACCTTCGACAATGTCGGAGCCCCGATCGGGGAGTGGCGGTTTGGTTCGCTGACCTGGGAAGGAGATGGATACGAGGCGAGGAGCCCGATCGCAGTGGCGGCTTCCAAGCTCGACGCGCCCGAGGCCGTTACCGGAACGGGAGTCGAAGGGACCACCTCGTTCGATATCACCTTCGGCTACGACGGCGAGTACGACGCAACCGCTCACGGATTGGCCGCCGATGTGCCGATCGTCGGTTCGGTCGATCAGGATCCGGATCAGGCCTTCGACCCCAATGACGCGACGGGGACAACGGCTCACGAGATCACGTTGAGCAACACGGCCTTCTTCAGGCTCACGCTCAACACCGACGATCTGACTCCACCGGAGTCAGCTATCGACATCGACCTCTACCTGTACAAGGACGGCGAGGAGGTGGCATCCTCCACAGCAGGGAGCACGGTTGAGCTCATCGAGCTGACGAGCCCAGAAGACGGCACGTACACCCTCTATGTGCACGGATGGCAGACGACTGACCTGACCGTGGATTACACCATGCACACGTGGGATGTCCCCCTGACGGCCGACGCCGGGTCACTCACCATCGTCTCTGAGCCAGCCGACGCAGTCCTGGGTGCGACCGAGACGATCGTGGCCGGATGGTCAGGGTTGGATCCCGGGGCCAATTATCTGGGCGCCGTCGGTCACAACGACGCTGACGGATTGTTCGATCTGACACTCGTCGAGGTCAGTACCGGATAGTGCAAGGCGCCCGGGCATGACATGGAGGGGCGTCGCCAGACGCCCCTCCATCCGTCTCACTCGTTGAATCCCGGTGGGGGGAGGAATTCGTGGCCGCCGTCCTTGTCCTTGGAAGCGCAGAGGAATGGCTGGTCATCGTCTCCGGCGTGATAGACGAAGACACGATCCTCGTGACGAAGGACGACCTTCGAACCGTCCACAAGTGCCTGGGTGTATGACATACCCGGCTCCGGGCACCCGAGGCTGCCATCGGGCCAGGTCACTTCCTCGGCGGACACCACCTCGATGGCGTCGGATGAGGAGCCGAGACGCTGGGCCAGATCATCTATTGCCGGTGCGACAATCGGCAGCTGTTCGTTGCTGGGCATGGTGGTATCGCTCTCGGTCGTCGGAGTCGTGACGGCGACTGTCGTGGCATCCCCGACGGCATCTGGGTCGGTGCCCGATCCACATGCGGCGAGTATCGCCACCAGCGTCGCGAGCAGGATGGCTTCTCCCTTACGACTCGTCATCAAAGATAGGACGTCGCTTGGATTGCAGCGGTTCCCCCATTGGCCATGGCAGATCAGTTGTGTAGGGTCCCGCCGGGCCGATGGGGCTGATAACCGTCGAGGGGGTGCACCGTCGAGAGCGGTGCTGGACAATCAGGAGGAGACCCTGGATGAGACGCAGGCTGGTTACGTCTCTAGCCGTGCTCACCACGGCCCTCGCCACCGCGATCCCGGTCGGAGCCGGGCAGCCGGTGGATGTCGTAGCCCAGACCGCTGAGACCGAGGCCCCCTATGTGGTGGTCATGGAAACCGAGCCAGTCCTCGGTAACGAAGAGTTGGCCCCGGAAGGCGCCAAGGCCCCCGACGCGGCGAGCTCGGCCGTCGAGGAGTACTCGACGCAGCTCGAGACCGAGAAGGTCGAAGTCTTGGAGAGTGCCGGTATCGACCCCGGTGCCCTCGTCGCCAGCTTCGCTTTTGCGATAAACGGATTCAGTGCCTCTCTCACCCCGGCCCAGGCCGAGAGCCTGGCCGCCCAGAAGGGTGTGCTCCTGGTCCAGCGAGACGAGTTGCGCCAACTCCACACTTCTCAATCACCCGAGTTCTTGGGTCTCGATGACCGTCGGGGCGCATGGGACAGCGGGTTCACCGGGGCCGGGGTGGTGGTCGGCGTCATCGACAGCGGGATCTGGCCCGAGCACCCGTCGTTTGCGGCCCGTCCCGATCTAGGGCCGCCCCCTATAACCCTCGCCAACATCCCCGATCTGAACCCTGACCCTGCGGTCACTGTGCCCAGCACGGGTTGCGATTTCGGGAACAGCGCCCACAACCCGACCGACGTGCCGTTCACATGCAACAACAAGCTGATCGGCGCTCGTGACATGCGGGTCCTCTATGAGCAGTTCATCGGCTCCGAAACCTACGCCACGGCCCGCGACTACGACGGGCATGGAACGCACACGGCGAGCACCGCGGTCGGCAACCCGGATGTCGAGACCTCGATCTTCGAAGGGGAGTTCGGTCACATCAGCGGGATCGCCCCCGACGCACATGTGGTCGCCTACAGCGCCTGCGGAAACCTGGGTTGCTTCGGCGGCGACCTCGCCCTAGCAATCGACACGGCCGTCGCAGATGGAGTCGATGTGATCAACTACTCCATCGGGAGCTCCACGCCCGGCCTGACCGGGCCCGACGACCTCGCCTTCCTCTTTGCCGCCAACGCAGGGGTTTTCGTGGCGACTTCGGCCGGGAACACGGGGCCCGGTGCGTCATCGATCGGGAGCCCGGCCACGACGCCGTGGGTCACCACAGTCGGTGCGAGCCTGCAGGCCAAGACATATGTCGCCGAGGTGATCACCGGTGAAGGCGCCTCCCAGAACCGGTGGTCGCGTTGGCTCAAGAAGGACACCGGGAGATACGAAGGCGCTTCGATCACGCCCGGCACCGGAGGCCAGTTGCCTTTTGTCGACGCGGCCAGCCACGGGAACGCCCTGTGCGACCCGGCGATCGATTTCACCGGAGACATAGCGGGCAAGGTGGTGCTCTGTCTCCGGGGCGGCCCTGCCCGAGTCGAGAAGAGCCAGGCAGTGGCCGACGCCCGGGGAGCAGGCATGGTCCTGTACAACGTGGACGACCTTCAAGACCTGCTCACCGACAACCACGTGATCCCGTCGGTGAACATCACCTTCAGTGATGGGATGGCCCTCAAGCAGTACATCGCGCACAACGGCGACGCTTCGACGGTTGAGATCACGGACGGAGAGCAAAAGCGCCGGCGAGGCAACAGCATGGCCGCCTTCTCATCCCGAGGCCCGGTGGGCCTCCCCGCTTCCGGCGACATCATCAAGCCCGACGTGACGGCGCCCGGAGTGCAGATCCTCGCCGGCAGCTCGCTCACCCCGACCCTCGGTTCACCGGGCGAGTTGTTCCAGTCGATCTCGGGGACATCGATGTCGTCCCCACACGTCGCCGGGCTGCTGGCATTGCTCAAGCAGGCTCATCCCGACTGGACCCCGGCCCGGGCCAAGTCGGCTTTGATGACCACCGCCCGTCAGGACGTGCGCAAGGAAGACGGGACCACGAGAGCCGACCCGTTCGACTTCGGAGCGGGTCATGTCGACCCGGCCAGTCGGGCCTCTCGTCAAGGCTCGGTCTTCAACCCGGGGCTGGTATATGACGCAAACATCTGGGACTACTTCGGCTTCCTCTGTGCAACGGCGCCTGAGATCTTCGTGGACCCGGCGGCGACCTGCGCCCTGGCCGTGTCTCGAGGCGGATCGACGATCGCAACCGACCTCAATTACCCATCGATCGCGGTCAGCGAGGTACCGGGAGAGAAGCCCGTCGTCCGCACCGTGACGAACGTCTCGGACGAGACCGACACCTATCGGGCCCGAGTCGACGAGCCGGCCGGTTTCGACGTGACGGTCACCCCCGATCGCATTCGGCTCGCCCCCGGTGAGTCGGCGACCTTCGAAGTCACCTTCGTGACCGTGGATGCCCCTCTCGATGCGTGGCGGTTCGGCTCACTGTCCTGGGTGGATGGCCGCAACCGGGTGAGAAGCCCGATCGCGGTGAAAGCCACCGCCATCGCGTTCCCCGACTCCGTGAGCGGCACGGGGGCCGAGGGCACGATCAGCTTCCCGGTTGCCTTCGGGTACAGAGGGCCCTACCTCCCGGGGGCCCACGGGCTCGCCGGCGACACTCGCATCACGGGGAGCGTGGCACAGGATCCGGACCAAACCTTCGTTCGTACCGATACCACCGGCACAACGGCCCACACGATCCCCATCAGCGGTGCGGCCCATCTGCGGATCACGCTCGACGTCGCCGACCTGACCGGTGTCCAACCCGACACGGACATCGACCTGTACCTGTACCTCGGTGAGACCCTGGTCGCCGAATCGACTGCAGGAGGCACCAATGAGATCATCGATCTCGTTGCACCGGCGGATGGGGAATACACCCTCTACGTCCATGGCTGGGGGCTCCTCCCGCCCACGGCGACCGCGGGTTACACGCTCCACACCTGGCATGTGCCCGCCGTGGCAGGGGGTGACTCGCTGTCGGTGACCGGGCCGACGGAGGCAGACCAGGGCACGGTGGCCGATGTGGACGCCACCTGGACGGGGCTGGCTCCAGGCACCTACCTCGGCGCGGTATCCCACTCCGATGGCACCACCCCCTACGGCTACACCCTGGTGGAGGTGACCAACGGCGGATAGACCGGATCCCTAATGCAAGGGTCACATATACGAGCCCTGCATAACGAAGGGCGGCACACGCGACTCCTTTACGTCAGCAGCGCGGCCGAATAGGAACGACGCCCCGAACCGGACCGGGCCGTCGGGAGCCTGATCTCCGGGCATGCTCCCTCATATCGCCGCTTCCGCCGATGCGACGTCAACGACGTGCCACTAACACTCTGAAGTCGCCGAGGCCGCGGGGGTGGAGAAGCGTCTCAGCCTCCGTCTTCAGAGTTCGCAGCCGCAGCCGCTCCATGTCGTCGCCGGATCGAGCCGCTTTCAGTTCGGCATGACGAAGCTCGGAGAGACGCTCGCCGAGGCCCAACCCGATCAAGAAGTCGTCTTGTCGTTGGAGTTCTACCACGGCTCCACCAGACTCAGCGGTCGCGGCGAGAGCGGTGAAGTTCACGTCTGCCGTGATGTCGGTCTCACCCGGCTCGTCGAGGGGATGTGGCCCGAGATGATGTGCCCGATAGGTCCGGAGGGTGCCGTCCTGTCGGCGTGGAAGCAGGTTCTCGGCGGTATCCCCGTAGTCGAACAAGATCAGAGAACCCGCCTCGAGCCGCCCCAGCACATCCCGAACCCACGAGGCCGCGGCAAGCTGGGCTTCGACCCAGCCTCCTTCGCGGACATCCCCGGCGAATTGGTCGAGCCACGCCACGACTTCAGGGCGGGGCGGGGCATCGACCAACGCCAACGCCTGGTCATCGACACCGACCCATCGCTCACGCCATCCCCCGTCGACTCGCTGCGCCAGCGCCATGGGCAGGTTGTCGATCAGCTCGTTCCCGATCACTACACCCCGGATTCGCTCCGGCAATACCCTCAGCACACGATCTGGGGGGATCAGTCCGACGAGTGCATCACGAGCCGCGGGAGACGCTTCCACGGCAAGGGCGGGCACGTCGACTGCCTGGAGAAGGGGCCCGATGAGCGAGCCGGAGCCGGCGCCAACCTCGACCAGCTCGAACGGCTCTCCGATCCGCTCCCGCTCCCTGATCACGTAGCGAGCAAGGGTCTCCCCGAATTGGGAACTCACCTCCGGCGATGTGAGGAAGTCGCCCGACCGCTCGGAGCGGAGCGTGCCAGTGGTGAAGAATCCCCCATCGGGGTCGTACAGGGCCAGGTCCATGAACCGCTCGAACGCCATTGGGCCCTCGTTCTCGATCTCGCTCCGGATTCGTTGGTGGAGGTTCATCGCCTAGCTTCGTGAGGATGAAATTCGGAGTGTTCATGTTTCCGACGGATACGGCAATTCGCCCCGACGACCTGGCCCGCGAGGTCGAGGCGAGGGGGTTCGACTCACTCTGGT
This sequence comes from Acidimicrobiia bacterium, assembly GCA_025937235.1. GTDB lineage: Bacteria > Actinomycetota > Acidimicrobiia > Spongiisociales > ZC4RG35 > JARDZU01. The sequence goes on from JAICRU010000080.1 coordinate 9,447, forward strand.
TCCCCGAGCACTCTCATATCCCGTCTTCGCGGGTGACCCCCTGGGGTGGCCAGCAGGGGGCGCCTCCACTTCCCGACCACTACTGGCGCTCCCACGACGCCTTCGTCGCGCTGGCGTATGCGGCCGCCGTCACCACCACACTCCAGCTGGGGACTGGGGTCGCCCTGGTCGCCCAGCGAGACCCGATCTGGACAGCCAAGGAGGTGGCGTCGCTCGATGCCCTCTCAGGTGGCCGTCTGAATTTGGGTATCGGGTACGGCTGGAATAAGGAGGAGATGGCCCAGCACGGTGTCGCCTACACCCGGCGGCGAGAGTTGCTCAGGGAGAAGATGCTGCTGATGAAGGCGTTGTGGACCCAGGACGAAGCCTCCTATCAGGGCGAACTGCTGTGTATGGAGGCGTCCTGGGCCTGGCCCAAGCCTGTTCAGGTCCCCCACCCCCCAATCCTGATGGGAGCCGCCGTCGGTCCCCGCACCCTCGCCGACATGGTGGAGTTCTGCGACGGGTGGATGCCGCTGGCCACCCGGATGGACATCGTCGGAGAGGTGGGCCGGGTGAGAGAGGCCGTTGCCGCCTCCGGCCGTGATCCCGCCACATTCCGGATCATCGCATACGGCGCACGCCCCGACGACATCGAATCCCTTATCGGGGCCGGCGTCGACCACACCATCTTCAACATACGATCTCTCGGCCCCGAGGAGACCGTGGGCTACCTGGACCGCCTCGCCGAAGGACTTGACCTGAACTGAGTGACGCCTGTGCGGCCTCGGCGGTGCCTATCGGCTCGAATTCCGCAAGCCTTCAGACAGAAATGACTCACTGACCCTCCGACGGCTTGGACTTCCCATTTATTTAGTACTAAACTCTTGCCAAGGCAGAAACAGTTCAGGGGTGGACATCCGGGTCGACGACGGAACGGTCTCGTCGACGAAGCCAAGGTGATCGCCGCCGGCGTCCTGACCTCCAACGGCGTGATCCACATCATCGACAAGGTGATCGTCCCTAGCTGAGCGTCTGACCTCCCAGACGCCAATGAGGATCGGGCTCAAACAGCCGGGGCCCGGCCCTCGCAACATAGAAAGATCAGGAGAAATGACTACTACCGACATCAGAGACGAGTCCGACTGGGTGACGAAGCTGACCCGTCTCCGACGATTCAACATCACGATGGGGGTGCTTCACGCCCTCCAGGCCGGGCTTGTCCTCTTCCTGGCCAACTCGTTCACGCTCCCCGTGACGGCCACATATCTCGCCGGGCCCCCAGGCACCCCGCCCGGGCCACCCACGTCGTTGGCTGACATATCGGTTGCCTGGGGAGTCGCGCTCTTCCTCTTCTTATCCGCCGTTTTTCACCTGCTCATCTCCGCGCCTGTCTTCTTCGAGCGCTACAAGACCGGATTGGCACATCGGCGCAACAACTTCCGGTGGGTGGAGTACTCGCTGTCCTCTTCGCTGATGATCGTCCTGATCGCCATGCTGACCGGCATCACCGACGTGGCCGCGCTCATCGCGCTCTTCGGCGTCAACGCCTCGATGATCTTCTTCGGCGCGATCCAGGAGAAATACGAACAACCCGGGGGATCACTGCTGCCGTTCTGGCTTGGCTGCGTGCCGGCCGTCATCCCGTGGGTGGCCATCGGCTTCTACCTGTTCACACCGGGCAGCACCGCCCAACCCCCCGGCTTCGTCTACGCGATCTTCTTCTCCCTGTTTGCCTTCTTCAACGTGTTCGCCCTGAACATGTGGCTGCAGTACCGGCAAGTCGGCCGGTGGAAGGACTATCTGTACGGAGAGCGCGCCTACATCATCCTGAGCCTCGTGGCCAAGTCGGCGCTGGCCTGGCAGGTCTTCGGCGGGACTCTCGCCGCTTGAGCAGGGCCCTGGGGACCACACTCTGGAGACCTCGCCATCGGTTTTAGTGAGATGCCAGTGGCCTCCAACCGCGCTCTCACCATCAACGAAGCTGCCCAAAGGCTGGGCGTGCACTACATGACCGTGTACCGGTATGTCCGGCTGGGCATGCTTCCGGCCCGGAAGGAGAGGTCGGGCTGGCGCATCGAGACCGCTGACCTGGAACGACTCGACACCTCCCCTACGGTCCCTGCCCGCAAACGCTCGGCTCCCTGGCACACCCGTCTTCAGGCCCGGATGCTGGCCGGTGATGAAGCCGGGAGCTGGCGTGTGGTCGAAGCCGCGATCGGGTCCGGATTGGAGCCCCGTGACTTGTACTGCGATGTCCTCACCCCCGTGCTCCATGCCATCGGGGTGCTGTGGCAGGACGGGGAGATCGGCGTCGAGGACGAGCATCTGGCCAGCAACGTGGCCTCGGCGATCATCGGCCGCCTCGGACCTCGCTTCGCCAGCAGGGGACGCGCCAAAGGAACCGTGGTGCTGGCGATGCCGGCCGGTGAGCGCCATGACCTGGGTCTCGCCATGCTGGCCGACGTCCTGCGCTCGGACGGCTACCGCGTCCTCAACCTGGGTGCCGACACGCCGGCATCCGCTTTGACCTCTGCTATCCGCGCGGTCGACGACCTCTCGGCCGTGGCCCTGAGTGTGGTCAACGGCGAGGGTCTCGCCACGGCCACTTCCTCGATCGAGACCATCCGCCATTCGATCGGGGCGATTCCGATGTTGATTGGGGGGGCGGCGATCGAGGACGAGGAAAGTGCCCGACGCCTCGGCGCCGACGGCTGGGCCGGCGACGCGAGGGAGGTGGGCACGATGATCTCAGCCATCACCGCATCCAGAGGGCGAAAGCACCTGGCCTCCTACACCGACGGCGCCACCTGAGAAAGAGGAAGGGGCCCTGTCGGGCCCCTTTCCCTGGACGTTTGCCCTTGGACTAGAAGTCCATGCCTCCACCGTCATGACCGTGGCCGCCCCCAGGCATGGCCGGGGCGGGCTCCTTCTCCTCGGCCACGAGGGCCTCGGTGGTGAGGAGCAGGGCCGCGATCGAAGCCGAGTTCTGCAGTGTCGAGCGGGTGACCTTGGCCGGGTCGATGACCCCGTCAGCGACCAGATCGGCATATTCACCCGTCGCAGCGTTGAAACCGGTGCTGCCTTCGGCGGCCCGGACTCGCTCCACTACAACGCCGCCCTCGTAGCCGGCGTTGATCGCGATCTGACGGAGGGGCTCCTCCATCGCCTTGCGGACGATGGAGCGACCGGCCTTCTCGTCGTCGGTCCCACCACGGACCTTGTCGACTGCACTCTGGGCACGGAGCAGGGCGACACCACCCCCGGGGACGACACCCTCCTCGACGGCAGCACGTGCCGCCTGGACCGCGTCCTCGATGCGGTGCTTCTTCTCCTTGAGCTCGACCTCGGTGGCCGCTCCGGCCTTGATGACCACTACACCGCCGGAGAGCTTGGCGAGACGCTCCTGGAGCTTCTCCTTGTCCCAGTCCGAGTCGGTGTTCTCGATCTCACGCTCGATCTGCTTGATGCGAGCCTTGACATCGGCCTCGGTGCCATCCCCGTCGATGATGGTGGTGTTGTCCTTGGCCACCACCACCTTGCGGGCACGGCCCAGCATGTCGAGAGTGACGTTCTCCAACTTGAGGCCGACCTCCTCGGAGATCACGGTGCCACCGGTGAGGATGGCGATGTCCTGGAGCATGGCCTTGCGACGCTCGCCGAATCCGGGAGCTTTGACCGCAACCGAGGAGAACGTGCCCCGGATCTTGTTGACGACCAGGGTGGCCAGGGCC
>JAICRU010000071.1 GCA_025937235.1 Acidimicrobiia bacterium
ATCTACACCGAAGCCGGTCTCCCCAATGGGGTGTTCAACGTGGTGCAAGGCGACCATCGCACGGGCGAGGCCCTGGTTTCACACCGGAACGTGGCCAAGGTTTCGCTCACCGGGGAGGTCGGCACCGGCAAGATCGTGATGGCCAATGCTGCATCCACCCTCAAGCAGGTGACCCTCGAGCTGGGTGGGAAGAGCCCGCTGATCATCTTCGACGACGCGGATCTCGACAACGCGGTGTCAGCGGCGTTGATGGCGAACTTCTACACCCAGGGTGAGATCTGCTCCAACGGGACCCGGGTCTACGTGCATGAGGAGATCCATGACGAATTCCTCGATCGTCTGGTCACCCGCACCTCGAAGATGAAGATCGGCGACCCGATGGACCCCGACACCCATGTCGGTGCACTCATCTCCAGGGAGCACATGGAAAAGGTGCTCTCATACATCGAGGCGGGCAAGGCGGCCGGCGCCAAGCTGGTCATAGGTGGGGGGAGGCCGACCGACCCGTCCCTGGCCGCCGGTTATTTCGTGGAGCCGACCGTCTTCGACGCATGCAGCGACGACATGACGATCGTGCAGGAGGAGATCTTCGGGCCGGTGATGGCGGTCCTCAGCTTCCGCGACGAAGACGACGTGATCTCCCGGGCCAACGACACCGCCTATGGCCTCGCCGCCGGTGTGTTCACCAGAGACGTTCAGCGCGCCCACCGGGTGGTGGCCCGGCTCGAAGCGGGTACCACTTGGATCAACAACTACAACATCACCCCGATCGAGATGCCCTTCGGAGGCTACAAGCAATCGGGGATCGGTCGGGAGAACAGCCTCGTCACCCTCAACCATTACACCCAGGTGAAGAGTGTCTACGTGGAGATGGGTGACGTCGAGGCCCCGTACTAGGCCGGGGACAACCGAGGGAGGTGGATCGAGTGGGTGATGGTTTCCTGGCGGGCAGGACTGCAATGGTCACCGGTGGTGCTTCGGGGATGGGCCTGGCCATGGCCGTGGCCTTTGCCTCCGAGGGAGCAAACGTCAGCATCGGCTCGCTGTTGGCCGGTGGTCACAGGACCGAGGGCGAGGTGGTCCACATGCCGGGGCAGGACCAGATGGACCACGCCGTCTCTCTGATCGAGGAGGAAGGGGCAACCGGCATCGGACTCGACCTCGATGTCACGTCGGGCGACTCGGTGGCGGCGTTCTTCCAGGCGACGATCGAGCGGTTCGGCCAGGTCGACATCCTGGCCAACGCCGCCGGAATCACCGCCGAACAGACCATCGTCGGGCACTCCGACGCGCTGTGGGACAAGGTCCTCGACGTCAATCTCACCGGCACCTATCGGGCGATCAAGCAGGTGCTGCCCGGCATGATCGAGCGCGGCTGGGGGAGGATCATCAACATCGCCTCGACCGCGGCAACGGTGGGGGCGGTGACCTCGGGCGCCTACTGCGCCTCCAAGGCCGGGGTGGTCGGCTTGACCAGATGTGTCGCCCTGGAGGGAGCGCCACACGGTGTCACCTGCAACGCGATCAGCCCGACCTGGGTCGACACGTCATTCGGCCGGGAGTGGATGGCTGACATCGCCGAGAAACAGGAGAACCGGTCGGGGGCCGAGTACATCTCCGACGTGGAGAAGACCAACCCCCAGGGTCGTCTCATCTCGCCGACCGAGATCGGCGCCCTCGCCCTCTTCCTCTGCTCCGACGCCGCCCACGGCATCACCATGGAAGACCTGAGGGTCTCGGCCGGGTCGCTGTGGTAGCGACCCTCCGAAATTGGGAGCCAGGGTGACGCAATATGACACAACTTGAGCCCACTTTCGAGGGCTAGACCCCCGTTCTCCGCCTCACCTCTGCAACCACCGCCTCGAGGATGGGGTGAAGGTCGCCGATCACGGCGTAGTCGGCCCTGGTCACCATCGGGGCCTCGGGGTCGTTGTTGATGGCGAGCACGTTCTTCGAGGCCATCATCCCGACCCAGTGCTGGATGGCCCCCGAGATGCCACAAGCGATGTAGAGATTCGGTGCCACCCGGGTCCCGGTCTGGCCCACCTGATCGGAGTGGGGCCGCCATCCGTTGTTGGTGACGACCCGGGAGCAGCCGACGGCTCCGCCCAGAAGCCCGGCGAGATCCTCCAGCACCCTGAAACCCTCCGGTGAGCCCACTCCCCGGCCCCCGCTCACGACAACCGGGGCGGTGCTGAGGGTGACCCCCTCCGACACGGTCACCCGCTCCACCACCCTGGTCCGGACCAACTCGTCAGACAGTTCGGGCTCGAAGACCTCGGCATCCACCTCCTCAGAGCGGACCGCCGCTTCGACCGCATGTGGTGCCACCGTCGCCAGCTTCAACGGTGCGCTCAGTCTTGCCTCCTCGAGCAGGCTCCCTCCCCATCTGACCCGGGTCAACTCCCAATCGTCGCCTGAGGGGCGGATCTCGGTGACCATCGCCGCCAGCGGGAGGTCGAGGATGGCGGCGAGATGAGCCATGATCTCGTTCCCCCGCTCGGTGCCCGACGCGAGCACCGCGTCGAGAGAACGGGCCTGGCAGAGCTGGGCCAGAGCCTCGCCCGCGGCCTCCGGCGCATGATCCGAGAGAAGGGGATGCTCGATGACGACATGCCGCTCCACACCACCGATCGCACAGTTCCCGATGGTGACTGCGCTCACCTCAGTCAAAGCGCCGGCCAGGGCAACGGCCTGCAGGGATGTCTCCGACGGCGAGCCCGAATCGTGCTCGACGAAGACGAATACCCCGCTCACAGCAGACCGAGCTCTTCGAGCAGGTCGGCGATCGCCGGGGCAGCTTCGGGGCCCCGCCCCAGGATCGTGGTCGACGATTCCGCCTCGGGCGGCGTGTCGAGTCGGAGCATGGCGAGACCGCCGGGACGACCGGTGGGCTGGGACGTAGCCACCTCCGCCTTCTTCGCCCTGAGCCGGGAGGGCAGAGTCGGGTAACGCGGCAGATTGATCCCTTCCTTGACCGCCACCACCGCGGGGAGAGGTAGGCGGTAGACCTCGAAGCCGGCATCGGTCTCCCGCCGGGCCACCAGCGTCTGGTCTTCGATCTCCAACCCCTTGATGCCGCTGATCACTGGCCGTCCCAGGGCGTGGGCCACTCTGATCCCCACCTGATACCCACCGGCGTCGGCAGACTCGTTGCCGAAGAGGATCAGGTCGAAGGGGTCCCCGGCGAGCTCGAGGTCCCTCACTCCCTCGGTCAGCGTGGACGCGGTGGCTTGGGGGTCCCAGTCCGATCCGTCGGTGGCCAGCAGCACGGCCTCATCCGCCCCCGTCGAAATCGCATAACGGAGCTGTTCCTCCGCCTCGGCCGGTCCGAGAGTCATGACGACGACCGTCCCGCCGTGTCCTTCCTTGATCCGTACCGCCTCCTCGACAGCACATTCCTCGTGAGGACTTACTGTGAATGGGAGATGACGGGCGTCGACGGCCTGCCGGTCCTCGGTGAGGGCTATCCGGGCGCCAGGGGCGGGGACCCGCTTGACGCAGACGAGGATCCTCACCCTTTCATCCGCTTGTCGTCGGGGTCGAAGAGTGGAGTCGAGCCGGCCACGGCCACTTTCACCGGGTAGAGCTCGTTCATGTACATCACAGAGAGAACGTTTCCAACGACGGCGTGCTCGGGCGGCAAGTAGGCAAGCAGCAGGAACTTGCCTACCGAGGGGCCGGCGCCGGCAGTGGTGACATAGGAGGGACGACCCTTGCGGTCGGTGATCCGGCCTCCATCGGGAGTGGTTATCGGCTCCCGCCCGGTTGGGTACCGCTTGATCCCGTCACGGGGGGAGAGGTGGTCCTCCATGGTGAGGGTGCACAAGATGGCGGCCGGCTCCTCGTCCCGGGCGGCGAGATATGCCTCCTTGCCGATGAACTCGTGCTCCTTGACCTTGGGTCGGGCCAGGCCCGCCTCGACGGGGTTGTACTCGCTCTCCAGCTCGGCGCCCATCAGTCGGTAGCCCTTCTCCAGGCGACCTGTGGTCCCGTAGACCCCGGCGCCTACGGCGGTCACACCGAAGTCCTGGCCGGCCTCCCACAGTCTGTCCCACATCGGCCCTCCGGCCTCGGCGGCCACATACACCTCCCAGCCCAGCTCCCCGACATACGAGATGCGGAAGAGCCGGGCGTTGATCGATCCGAAGGCCACGGCCTGAGTCGACCCGTACGGGAAGGCGTCGTTGGCCAGGTCGTGGTGGGTCATCGATTGGAGCAGGCTGCGAGCCTCCGGGCCCCACACCCCGATCGTGGTGTAGGCCGAGGTCATGTCGGCCAAGTGCACCGACCCGTCCTCGGGGAGATGGGTCCGAAACCAGTGCTGGTCCCTGGGCCCATCGAAGGCTCCGGTGACGACCCTGAAATGCTCCTCACCGAGCCGGAGGATGGTGAGGTCGGCCTTGAACCCGCCGGACCGGGTCAACAACGGGGTGTACACCGAGCGCCCCACCGCCACGTCGGCATTGTTGACCGTCATCGTCTGGATGTAGTCGAGGACCCCGGGGCCGGTGAAGTCGAAGATGACGAACGGGGCCAGATCGACCAGCCCCACCCGGTCTCTCATCGCCAGGTGCTCGGCGTTCTGGATCGGGGACCACCAGCGGCGGTCCCACTCGTGGGGCCGGTCCTCGATGCCATAGTGCTCGACCAGGTGCGCGTTCGACTCATACCAATGGGGCCGCTCCCAGCCACCGGCCTCGAAGTACACCGCACCCAAGTCGGCGGTGCGGGAGTGGGCCGGGGAGAGCCGCTTGTTGCGCTCGGAGGCCCATTGCTCCCTCGGGTGCACGATCCCGTAGGTCTTGTTGAAGTGCTCGGCGCATCGGGCCCGGATGTGGTGCTCGGTCCGGGCGTAGGGATAGAAGCGAGCGATATCCGAGGCGTGAGGGTCGAGCTCGGGGTACCCGTTGGTCATCCACTCCGCCACCGCTCGGCCCGTCCCCGGGCCCTCCTTGATCCAGATGGCGGCGGCAGACCAGAGGTTGCGCACCTCGACGGTCTCCCCGATCAGGGGCATCGCATCCGGGGTGAGCGAGAGGAGCCCGTTGATCGCGTACTTGATCTCTGCTTGGGACAGTATCTCGGGCATCAGCTCGAGGGCATCCTCGAGCTGGGGGTCGAAGTCGTCTTCGGTGAAGGGGAGCTCGGTCGGGGAGAGACGGGCCTCGGCCAGCGAGGGGATCTCGTCGGGAGAGTGGAAGATGGGTCGATGAGCGTAAGAGCCGACCTCCATCGATCCTGAGGTCTGGCGCTCATACATGAAGGTGTCCATGTCCCGAACGATGGGGAAGGCCAGCTCCTTTCCCGAGTCCTGGAGGATCGGAATGGGCCCGACGTCGATCATCTGGTGCACGGCGGGCGTCAACGGGATGCTGGCCCCCGCCATCCGGGCGATGCGCGGGCTCCAGACGCCACACGCGATCACCACGTACTCGGCCTCGATCCGGCCTTTGTCGGTGACCACCGCCACCACCCGGCTCCGATCGGTCTCGATGTCGAGAATCTCGGTGTTGGCCATGGTCCGCAGGGCGGCGAGGCCGGTGGCGCGCTCACGGAAAATGGTCCCGGCGCGCAATGAATCGACCGCTGAGACGGTCGGGAAGTAGCAGCCGCCGATGAGGATCTCCTCGTTGATGAAGGGGACCAGCTCCTTGATCTCCGCCGGGGTCACCAGGTGGGCCTCCATGTCCCAGTTCTTGGCCGAGCTCATCCGTCGCCGCAGCTCCTCCATGCGCTCTTCGGTCCGGGCCACTTCGATGCCCCCGCAAGTGACGTTCACCCCCATCTCCTCGTACTGACGCTGGCTGTCGAGGGTGAGCATCGCCATCTCTTTGTTGTGATCGACCGGGAAGATGAAGTTGGAGGCGTGACCGGTCGACCCGCCCGGGTTGGGGAGTGGGCCCTTGTCGATCTGGACGATGTCCCGCCAGCCGAGCTCGGCGAGATGGCCCACCACCGAGTTGCCCACGATCCCGGCGCCGATGACGACCACGCTGGCGTTGGATGGCAGATCACTCACTTGCAGAAACCTCGTCTTGCTGGCTTGCCAATCATGGTCGGCCATCCACTGTGATGGCGTCGCAGACTAATGTTCCAACATATAGCACAAGCCCGCATCGTGGAACGGAGCGGGTGTAGCGGGCAGTCCAACGGCGGAGGATCGATTGGCCGACGAAGAGCTCGACCTGAACTCACTTTCCGATGAGGACCTCGTGCTGCAGATGCATGACGATCTCTACGACGGCCTGGCTGCGGAGATCGATGAGGGAACCCGGATCCTGCTCGATCGGGGCTGGGACCCGCAGCGTGTACTCAACGATGCGCTGGTGGAGGGGATGCGCATCGTCGGGATCGATTTCAGGGACGGGATCCTGTTCGTCCCCGAGGTTCTGCTCGCCGCCAACGCCATGAAGGCCGGGATGGAGGTGCTACGGCCGCTGCTCGCCGAGACCGGGGCCGAGACCATCGGCAAGGTGGTGATCGGGACCGTCAAGGGCGACATTCACGACATCGGCAAGAACCTGGTGGCGATGATGCTGGAGGGCGCCGGTTTCGAGGTGGTGAACCTCGGGATCAACACCGATGCCGACGAGTTCATCGCTGCCCTCGATGAGCACAAACCCGACATCCTCGGGATGTCCGCTCTGCTCACCACGACCATGCCCTACATGAAGGTGGTCATCGAGGCCTTGAAGGAGAAGGGGATCCGGGAGGATTACATCGTGCTGGTCGGCGGCGCCCCGCTCAACGAAGAGTTCGGAGTCGCGGTCGGGGCCGATGCGTATTGCCGTGACGCTGCGGTGGCCGCCGAGACCGCCGAGGCCCTGGTGTTGGCCCGCCGTCTCACTTCCGGGGAGGCGCCATGACAGATTCCCGGCTCCTGATCATCGCCTGCGGGGCGCTGGCCCGTGAGATCAGGGATGTGATCGACCTGAGTGGCTTCGATGGGGTGGAGGTCGAATGCCTCCCCGCCATCCTCCACAACACGCCCGAGTCGATCCCGGCCGCCGTCGAAGAGCGGCTCGATGCCGCCGAGGGGCGGTATCGATCGATCTTCGTCGCCTACGCAGACTGCGGGACGGGGGGACTGCTCGATCGCGTGCTGGAGGAACGGGGGATTCGGCGCCTTCCCGGGGCGCATTGTTACGAGTTCTATGCCACCGGCCCCCGATTCGAGGCCCTGCACAGGAGAGAGCCAGGCACCTTCTATCTCACCGATTTCCTGACCCGTCACTTCGACCGTCTGGTGTGGTCCGGTCTCGGCCTCGACCGCTGGCCGGGGCTCCGCGACGAGTACTTCGGGAATTACCGGCGCCTCGTCTACCTGTCTCAGGTCGAATCGCAAGCTCTGATCGAGGAGGCGAGGACGGCGGCGGCTCGTCTCGGCCTCGAGTTCGAGCACAGACACGTCGGCTACGGCGATCTGGGGACGACCCTGGTCGAAGTGGCGCAGGGAGTGCCGGCATGAGCCCCCGCAGCATCGGGCCACAGCTGACCGTGATTCGCTGGCGGGACATCCCGGCCCAGGTGATCGCCCGCAGCGGGAGCGATACGGCCAAACGCGAGCTATCGGCTCGTTTCCAGGTGGCCATCGACCGTGCCGCCATGTACGCCGGGTTGTTCGGCACCGACGAGTACCTGGCTGAATGGGCCCGCGACACGCGCCTCTGCGGTGACGACCTGGAGGCCGAGGTGTCGGCCGAGGCTTCGAGACTCGAATCGGAGTTCGACCCGGAGACGCTCAACGAAGTGGCGACCAACGGGGGGTCGCGTTGACCGACACGGTGGTCTCCTCGGAGACACGGGAGGTGGTGATCGGGTTCGAACGGCCCTTCGTCTTGATCGGGGAGCGGATCAACCCGACCGGGCGCAGGCTGCTCGCCGAGGAGATGAAGAGAGGTGACTTCTCCCGGGTGGAACAGGATGCGATGGCTCAGGTCGGGGCAGGTGCGCAGATGCTCGATGTCAACGCGGGCATCCCCCTCGCCGACGAGCCTGCCCTACTCGCCAAGGCCGTGGAGTTGGTGCAGTCGCTCACCGACGTCCCCCTTTCCGTCGATTCGTCGATCGTCGCGGCGCTGGAGGCAGGCCTCTCGGTCTACAAAGGCAAGGCCCTGGTCAACTCGGTCACAGGCGAAGAGGAACGACTAGAGCAGGTGCTCCCCTTGGTGGCCAAGCACGGTGCGGCGGTGGTGGCGATATCCAACGACGAGACCGGGATCTCCGAAGACCCCGACGTCCGCTTCGATGTGGCGAAGAAGATCGTGAGCCGGGCCGCCGATCACCACATCCCGGCCTCGGATGTGGTTGTCGACCCCCTGGTCATGCCGATCGGGGCCATGGGGACCGCGGGGAGACAGGTCTTCCATCTGATTCGCCGACTACGCGATGAGCTCGGGGTGAACACCACCTGTGGGGCCTCCAATATCAGCTTCGGCCTCCCTAATCGCGCCGGGATCAACGCCGCCTTCCTCTCCATGGCCATGGCCGCCGGGATGACCTCGGCCATCACCAACCCGCTCGAGTCAGAGATCCGACAGGCGATCCTGGCATCGGACGTCCTCAACGGCCACGACCCGAACTGCGTCACCTGGATCAGGACCTACCGGGAGCCTCCCGCCGCCGGCGAGGAGGGCCGTCGTCGTGAGAACCGCCGCCGACGCGGCTGACGGGCCATGACCCGCCAGGTGGTGTTCAGCCCCTCAGGGCGTCGCGGATCGTTCCCCGAGGGGACCTCCGTGCTGGATGCCGCCCGCTCCCTTGGTGTCGATCTCGACTCGGTGTGTGGCGGGCGTGGGATCTGTGGGCGGTGCCAGGTGATGATCGGTAGCCGACCCGGAATGGAGGCTCGCCCCGACCGACTCTCCGAGCCAGGCCCCACCGAGACCGATTATCGGGCGAGACGGCCACTGGGCCCCGGCAACCGGCTCGGCTGCGCAGCCCTCATCGTCGAAGACGTCGTCATCGACGTCCCTCCGGAGAGCCAGGTTCATCGCCAGGTGGTGCGCAAGAGGGCGGGGGTCAGCGCCTTGCCAGTCGATCCGGTGGTCCGGCTCTACTACGTGGAGGTGGCCGAACCCGATCTGGCCAGCCCGACCGGCGATCTGGAGCGGTTGTTGGCGGCGCTCGAGCGCGAGTGGGGGCTCGAAGGCGTGCTCGTCGACCCGACGGTGCTCTCCGGCCTCCAGAGGGTGCTCCGCCGAGGTGATTGGACGGTGACGGTCGCCGTCCGCCACCAGCGGGACCTGCTCGGGATCTGGCCAGGGTTTCGTGACGTCGCCCTGGGTGTCGCCTTCGATGTCGGCTCCACCACCATCGCCGGGCACTTGTGCGACCTCACATCGGGCGAGGTGCTGGCCTCGGCCGGGATGATGAACCCGCAGATCGGGTTCGGGGAGGACCTGATGAGCCGGGTGTCGTACGTGATGATGAACGACGACGGCGCAGAGCGGCTAACCGGGGTGGTGAGAGAGGCGTTGGATGGGATGATCGGCGAGCTGGCGGCTGATGCCGGAGTAGTGCGGGAGGACATCGTCGAGCTGTCCCTCGTCGGTAACCCGATCATGCACCATTTGGCCCTCGGGCTCGACCCCCGCGAGCTGGGCACCGCTCCCTTCGCCCTGGTCACCACGTCCGCCCTCGACACCCGCGCCCGCGAGCTGGGCATGAGGGCCCATCCCGGGGCGACTGTCTACTCGCTCCCCTGTATCGCCGGCCATGTCGGGGCCGACGCCTGCGGTGCGGTGCTCTCCGAGGGCCCGCATCGCGGGGACGCGCTCCAGCTCCTGGTCGATGTGGGGACCAACGCCGAACTGGTGCTGGGCAACCGGCAGCGCCTGCTCGCTGCTTCCAGCCCCACCGGCCCCGCCTTCGAGGGGGCGCAGGTCTCATCCGGCCAGCGAGCCGCGCCGGGCGCCATCGAACGGGTTCGTGTCGACCGGTCGACACTGGAGCCACGTTTCTCGGTGATCGGCCAGGAAGGATGGTCGAACGACCCCGGGTTCGATCTCGGGTCGGTGACCGGTATCTGTGGTTCGGGCATCATCGAGGCCGTCGCCGAGCTCTTCCTGGCCGGTGTCATCGATGGCGATGGTGTGATCCGTGACCCGGCCGGCGGGTCACGCTGGGTAGTGCCCCTGGAGCGGACCTTCTCCTACGTCGTTTGCCTCGAGCCACGCATCGAGATCACCCAGAACGACGTGCGGGCGGTGCAACTGGCCAAGGCGGCACTTCACGCCGGGGCCCGTCTCCTCATGGACCATTACGGGGTCGACCATGTCGACGAGATCAGGCTGGCCGGTGCCTTCGGGAGTCATATCGATCCCACCTACGCCATGGTCCTCGGGATGATCCCTGACTGCGACCTGAACCGGGTCTCCGCCGCCGGTAACGCCGCCGGGGTAGGGGCGATGATGGCCCTCCTCTCTGCCGAAGCGCGGAACGAGATCGAAGACGTGGCGAGACGGATCGAGAAGGTGGAGACCGCTGTCGAGCCACGCTTCCAGGAGCACTTCGTGGCCGCGCTCGCCATCCCCCACAGGACCGAGACCTATCCCGAACTGACGAAGGTGGTCGTGCTGCCGGCCCGCGCCGAATCAGGACAGAGACGGAGGAGACGAGGATGATCCGTCGAGGGTTCTCCCGGCTTGTTCCATGATGTAGTCTGGTACCGCATCATGGAACAGAGCAGCACCGGGCGTCGTGGCGGTGGGAGAGCCGCCCGGCAGGCGGCGCGGACCGCACGGGCGATCGAATCGGTCCCGTTCCTGACCCGGAACCTGACGCCGGTCGAGGTGATGGGGGAAGAAGGTCTCGCACTGATCGAGGCCAATGCAGACACGCTGTTGGAGCAGGTCGGTGTGGAGGTGATCGACTTCCCCGAGGCGCTCGACATCTTCCGGAAGGGCGGCTGTGACGTCACCGAGACCAGGGTGCGATTCCCCAAGGGCCTCGCTCGGAGCCTCATCGCTACCGCACCGGCAACCTTCACCCAGCACGCCAGGAACCCGGCTCGTGACGTGGTGATCGGTGACCCCAATGTCGTCTTCGCCCCGGCCTACGGCTCGCCCTTCGTCCGCGATCTCGAGGACGGACGTCGTTACGCCACGCTGGCCGACTTCGAGAACTTCGCACGTCTGGCCCACATGACCCCGTCTCTCCACCATGGCGGGGGGACCCTGTGCGAGCCTGTCGACCTGCCTGTGAACAAACGGCATTTCGACATGGTCATGAGCCACATCCGGCTCCACGACAAGCCGTTCATGGGATCGGTGACGGCTCCGGAGCGTGCCCAGGACACGGTGGACATGGTCAAGATCCTCTTCGGCCCCGATATCGAAGCCGGCAAGACCGTGCTGGTCTCGTTGTGCAACGCCAATAGCCCGATGAGCTGGGACCGGAACATGCTCGGCTCGGCCAAGGTCTACGCCGAGAACAACCAGGCCTGCCTGATCACGCCCTTCATCCTCTCCGGGGCCATGGCACCGGTGACCGTGGCGGGCACGGCCACGCAGACTTTGGCGGAGGCGATGGCCGGGATGGCCTTCTGCCAGATGGTCCGACCCGCCGCCCCTGTGGTGTTCGGCTCGTTCGCCTCATCGATATCAATGCAGTCGGGAGCGCCCACCTTCGGGACGCCCGAGCCGGCGCTGGTGCTCTTCGTCATGGCAGCTCTGGCCCGTCGCCTCGGCGTGCCCTTCCGGAGCGGTGGCAACCTCACGGCAGCGAAGACACCGGACTTCCAGTCGGCCTATGAGTCGGCGGCGACCTTCATGCCCACGCTGCTCGCCGGGGTGAATTTCGTCCTTCACACGGCCGGATGGCTGGAGGGTGGGCTGGTGATGGGGTACGAGAAGTTCGTCCTCGACGCTGATCAGGCCTCGATGGCCGGCCCATTGCTCTCGGGTGTCGACTTGAGCGAGAACGGCCAGGCCCTCGACGCCCTCCTCGACAACCCTCCAGGTCAGCATTTCCTGGGCAATGCCCACACCCTGGCCAACTTCGAGACCGCCTTCTGGCGCAGCTCGATGGCCGACAATTCCAGCTTCGAGCAGTGGCAGGAGGCAGGTTCCAACGAGTCAGTCGCTCGGGCCCACGACGCGTGGAAGCGCACCCTGGCCGAGTATGAGTCGCCGCCGTTGGACGATGCCGTCGACGCCGAGCTCACCGAATGGGTCGATCGGCGCAAGGCCTCCTTTCCCGATTCTGATGTCTGAGACCGCCGACACACTGGAGAGAAGGCTCCTCACCGTCGCCGATTTCGAGGTGATCCCGCTCCCTGGGGTCATCGAGAAGGCGGAGGGCATACCCGTCGGTGCGACCATCTCGGTGACTGCCTCTCCGACCCGGGGCATGAATCCCACCATCGACGTCGTCGTCGAGCTGCAGGCAAAGGGGTACCGGACCGTTCCCCATCTGGCGGCGCGACTGGTCGAGGATCGGCGTCAGCTCAGCTCGATCATCAAGCGACTGGACGACGCCGGGGTGGGTCAGGTGTTCGTGGTCGGGGGCGACGGCCCCCCCCACGGGGACTACCACGATGCCCTCTCCCTGCTCGAGGACATGGCCGGCGTCGGCCACCCCTTCCTGGAGGTGGGCATCGCCGGATACCCGGAGGGCCATCCCGATATACCGGCGCACAGCCTGCGTCGAGCGATGCTCGACAAACAGTCCCACGCCACCTACCTCGTGACCCAGATGTGCTTCAAGCCCGAGACGATCGCCCGGTGGGCCGGTGACATGAGGGCAACCGGAGTCGCTCTGCCGATCAGGGTCGGTGTGCCCGGTGCTGTCGAACCCACCCGTCTCCTCTCGATAGGTGCCCGGATCGGTGTCGGCGAGTCGATGAGGTATCTCGCCAAGAGCCGGGGTGGGATCCTTCGCCTGGTGCGGCCCGGCCGATATCACCCCGACCGGTTGATCAGGAAGCTGGCGCGGCTCGGCGGGGAGCTCGGCCTCGAGGGGATGCATTTGTTCACCTTCAACCAGGTCGAGGCGACGGTGGAATGGCACCGAAGAGCCAAGGAGAGGGTGGGCGCATGACGGTTCAGTCGATCGATCGTGCCTTCCAGGTGCTCAAAGCCCTGGCGGTGGAGCCTTCTGGTGTGACCGACCTGGCGCAACGGGTCGGTCTTCCCAAGTCCACGGTGTCCCGCATGCTTTCCAGCTTGGAGGAACAGGGTGCCGTGGCGCGCGCCGACGACGGCTCGGGGTACTCGATCGGCATGGGCCTGGTCGAGCTGGCCGGGGCGGTCGACGCCACGTCGGCCCTCGCCACTGCCGTCCGACCACATCTCGTCTGGCTCTCCGACCAGCTCGGCGAAGCTGCGGGCTTCAGCGTCCCGACCGGTTACGTCATCCAGTACATGGTCCAGGTGGAGAGCCCCAACCCGGTGCAGGTCCGCGATTACACCGGGCTCATGGTGCCCATGCACGTGGGACCATCGGGTCTCTGTGTCATGGCGCAGTGGCCCAAAGAGGAGGTCAAGCGATATCTGAGCCGCCCGCTGGAGGTCTACACCTCCCACACCATGGTCGACCCCCAACTGATCGAGGCACGGCTCGAGACTGTCCGCGAGGAGGGCCACTGTTGGGTGTACGAGGAGTTCGCCGAGGGGATCAACTCGGTGGCCTCGCCGGTCCTCGCCGATGGGCAGGGGGCTCTCGGTGCCATCCATGTCCACGGCCCTGCCTATCGATTCCCCTCCAAAGGTCGAGCCGAGGCCATCGCCTCGGTGGTGATGGACGCCGCCGCTCACTTCTCCGCCCGCACTGAGGCCGGCTGAGCGTCGACCCGCTCGTCGCGGGGGCGTCGCAACGTCGAGTCGAATCGCTGCGGCCGACCGCGGCCAACCTCCCCGCCTTTGCTTGCCCTAAGGTTGAACCACGGTTCAGTAAACGAGGAGGAGTCGATCGTGGCCAACGAGCGAAGCGAGATGCTGGAGAAGAGCACCACCCTCTACTTCGGCCCCTGGTATCGGCGATCCCCCTTTTTCGAGTCGACCCTGGCGGCCGGATGCACCGCCTACGACATCTACAACCACATGTACCTTCCCGCCTATTACGACGACCCGGACGTCGAGTACTGGGCTCTCGTCAACGGGGTGACGATGTGGGATGTGGGGGTGGAGCGGACCGTAGAGGTGAGCGGCCCGGACGCCGACCGTCTCGTCGACTACATCACCTGTCGCGATCTCACCAAGTGCGCTGTGGGTCAGGGCAAGTACATGCCGGTGATCGCACCCGACGGCGGCATCGTCAACGATCCAGTGCTCCTCCACGTAGCTGAGGACAGGTGGTGGATGCAGTTGGCCGATTCGGACGCCGGCCTGTACGCCCTCGGTGTGGCGGCGGGGCGGTTCGATGTGGAGGTGACCCTCCCTGACGTGCACCCGATGCAGGTCCAGGGCCCGCTGGCGGCGAAGACCCTGCAGAAGCTGGTCGGGTCTGACGTGTACGACATCAGGTACTACTGGCTGGATGAATTCGAGATCGAAGGGATCCCGGTCGTCATCAGCCGGACTGGGTGGACTGCCATCCCCGGATTCGAGATCAACGTGCTCGACCGACGCGACGGCTCCGCCATCTGGGATGCGGTGGCACGAGCGGGTGAGGAGTTCGACATCAGGCCGATCGCACCCTGTGAGGCGCGGAGGATCGAAGCCGGCATCTTCAACTACGGCTCAGACATGACGCTCGATGACACCCCGTTCCACATCACCGGGATGGAACGGCTGGTCGAGCCACAGGAACAGGAGTACCTGGGCAAGGGGGCGCTGGAGCGTCTCCGCGAGACCGGGGTCGATCGCAAGCTGGTCGGGATGTTCCTCGAGGGAGACCAGTTAAGGGCCGAGCTCTCCCGACCCTGGCCGGTCATCTCCAGTGGTGATGAGGTGGGCCGGATCACTGACGCGGTCTGGTCGCCGGGCCTCGAGAAGAACATCGGCTACATGTGGGTCCCGATCGAGCTGGCCGAGCCACGGGCCAGAGTCGATGTGGTCACCGAGGACGGGGACGAGCTGGGCGCCGTCGCCGCCTCGATCCCGTTCGTCGACCCACAGAAGCGGGTCCCGGCTCAGAGCCTCAGCGCTTGAGCTATCCGCGGGCGGCGTCGAGGACCAGTTCGATCACGAGGTCGGGCTGATCCCAGATCAACATGTCGAGACCTGTTCCGGGGGCGACCACCGAGCGCGAGTCCGAGGACAGCCCTCCGTATAAGTCGAGACCCTGCTGCCAGTGGTCGTTCACCGCTACGGCGGGTTCCCTCCCCACACCCTCGACGAAGCGCCGGGACAGGAACACGGAATCGGGATCTTGCTCGACGATGGTGAGGGGTATCGCCCGTCGATGCGTCGCCACGCGACGGCGAACACGTCCGCCGTCGCGTCCCCGGCGTCGTCCCGGCCCAAGCGCCGGAGCAGTACCTATAGATGTC
>JAICRU010000166.1 GCA_025937235.1 Acidimicrobiia bacterium
CGACCACGGCATCGAGGTTCGCCACGTCTCCGTAATACGGGAGATAGGTCAGGTAGTAAGCCTGTGCCTGGCTCCATGTGGCGAAGTCGTTGCAGTCCACGGCATCCCCCGGATTCGGCGGGACGGTTGTGGAGGTTGTCGGGGTCGTGGTCGTCGTTGCTGGCGGCGGCGGGATGATCGGAGTCAGACCGAGGGCTCTCGTCAGGAACCCTGCCATCTGACCTCGAGTCACGTTGTCACCAGGGCAGAAGTTGGTATTGGCCGGAGGGTTGCAACCCAGCGTGATCCGAGCGTCGGCCACCTTGTTGATACCCGGCTCGAAGATCGATGCGTTGTCATCCACAAAATGGTCGGTGGTCGAATCCGGCAGATGCTCCGCCCTCGACAAGAAGGCAGCCATTTCACCGCGGCTAATGGTGTCATCACCGCAGTAAAGACTCGGGGCGCAACCCTGGGTCAGGCCAGCCTGGGCGAAGGCGGTTGGCTGCATTCTCATACACCTTCCCGGTGTCGTCGGTAAAGAAGTCGACCGCGGTCGCCGGTAGGTTGTAGGCGCGGCCGATGAATATCGCCATCTGACCACGGGTCACTTGATCGTCCGGACAAAACCTGGTGTTCCCGGGCGGATTACACCCTCGGGTGATGCCCTCGGCGGCGATCGCCTCGATCGCACCCTCAAAGATGTTCCCGTCGTCATCGGTGAACGTGCCACCTGGCGGTAGAGCTGCCCAGGCGATTCCTGCAGACAGCAGAACAGCGACGACTGCGAGGCCGCCGATGAGTCTCGGCTTCTGCATCCTTCCCCCTTAAATCGGCAGCAGGGAAACCGACACGATGAGTGGTCTCTACCGGACGGATGGAAACCTGAAATTGTTGAACTCCCCACCGGCCCATTCTCATCGCAGTAATCCGAGGCCGAACCCCACCTGCTCAGCCTCACACTGTTTGCCCTATTCCTAATCTCTTGGATCGGAAAGCTCCGCGGGTCGTTGCCTTTCGGAATGGTGCTTTCCGCGTCGACCCTTTCCGTGTTCCCCGTGGATCATGAGCCCACACCCACGCGACGCCCAAGGCATCGCCAATGCCATAACCGCGCTCAAAACCGTTGCAGTCGTACTGTCGGGGCCGGGATCATGAATTGGCGTCTGGCCGCCTCCACAGCGACCTTCAGCCCTATGTGTGATATTGAGGTCTCAGACAGCTACTAATAGCGCCGATAGGACGAGGAAGGCGACGAAAGCGAAGAGCGACCACCCGAATAGTCCCCAGAAGACACCCCAGGCGACATCTGAGATCTGAACTCGCATACGAGGTGGGGGTGGCTGCGCGAGTTGCTCCAGCGACCGGTTGATGCCCTCGACCATTTGGATCCTCCTTCTATCGGTACGGGGCAACCTACCGAGCCCACTGGTCACAATTGAGGTGTGATAATCCCTTTGGATCCAAACGGCCCCGCATGCCGGCTCCCCGGCCGGTCAACTCACCGGTCTCCATGATCCATCCCCAGGCCAGCGCCTCACTCCATTCCGGCGTCGCCTGCAACCCCTCGAGGACGTGATGAGGTACCGGGTAGGACCGAAGGGCCGTCAATAGCCATTCCATCTCTGGCGTGACGTGGACACACGACATCGAGCGGAACGCTACGCCTAGGGTGTGACACGCGGGAAGTCGCCACGTCAAACGACCCCGCAAACGAGAACCCTCCGAAGACTCGTCGGCTCACTGGAGAAACGGCCAGCCATTGGTGGGTTCTTGATACAAGATCCTGGCGAGCATCGCCCTTAATGCGCGTCGCGCGTCAAGACCAGGACAACGATCGCCACGACCGCCCCCGCCACCATGCCGCTCCCGATCTGAGTGAACGCTGACGGAAGACCATTCGGGTCCAGTCCGACACCGACGCCCAACACAACTGCTGCAGTCAGCACGAGCACGAAGATCACGAACCGGTCAGGCCCCGTATCAGTGATGGAAAAGACCGGGCTTGAGCCACAAGAGGCCGATGAGCAGCCCGCACCCGATCACCCACGACAGCAAGACCC
>JAICRU010000109.1 GCA_025937235.1 Acidimicrobiia bacterium
AGGTCGTCGTCTGCGGAACGACAGGCATCGGGCCGCAGTTCCAGGATGTCGGCCACGTCGGAGAAGACGGTCCCCGTCTTGACCTCGCCTTCCTCCAGGGCGGCGGCGACCGTGATCAGCTTCTGGGTGGAGCCCGGCTCGTATACGCCGCGCACGATGAAGTTCTTGAAGGCATGACAGGTGGGCTCTTGGGTCGCATCGCAATTCGCATCCAGCGTTTGTCTCACCTGGGGATCGAACACCGGCGCACCCGACATCGCCAGGATCCCGCCTGTCTCCACATCCACGACCACCACCCAGCAGGACTCGGCGCTGGTCCGCTCCACGGCGGTGAGACACGCCTGCTGCGTCTGGTACTGCAAGGGGAGGTCGATGGTCGTGTTGAGGTCGGTTCCCGGGACGGCAGGCACGATGTCGGTCATCCCCTGAGGGATGATGCGCCCCTCCAGGTCTCTTTCGAACACCGCCTTCCCGGGTACGCCGCGAAGCGACTCGTCGTAGATGTACTCCAGGCCCTCCTGCCCGTTCCCGTCGATGTCGACGAACCCGGTGACATGGGCTGCCACCGAACCTGCCGGGTAGATCCTGGTTGCCTCGGGATGGGTGTAGATCCCTCTCACCCCCAGACCGAGGATCTGCTCGGAGACACCGGGCTCGACCTGACGCTTCAGGTACACGAAGTCGCGCTCCGACTCGAGTCTGGTCAGGAGCTCCTGCGAGTCCACGCCCAGCAGACCACCAATCTGCTGTGCCACCCAAAGTGGCTCCGCGACCTGCTCCGGGTTGGCCCAGATGCTCTGGGCCTCGACCGTCATCGCCAGCAGCTCGCCGTTTCGGTCGTAGATCTTGCCCCGTTGTGGTGCCAGGTCGCGGGTGACCAGCCGCTGGTCGAGACCCTGTCCCGCCAGCTCTTCGGCCTGCACCACCTGGACCTGGAACAGTCGGAAACCGAGCCCGAGCAGGGCAATGACCAGCCCGAGCCCGATCACTGCGACCCTCATCCGCGAGCGGTCGGGCTTGGTGGCGGCCCTGGCCGCGGCCACCGTCTAAGTCCCCGGCCGCGACTCCGGTGGTCGGGAACGACCTGTTCCCTCCGGAAGCCCGGCTCCAGCGCGCCGTCGGGTGCTCATTGTCTCAACGCGTCATCGTTGGAGACCACAGAAGGGCCCCCGAGATCCACCAGCAACTGCCGTGTGTTCTGGGGGACGACCAGACCAAGCTCCTCCGCCAGAGGTGCGATCCGGGCCGGGTTCTCCATCCGCGCGATCTCGAGGCGAAGCTGCTCGTTCATCGCCTCCTGCTCGGCGATCGCACGGTTCAGCCGATCGAGCTCGAATGCCGACTTGTCGAGAGACGTCCGGGCAAAGCCCAGCCCGAGAAAGGCCGCGACGCCAATGATGACCATCATCATCCAGGGGGCCAGTGCCGGCCGTAGCCTCGTCTGCCGCCCCCGCAGCACACGGAGACTCTGCCGGCCTGCGGGCTGGCGGAGCGGACGCGCCGCCGTCATGCGGCTACCTTCTCGGCCGCCCTGAGCACCGCAGAGCGGGCCCGGTTGTTGACTTCGATCTCGTCGGTCGAGGGTCGGATCGGCTTCCTGGTCAGGAGGCGAAGCTCGGCGCTTCGGCCACACCCGCACACCGGGAGGTCCGGTGGGCAGACACAGCCAGTGGCGCCTCGGGCGAAGCGCTGCTTGACGATCCGGTCCTCGAGGGAGTGATAGGAGATCGCCACGACTCTCCCCAGCGGGCGCAGGATCCCGATCGCCTGCTCGAGTCCCGAATTGACCGCGTCCAGCTCATCGTTCACCGCCATGCGAAGCGCCTGGAAGGTCCGACGAGCTGGATGACCCGCCCGACGGCGTGCCGCTGGGATCGCTGCGGCAACGACGTTGGACACCTGGGTGGTGGACTCATACGGACGGCCGTCCACGATCGCCCGGGCAATCCGACGAGCCAGCGGCTCTTCCCCGAAGCGATAGATGAGGTCCGCGAGACGGTCGGCCGGCCATTCGTTGACGATTTCGGCGGCGGTGTGCGGCGCATCGGGCCCCATCCGCATGTCGAGCGGGCCGTCCTTCCGGTACGAGAAACCCCGCCCCGGCTCGTCGAGCTGGTGGGAGGAGACGCCGAAATCGAACATGACTCCCGCGATCGGCTCGTCGGTCAACTCGGCCACCAGCCGCCCGAGGTCGGCGAAGTTGCCCTCGACGAAGGCCACGCCGAGGGCGGAGGCGTTGGCCAACGCCTCAGGATCGCGATCTATCGCTACAACCGTCACACTCTCTCCGAACTCATCCAGCAGTCTGCGGGTGTGCCCCCCACCGCCGAAGGTCGCGTCGACCACGACACCCGGCAGCACTGGGGCCAGCAACCCGGCCACCTCATGCTCCAGGACCGGCCGGTGGAAGTCCCGGCCTCGCTTATCCCGGTCCTGGTTCATGGCCAGCCCCCCGGGCGCTGGTACCAAAGGAAGCGGGCGGAGTCAGGGGCCTTCCATTGGTTCCGGGGGGCTGGCGATGAACCAGCCACGATCTGGGTGCAGCTACTCGTCCTCCTCCAGATATCTCCGATCGCCTTCGGCACGGTCGGTGAGATAGAGCTCCTTGTTCCAGAGCTCGACGTGGTCATACACGCCGATCACCGCTATCTCGCTTCCCGCCTCCAGGGAGGCGAAGAGCCGCAGGTCCGGCTTGACCAGGACCCGGCCCGACTTGTCCAGCTCCTGGAGGTCGGCGCCTGAGAACACCGTTCGGGAGAAGCGGCGTCCGGTCCGGTTCTGGGGCTCCGCCCTCACCTCTGCCGCCCTTGCCTCGAACTCACCGGTCGGGAATAGGACGAGCTGCCCGTCCTGACCTTTGGTGACGACACAACCGTCTTCGAGATCACGGCGAAAACCGGAGGGCATGACCACCCGGCCCTTCCCGTCGAGACTGTGGTAGTACTCGCCGAGGAACACTTCTCTGTTTCTCCGTCCGTCCTCATTCCATCGACCCCGCTTCTCATGGGCCGTCTGACCCACTATGACCCACTTCACCCCACATGTCAACCTTTTCCCCCACTCAATACTCCCCATGGCCCGCACGAGGGGGGTGAGTGAAAGCGACCGATCGACCGGCTGGTGTCAGCGACTGCAGCCGAGAAGCGCTCTCGGCTCTGTCGGGCTGGGGTTGTCATGCAGCGGCCGGTGCCACCAGCCGACGTCATGCCACTCCCCCAGCTTGAAGCCGGCACGAGGGAAGACGCCTATGGGGCGGAAACCCGCCGAGACATGGAGTGCCTCACTTCCCGGGTTGGGCTTGGTCACACCGGCGAAGACGTTGGCGAAACCGGCCTCCCGGAGCTCGTCGATCAATGCCGTGTAGAGGAACTTGCCGAGACCCAAGCCCCGAACCTCCACATCGAGGTAGATGGCGGTCTCAACCGACCATCGGTAGGCGGCCCGGTCCTTGAAAGGGCCCGCATATGCGTATCCGCCCACCTCACCGTCGATATCGAGAACGAGCCACGGGTAGCCCGAGGTGACCGTTCCGATCCGATGCCCGATCACATCGGCACTAGGCGGCTCCAATTCGAAGGAGATAGCAGTGTGCTGGACGATCGGGGAATAGATGCCTGCGATGGCCCCGGCGTCGTCGAGTGTCACCGGGCGAACCCGTGTCATGTCGTCAGGCGACTTCGAGATACGGATGCCAGGACGGGTCCACCTGATAACCGGTGGATGCATAGATCCACGCGTAGCGACGGGGTGGGCCCGGTGTGGTGGTGAGACGGAGACCGGCTTCGGTCGGGAGCCTGTCTCCTTTGGAGATGTTGCACGGGCGACAGCACGCCACCACGTTCTCCCAGCTGTGGTCACCGCCGCGTGACCTGGGCAGGATGTGATCGAGTGACTCGGCCGGCGCCCCGCAGTACTGACAACGATGCCCATCCCTCCCGAACACGGCCCGCCGCGTCACGGGGGCCGCCCTGCGATAGGGAACCTTGACGAAGCGGTTGAGACGCACCACCGAAGGAACCTCGACCAGCTCGCTCTCCGAGGCCCAGACCTCGTCCTTGCCCACCACCACAGTCGCCTTCTGGTTGAGGACGAGCACGACCGCCCGGCGGGTGGTCACCACCGACAGTGGCTCGTAGCTGGCGTTCAATACGAGGACCCGTGCCATGAGAACGATGCTCCGGGAAAGACGTTACCAATCGCCCTGAGGGTTCCCCTGGTCCGAGCCCTCGGGAGTGTCGATCACCCCGATCGCCCGGCCAACCGCCAGCGGCAGGGCAAGTGTCCAGCCATCGACGATGTCGGCGTGACCCCACGTCTCTGTCGTGCCGTCGGTGGCCACGACGCCAAGGTCTCCGTCTTCAGAGAGGGTGACCCTCGTTATCTCCAGAGGGACCCGGCCCAACACCTGGGACCAGGCTTCGGTCAGACCCTGGGCTATCGCAGTGGGTGTCGATGGGACCAGGCGGAAGGAGCGGACCGCCGTGCCAATGACCTCAACCCTGGCCCCGCCCTGCACCGGCGCGATGCGAACATCGACCCCGAGTGCCGCTCTTGCCTGCGACTGCCGGTTGCCAATCTCGAGACTCGAGGGGTCGGCGGCCCTGACCCCGTAGGCCACCAGAAGGGCCCGGACGGCCTCCAGCACCTCTGACTCGTCGGCGTCGTCGTTGAGCTTGACCTTGATCCCGGACTCGATCTCGTCGATGTCGAGTGACACCGAAGCCACTCCGGGGATGTCCTGGATTCTCTCGACCAGCTTCTCTCTCATGGCGTCGCCCGCATTCTCCGTCGCCACGAGAGATATGAGGCCAGATCCTCGGCTCGGGCTCGGGTGGAGCCGTCCCCGTAGGCGGTTTGCAGGCGCCATTCCAGGTAGTCGGAAGACGGGAGCAGACCACCCCTCCGTCGCATGGACAGGGCGGCTCTCAGTGCCTCCCATAACAGGATCGGCCTGCCCGCCAGTGCTAGCAGGCCCCTGCCCAGTCCAGGCCCGCGGTGCATGGATCGGTCGGACACTCCCCCGGGAACCTTAGCTACGTAAGAAACCGTCCATCGGTAGAGTCCTGACCCACAGAATCGACGAGGGAGGGTCGTTTTGGCCGAGGTATCCCCCCAACAGATCGAGACGTTCTCCAAGCGATTCGACGCGATCGCGAGCAACGTCGAAAAGGTCATCCAGGGGAAGCGGGACGTCGTGGAGTTGGCCATACTCGCACTGGTGGCCGAGGGCCACGTCCTGGTCGAGGATGTGCCTGGTGTCGGGAAGACCCAACTGGCCAAGTCGATCGCACGCTCGATCGACAGTGTGTTCCAGCGAGTCCAGTTCACTCCCGACCTCCTTCCCTCCGACGTGACCGGGGTGTCGGTGTGGGACCGCAACCGAAACGAGTTCGAGTTCAAGCCGGGTCCAATCTTCGCCAACATCGTGGTCGGCGACGAGATCAACCGGGCCAGCCCCAAGACGCAGTCGGCCCTCCTCGAGGCCATGGAAGAGCGCCAGGTGACCTCGGATGGAGTGACGCGGCCACTGCCTCTCCCCTTCATGGTCATGGCGACGCAGAACCCGCTCGAGCACGAAGGGACCTATCCCCTGCCCGAGTCCCAGCTCGACAGATTCATGATGCGGGTCGTGATCGGCTATCCGAGCCGCCAGAAGGAGCTGGAGATCCTCGACACCCACGGGGTGAGGTCCACCTTCCACGATCTCCGGCCGGTCGTCTCGATACCAGAGATCGACGAGCTCATCGCCACGGCCAGGGAGGTGACGGTGTCGTCCTCGGTGAAGACCTACATCGTCGACCTGGTGGAAGGCACCCGACAACATCCCGATGTGCTGCTCGGGGCTTCGCCACGATCGGCACTGTTCCTGCAGCGACTGTCCCGCGCCCGCGCCGCCTCACAAGGCCGGGAATACGTCATCCCAGACGACATCAAGGCCCTGGCCCACCCGGTCATGGAGCACCGCATGGGTCTTCGACCCGAGGCGCAGATGCGGGGCGAGACTCTTCCCGATCTCATCGACGAAGTCATGACCAGGCTCAGGGTGCCGGGCACGACTTCGAGGATCGCCACCTGATGCCCACATTGCGAGGCTGGGCCCTGTCCGGTGCCGGTTTCGCCCTCATCGTGCTGTGGTACGCCTTGGGCGAGGTGGAGCTCCTCCTCATCGGGGCGGCGCTGCTCCTGGCCCAGGTGGTGGCCATGGTCTATGTCGCCCGGTGGCGTCCCGACCTGGAGGTGAGCCGACGTCTCGCCTCGTCCACGGTCCACGACGGCGACACCACGACGGTCACCCTCCTGCTGGACAATGCCTCCAAGCGGTCGGTGAGCCGAATCACCCTCGAGGACGACGTCAACCGCCTCGGGGTGGCGGTATTCGAGCTGGCCAGGCTCAAGGGAGGCGAGTCGGCCACGGCCACCTACCGCGTCACCTGCCGACCGCGCGGGGTGTACCGGGTGGGGCCCGCCCAGCTCAAAGTGAACGATCCTCTCGGTCTCGCCGAGACCAGCGGCCAAGCCGGCCCCGCCGACCGCATCGTGGTCTATCCGGCGATCGAGGAGCTCACCGGGTTCCCCATCGTCCGCGGTCAGGACCCGGCCATGCAGGCGTCGCGCCCCGAACATGCCCGACGGGGCGGGGAGGACTTCTACACCCTTCGCGAATATCAGCAAGGAGACGACCTTCGGCGCGTGCACTGGCCCTCCTCGGCCCGCACCGATGAGTTGATGATCCGGCAGCTGGAGACGCCCTGGCAGTCCCGAGCCCTGGTGCTGCTGGATGTCCGCGCTCCCAGCTATGAGTCCCAGGAGGCATTCGAGAGGGCGGTCTCGGGGGCGGCGACGGTCGTCACCCATCTGGTCGGCTCCGGCTTCGATGCCGACCTTTGGGCCGGCGAGGCCGAGTCGATCGATGCTGCCCGTTACTCCTCGGCGATGGAGCGTCTGGCTCTCGTCCAGCCCGATGCCGCGATCGACATCGAAGCTGTAGCCGGTCGAATCAGACAGAAGGGCGGTGGTGGCGCCCTGGTGATCGTGACCGGGGTGGCCGACCGTCCGCTGCTCGGTGTGCAACAACTCCTGTCGAGTGACTACCCCACCACCGTCCTCATGACGGCATCGGCCTCGACCCCACAGACTCTGGTCGGATTCCACCGCATGGGTGTGACCACCGTCTCCGTGGCACCCGATCAGCCGTGGGCGCCGGCCTGGATGATCGCTATGAGAAGCTCATGGGCAACGGTCTCGGCCGGCTAGCCGGCGCCGCCGCCTTCGTGATGATGCTGCTCCGGCTGGGGCAACTGCTCGACTCCG
>JAICRU010000023.1 GCA_025937235.1 Acidimicrobiia bacterium
GGAAGCCCCCGCCGCCATCCAGAAGGGGATGGAGACGGCGCGCCGCTCCATGGTCGAGATCCCGATGGCCGGACAGACAGTCGTGCATCAGGCAACCGGTGAGCACGGCGCCTCCCGGGTCCTGATCAAGCCGGCCGCGCCCGGCACCGGTGTCATCGCCGGTGGCGCCGTCCGCCAGATCCTCGAGGCGGCCGGCGTGAAAGACGCCCTGGCCAAGTCGCTCGGCTCGCCGACCCACCTGAACGTGGCGAAGGCGGCCATGAATGCCCTGACCGGGCAGCGCCGGCCCGATGAGGTGGCCCGGCTGCGGGGCAAGCAGGCCGAAGACATCGTCCCGCCCGGCCTCCTGGCCGCCTACCGATCCACCGAGGCGATGCGGGCCCACTCCAAGTGAGGATGTATGGCTGACAAGATCGTGAAAGTGACCTTGAGGAGGTCGGTGATCGGCGAGAAGCCCAAGACCAGGGCGACCGTCGAGTCTCTCGGCCTGCGCAAGCTCCACCAGACCAAGGAGCACGTCGATTCCCCGACGCTGCGCGGGATGCTGCACAAAGTGCGGCATCTCGTCGAGGTAGAGGAAAGCTGAGATGGCCGAAGCCAAGAAACAACAACTGAAGCTGCACAACCTGCAGCCCGCCCCCGGGTCGAAGAGGAAGAAGATCCGGGTCGGCCGTGGCGAGGGGGGTCGGCGAGGCAAGACCGCGGGTCGGGGGACCAAGGGCCTCAAGGCTCGGAACACGCTGCGTCCGGGCTTCGAGGGTGGGCAGACCCCGCTCACGATGCGGATCCCCAAGCTGCCCGGGTTCACCAACCCGAACAAAGAGGAGTTCGCCATCGTCAACGTCGCCGTGCTCGACGGTTTCGACAAGGGCGCCGAGGTGACACCTGACGAGCTCCGTAGCCGCGGCCTGATCCGTCATCGGGGCCGGGTGAAGGTGCTGGCCGAGGGCGAGCTGAGCAAGCCGCTCACGGTCAAGGCCCATGCCTTCAGCGCCGCAGCCAAGAAGAAGATCGAGGACGCAGGGGGAACCGTTGAAGTCATCGACTGAGGACAACCGGTGCCCCGTAGGTGATACGACCTACGTATCACGTGGAACGTAGGACATAGAACGCAATGCTCTCCATCTACAGAAACATGTTCAAGGTCCCGGACCTCCGGACGAAGATCTTCTTCACCCTGGCCATGTTCGGGGTGTATCGCCTCGGTGCCACGATCCCGGTGCCGGGCATCGATCTGGAGGCGGTCCGGCTCTTCCAGGACCAGCAGCAGGCAGGGGGCATCTACGGGCTGCTCAACCTGTTCTCCGGCGGTGCGCTCGAGTCGTTCTCGGTCTTCGCGCTCGGGATCATCCCCTACATCACCGCCTCGATCATCATGCAGCTGCTCACTGTCGTCATCCCCAGGCTGCAGGCGCTGCAGGAGGAGGGTGAGTCGGGCCGGAAGGTGATCACCCAGTGGACCCGCTATCTGACGGTGATCCTGGCCCTGATCCAGTCGACCGGTTTCACCTACCTCTTCCACACCGGCCGCTTCACCGGTGGGATCGACCTGATCCCCAACTACACCCCGGGCCGGGTCATCCTCATCGTGCTGACCATGACCGCGGGGACGGCGATGGTGATGTGGCTCGGCGAGCTCATCACCCAGCGCGGGGTGGGCAACGGGATGTCGCTGATCATCTTCGTCTCCATCCTGAGCCAGTTCCCGTTCGTGTTCAGCCAGATCTGGGGCCAGACCTGGGGTGCCGACCTGCCGATCCGGTTCGTCGTGATCATCGCCATCTTCCTGCTGATGATCGTGGCGATCATCTATGTCGACCAGGCGCAACGTCGGATCCCGATCCAGTTCGCCAAGCGGGTCAGGGGCCGACGGGTGATGGGCGGCCAGTCGACCTACATACCGCTCAAGGTGAACACCGCAGGCGTGATCCCGGTGATCTTCGCCACCTCGGTGATGTTGATTCCCTCGCTGATCATCACCGCCATCCCCTCCGATGCCGCTTGGGTGCAGTCGATCTACCGGTGGATAGACCAGAACCTCGGTGGTGGCACGGGCGGGGTGAGCTGGTGGTATATCGCCATCCTCTTCGCCTTGATCATCTTCTTCACCTACTTCTACACCGCCATCCAGTTCGATCCCGAGAAACAGGCGGAGATGATCCAGCGTCAGGGCGGGTTCGTGCCCGGTGTGCGCCCGGGCCGGCAGACCGCCAAACACCTCGGGTTCATCCTCAACCGGATCACCCTGCCCGGCTCGATCTTCCTCGCCGTGATCGCCATCCTCCCCGCGATCGCCGGGGCGGTGTGGGGAGTCAACATCGCCTTCTCGGGTGTCTCGATCCTCATCGTGGTCGGCGTCGCCCTAGAGACGATGAAGCAGATCGAGAGCCAGCTCACGATGCGGAACTATGAGGGGATCCTGACGTGAGTGCCCGCCTCCCCTGTCGGAGGAGCCCTTCCTCAGCCCTGGAGCGGGAGCCTCTCCGGTCTCGGGTGCGATGAACCGGCGTATCGCTGGGTGCCTGCACACGGGATCCCGGGGGTCGAGCGCCCATGACCTGGTGGGGGAGAGCCGGTGAGGGTCCTCTTCATCGGCCCTCCCGGAGCGGGCAAGGGAACTCAGGCGGCGAGGGTGGCCGAGCGTCTCGGTATCCCCCACGTCTCGACCGGTGACATGTTCCGCCATCACGTCTCCGCCGGCACCGAGCTGGGCCTTCGAGTGGACTCCATCATGAAGGCGGGCGACTACGTGCCCGACGAAATCACCGTCGAGATGCTCAGGGAACGGATCGCCGAGCAGGACGCGGTCGGCGGGTTCATCCTCGATGGCTTTCCCCGCACCGCCGGACAGGTCGAGGCACTCGACGGGCTGATCGGGAGCGAGGGCCTCGATTCGGTCGTGGTCTTCGAGGTAGGTGAAGACGAGCTCGTGGAGCGAATGCTGGGCCGAGGTCGCCCCGACGACACCGAGGACACGATACGAAACCGCTTCAAGGTCTACCAGGAGCAGACCGAGCCGCTACTCGAGATATACCGCGAGCGAGGCCTCCTCGTCCCAGTCGACGGCATGGCGCCGATCGAAGAGGTCACCGAGCGGATCCTCTCTGCGCTGGGCCAGTCATGATCACCATCAAGTCGAAGCGTGAATTCGCCAAGATGGCGATCGCGGGCGCCACCGTCGCCGCTGTCCACGAGGCGGTCCGCGAGGCTGCGGCACCCGGCGTCTCCCTAATGGCACTCGAGGAGATATCTGCCCGGATCATCTCCGAGCGGGGATGCACTTCCTCTTTCCTCGGATATCACGGGACCTATCCCGCCACACTCTGCCTCTCTCCCAACGACGTGATCGTTCACGGGATCCCATCCGAACGCCGTCTCGAGGAGGGGGACATCCTGTCGGTCGATGCCGGCGCCATCTTCGAGGGATTTCACGGCGATGCTGCTTTCACCATGCCGATCGGCGAGGTGAGCCCCGAGGCGCAACGTCTCATCGACGTCACCGAGGAGGCGTTGTGGGCAGGGGTCCGACAGGTGCGCAAGGGGCGCCATCTCGGCGATATCGGCGCTTCGGTGGCAGCCATCGGCGAGGCCGGCGGCTACGGGGTGGTCGAGGAGTACGTCGGGCACGGCATCGGCAGGCAGATGCACGAAGAGCCCCAGGTCCCCAACTACGGGAAGCCGGGGCAGGGGCTGAGGCTCCGCACCGGCATGGCACTCTGCATCGAGCCCATGTTCAACGTCGGGTCCCATCACACCTCGGTCGACCCCGACGGATGGACCGTCCGCACCGCCGACGGTTCGCTCTCGGCCCATTGGGAGCACACCGTATGCCTCACACCCGATGGCCCCCATGTGTTCACGGCCGGTGAGGAGCCCGTTCCGGTGGAATTTGAGCAAAGTGCAGCCCACAGGTAATATTTCCATGTGTTGCGGCGCTTCAACGCGCCGTTCAGCGCGTATTCAGGCCAGGACGCACTCGTCCCCTAACCCTCGAGACCCTCGAGTCATCTGCCCGGGTCCGTTGATGATGGCCTGACGAGCTTTGGAGAAGATGATGAAAGTAAGGCCTTCCACCAAGAAGATGTGTGAGAAATGTCGGATCATCAGACGTCGTGGCCGCGTGTGGGTGATCTGCACCAACCCCCGTCACAAGCAACGGCAAGGATGATCTGAGTGGCACGTATTGCAGGCGTCGACCTCCCCAGGGACAAGAGACTCGAGATCGGGCTGACCTATATCTACGGGATCGGGCTCACCCGAGCCCAGCAGGTGTGCGCCGAGACCGGTGTCGACCCCGACACCCGGGTCCGACAGCTCACCGATGACGAGGTCACCCGCATTCGCCGCTTCATCGAGGCCAACTTCGAGGTCGAGGGCGACCTGAGGCGGGAAGTCCAGCAGAACATCAAGCGAAAGATCGAGATCGGCAGCTATCAGGGGATCCGCCACCGTCGCGGCCTCCCGGTGCGCGGCCAGCGCACCCACACCAACGCCCGCACCCGCAAGGGGCGTCGTGTGGCCATCGCCGGTAAGAAGAAGGTCACGAAGTAGGAGTATCGAACAGGGTGGCTAAGCAGCAAGGCGCCAAAAGGGTCCGTCGTCGGGAGCGGAGGAACATCTCCCACGGTCAGGCTCACATCAAGGCGAGTTTCAACAACACGATCATCTCGATCACCGACCAGACCGGCGGCACCGTCGCCTGGACCTCGGGGGGCTCGGTGGGGTTCAAGGGCTCGCGCAAGTCGACGCCCTACGCAGCCCAGGTGGCGGCGGAGGAGGCGGCCCGCCGGGCCGGCGAGCACGGGATCCGCAAGCTCGACGTGATCGTCAGTGGCACCGGCTCGGGTCGAGACACCGCGGTCAGGACGTTGCAGAACATGGGCATGGAGGTCACCTGGATCCGTGACGTGACCCCGATTCCGCACAACGGCTGCCGGCCCAAGAAGAGACGGAGAGGCTGATGGCTCGTTTCACCGGCCCCCGTCACAAGGCGTGCCGACGCGCCCGCACCCCGCTGTGCCAGTCCAAGCGGTGCCCCGTCGACCGCCGCCCCTACCCGCCCGGTCAGCATGGCCGCGGCCGTATCCGTGAGAGTGACTATCTCGTCCAGCTCCGCGAGAAGCAGAAGCTCCGCACCATGTATGGCGTCCTCGAGAAGCAGTTTCGTCGGTATTACCAGGAGGCGGCCAGGCGCCCCGGGATCACAGGCGACAACCTGCTCCAGCTTCTCGAGCAGCGGCTCGACAACGTCGTATGGCGCGCCGGTCTGGCCGCCACCCGTCCCCAGGCCCGCCAGCTCGTCAACCACGGGCATTTCCGGGTGAACGGGAAGAAGGTGGACATCCCCTCGTATCAGGTGCGCCCGGGCGACGTGGTCACCCTGAAGGACAAGAGCAGGGATGCAATCGTCGTCCAGCACGCTGTCGATACTCAGGGACGCGAGGCTCCGGCCTGGCTCCGTGCCGATCTCGGCGAGCGGAAGGTGGATGTGATCGATCACCCGAGAAGGGACCAGATCGACACCGCCATCAATGAGCAGTTGATCGTCGAGCTCTACTCGAAGTGAGGTAATGCCTTGTTGATCGTTCAGCGCCCCCAGATCGAAGAGGAGACGATCTCCGACATCAGGTCGAGAATCATCGTCGAGCCTCTCGAGCCTGGCTTCGGATACACCCTCGGCAACACCCTGCGCCGCACCCTGCTGTCGCGCATCCCGGGCGCCGCCGTCACCTCGATCCAGATCGAGGGAGTCGAGCACGAGTTCTCCACCATCACCGGTGTCGTCGAGGACGTGGTCGACATCATCCTCAACATCAAGCGCATCGTGGTCCGTCTCGAGGACACCGACACCCAGACCCTCTATCTGTCGGCCAAGGGCGCCGGTGAGGTCAAGGCCGGGGACATCAAGCTCCCCGCCGGCGTCGAGATCGTCAACCCCGATCTTCACATCGCAACCCTCAGCGCAAGCGGGCGTCTCGAGATGGAGATGACCGTCGCCCCCGGTGTCGGCTACCGCACCGCCGACGGGAACAAGGGGCCGAGCTCGGTCATCGGGGTCATCCCGGTTGACTCGATCTTCTCCCCGGTCCGCAAGGTCTCCTACAAGGTGGAGAACACCCAGGTCGGCCAGATGACCAACTTCGACCGGCTGGTGATCGACATCGAGACCAACGGCGCCATCGAGCCCGGTGAGGCGGTGTCCTCGGCCGGCAAGACCCTGCGTGAGCTGATGGGCCTGTTCGCCGACATGGGTGAGGGTCAGGGTCTCGAGCTGGGCGAAGTCCAGCCCGAGTTCTCCGGTTCCCCCGACCTCGAGCTGCCCATCGAGGCACTCGACCTGTCGGAGCGTCCCCGCAACTGCCTGCGCCGTGCCCAGATCAAGACTGTCGGCGAACTGGTGGAGCGGACTTCCGATGATCTGCTCAACATCACGAACTTCGGCCAGAAGAGCCTCGAGGAGGTGACGGCCAAGCTCGACGAGCTCGGGCTGAGCCTGGCCGACGCCGGAAGCAATTCCTGATGCCACGCCCCCGGAAGGGCCCACGCTTCGGGGGCTCGCCCTCGCATGATCGGAAGATCATGGCCAACCTCGCAATCGAGCTGTTCCTGCACGAGAAGGTGACGACCACCCTGCCCCGGGCCCAGGCGGTGCGGCCCCTGGCCGAGAAGCTGATCACCAAGGCCCGCAAGGGCGACCTTCACGCCAAGCGGATGGTTATGAGGACCATCCCCAACCGTGAGGCGGTGGTCAAGCTCTTCGATGACGTGGCTCCCCGCTATGCCGACCGCGATGGCGGCTACACCCGCATCACCAAACTCGGCCCCCGCCGTGGCGACGGCGCCGAGGAAGCGGTCATCGAACTGGTCTGATAGCGCCGTCTCCCCCACGATGGGGGAGCGGCAGCGGAGGCGGCGGGTGAACCCCGATCAGGCGACGACGCCGACCAGCAGGCCGGCAACGAATACGCCGCCACCGCCTAGGACCACCTGGATCGGGGTCACCTTGTGATGGAGGATCCGGCGGGCGATGACACTGTCCAGCATGGTCACGCCGCCTATGAGCAGTGCGATCACGCCGGCGATCAAGAGCAGGTTCGAGACCAGCTCGGCGAATACCACACAGAACGCGAGGAGACCGATCGCCGCGGCCACACCCCAACGGCTGAACACCCAATCGGGTGTCTTGTCCGGTAAGCGATCCTTGGCCTGGGCCAGGAGATGGTCGATCCGGGAATCACCCTTTGGCTTGGCCGGCTTTGGGGCGGCGGCGACAGGCCGGCTCGGCAGTGACGGCGACTTCTGGGTCTTGAGAGAGCGCTTGGCCCGGGGGAGGCGCTTCGGCTTCGGGGCATAGAACGCAGCCGCCTGGGAGAAGGCCTCGCGGTCGGGGAGGTCGAGGAGGAGCACCTCGCCCTCGGCCCTGACCCGGATCCCCTCCGGGACTTGGGCGATATCGATCGTGTCCATCGACCAGTCACCGATGGCGTGATCCCCGGACGAGATCTGGAGACGGCCATCGCTTAGCAGGACCGTCGCAGGCAGCGACTTACTGTCACCGGGCAACCGCAACGAGCCCTGGAACTGTCCCATCGCCCATTTATCGGCCGAATCGGTCCGGGTATTAGGGGAATTTCTCGCACGAGGACGAAGCCGATCTCCGGGTACCCTGAGACCGTTGAGCCAACCCAGCTATCTCGATTTCACGAGTGACGAATGGGCCGCCCTCCGGGCCAACACCCCCCTGACGCTCACCCAACCAGACGTGGAGAAGATCCGGGGGATCAACGTCAATCTCGATGTCGACATGGTCGAGCACAGCTTCCTGCCACTGTCCAGGTTGCTCAACCTGCACTTCCAGGGGAGCCACCAGCTCGCCACCGTCACGGACACCTTCCTCGGCACGCCGCCCCAACCCCGCCCGTTCGTCTTGGGTGTCGCCGGCTCTGTGGCAGTGGGCAAGTCGACGATCTCCCGTGTCCTCCAGGAGCTGCTCGCGCGGTGGCCACACCATCCCCGTGTCGAGCTGGTGACCACCGATGGCTTTCTCTATCCGAACGCCGTCCTCGAGGAACGGGGCCTCATGGAGCGCAAGGGCTTTCCCGAGAGCTATGACCGTCGCGCCCTCCTGGAGTTCGTGGCCCGTGCCAAGGCCGGGGCCGAGCACCTCGAGGTGCCGGTCTACTCGCACTTCGCCTACGACGTGCTGGCCGGGGAGAGCCGAGTCATCAGCCGCCCCGACATCCTCATCCTGGAGGGTCTGAACGTCCTCCAGGCGAGAGGGGTCGGGGCATTCGTCAGCGACTACTTCAACTTCTCCATCTTCGTCGACGCCGATCCCGAGGCCGTTCGCCGCTGGTACATCGAGCGATTCATCACCCTGCGTGATACCGCCTTCACACAACCCGACGCCTACTTTCACCGATACGCCGACCTGTCAGATGAGGAGGCGGTGGCGGTGGCGTCCGGCATCTGGGCCAGGATCAACGAGGTCAACCTGTTCGAGAACATCCTCCCCACCCGGGAGCGGGCCAGCCTCATCTTGAGGAAGGCGCCCGATCACTCCATCGAGCGGGTCCGTCTTCGCCGCTGACTTCCTGGGCCGGCCGGCCGATCTCACCGGATGGGGCACTACCCTCGCCCGACCGTGAGCAAGATGTTCATCCGGGCCGGCCGGGCCTCCATCCTCGATCGCAAACCGTTCACCGAGGCTTACTTCGACGGAGACTCCGCCGCAGACGCCGCCATCCTGGTGGCGCTGGTGGCTGCGGTCACCTATGTGGGCACGATCCTGCTCCGAGGAGGAATTCAGGCCTTTTCCCTGCCGGGCCTCTTCGAGTATGTGATCAGCGGTGTGGTCTCCTGGCTGATCCTGGGATTCGCATCATGGTTCGCCGCCACCAGGCTGTTCCAGTCGACCGGCCGGCCACAGACATTCATCGCCCTTCAGGGTCTTGCCGTCCTCCCGCTGGTCCTGGAATTGTTCGGCCGGATCGGCGGCGCCATCGGCCTGATCTGGTACCTGCTGGTGCTGGTCGTGGCTACCCGTGAAGCGGCCTCGATCGAGACCCGGAATGCTGCGGTGTCGGTGTTGATCGGCTTTGCCATCGCCGCCATCTTCCGCACCCTGCTCGGTGTCCCTTTCGCCGTGTTCTCAGCCCTCACTGGATGACCACCCTGCGGCTCGACCTGGCTTACGACGGATCGGGTTTCAGGGGTTACGCGGCACAGACCGATTCCAGAATCCGGACCGTCCAGGGTGAGCTGGAGGCCGCGCTGGAGACTCTGCTCGGGTCCGCATACGAGACGGCGGTCGCCGGGCGCACCGACGCAGGGGTCCACGCCCGCGGGCAGGTGGTCTCGCTACGGGTCCCCGAGGAGATCGACGTCGGGCGGCTGCAACGCTCGTTGAACGGGATCCTCGGTCCGGAGATATCGGTGATGGCGGTGAGCATGGTCGATGACGGGTTCCACGCCCGGTTCTCTGCGCTCTGGCGAAGGTACCGCTACACGCTGTCCCTGGGCCCGGCGCCCGATCCCCTACGGCGCGGCCATCAGTGGCACGTCGGGCCCGGCCTCGACATATCTGCGATGGGGCAGGCCGCCGCCCACTTTCCGGGTGAGCAGGACTTCGGTGCCTTCTGCCGGTCGGTCGAGGGAAACACCAACGTGCGAAAAGTCGAGGACGCGACTTGGGAGAAGGAGGGTGCATTGCTCCACTTCTGGATCCGGGCCAACGCCTTTTGTCAGCAGATGGTGCGGTCCCTGGTCGGTCTCTGTTACGACGTCGGCCGCGGATTCACCCCGGTCGGGTCGGTGGCCGAGATCATCGCGTCACCTGACCGGGGCCGGGTGGTGACGGTGGCCCCCCCTCACGGGCTCGTCCTCTGGGAGGTCGGTTACTGGCCGGGTGAGACGGGCATGCCCGGGTAGGGGGGAGGACGCCCTCACTCCCCCCTACCCTCAGGGGATCCGGTACTGGACCTTGCCGCCTCTGATCAATCTCTCCCCGATCGAGGCCAGCCCACGCACCAGCGCATCGACCGGTGATCCCGACGGTGTGGCCACCGGCTCGGTGCTGCGTGGCGCACTCCTCTTGCGGGTGGCGGGAAAGGCCTTGCTCAGGTTCGTCCGAGGTTGATGCATTCTGTCCTCCACATCGGCGTGTGACCTCACGTCCACGCCGGATCTGCCCAGAGTGCCGCCGGCGGGCGGTGCCGAACATGGGGATGCGCCCCCTGGGGGTGATCCCCCACGACGGGCGGTATCAGCCCCGGTAGGGCTCCAGGGCAGCCTCGATCCGTGCCGCGTGATCGGCGTCGCGGGTCTCTACCGAGATCGCGATCTCGACCCAGCCGAAGGGAAGCCCGAATCCCTCACGATGGTGCTCGACGAGGAGAACGTTGCCCCCCTGGCCAGCGATGGTCTGCAACACCGCAGCCAGGTTGCCCGGTTGATCGGGGACCAGGACGGTGTACTCGGCGAAGCGGCCCGATCCCTCCAGCCCGTGGCGTACCGCCTTGCCCAGGAGCATCAGATCGATGTTGCCGCCGGAGAGGACGATGCAGATCGGATCGGGCGCGTCGTCGGGGATGCGCTTCTCCATGAGCGCGGCCACACCGACCGCGCCTGCGGGCTCCACCAGGATCTTGGAGCGATCGAGGATGTAGGCCAGGGCGGCCGTGGTCTCGGCGTCATCGACGACGACCACGTCGTCGACCCGGGCTTCGCTGATCTCCCAGACGAGATCGGATGGGACCGACACCGCTATCCCGTCGGCGACCGTCGGGACACCGCGGGGGAAGTCCGTGACCAGCGCCCCCCGTCTCCGGCTTTCGGCATAGACCGCCGCGGCCTCGATCTCAACTCCTACCACCTTGATCGAGGGCCGGAGGGTCTTGAGGGCCAGCGCGGTCCCGGCGAGGAGCCCGCCCCCGCCGGTGGGGATCACCACGGTGCCGACACCGGGGAGCTGTTCCAGTATCTCTAGCCCGAGAGTGCCTTGCCCGGCGACGATGAGAGGGTCGTCGTAGGGATGGACGAAGTGGGCCTTGGTGGTGTGCGAATGTGCGACCGCCGCCTCGACCGCATCGGCCAGCGAGAAGCCGACCAGCCGCACCTCCGCTCCGTAGTCCTCGGTCGCCTTGATCTTGGGGATCGGAGCGTTCTCGGGCATGAAGATGGTGCACGACGACCCGGTGAACGAGGCGGCCAGGGCGACACCCTGGGCGTGGTTGCCCGCCGAGGCCGCAACCACGGGCTCGCCCTGGAGCCGGGTCAGCACGTTGAGGGCCCCCCGGATCTTGAACGACCCGGCCCGCTGCATGCATTCGGCCTTGAGATGGACATCACGGCCTGTGATCCGGCTGAAGGACTGCGACCAGACGAGTGGAGTCTCCAGGACGTGCCCCTCGAACCTGGCCCGCGCCTCCTCGATGTCGTTCAGGGTGATCACGCGTTTGGCCTAGAAGTGGTAGTCGGCGTAGCATATGTCCGCTCCCTCGGCGGGAGCCGTTTCCCCGAACGTTCCCCGGTATCTTCAACCTGCCGACGATGACCTCATGACCATGAACAAGACCTACTCGCCCAAGCCGGGCGACATCGAGCGCGCCTGGTTGGTAGTCGACGCCACCGACCTCCCGCTCGGCCGGCTTGCCTCCGAGATCGCCACGTTGCTTCGCGGCAAGCACAAGCCCACCTACGCCCCACATCTCGATGGAGGGGACTTCGTCGTCGTCGTCAACGCGGAGAAGGTGGCGGTGACCTCCGACAAGAGCCAGACCAAGATCTACTATCGCCACTCCGGCTATCCGGGTGGGATCAAGGCCGAGACCTTCGACAGCCTGCGTGAGAGACGACCCGAGGCGATCATCGAACGAGCCGTGCGCGGCATGCTGCCCAAGAACAAGCTGGGCCGTCACATGGCTCGCAAGCTCAAGGTGTACGCCGGGCCCGATCACCCTCATGCCGCCCAGAAGCCGCAGGCTCTGGAGCTCGACATCCGAAAGGTGGAAATCTGATGGTCAAGCCCCTCGTCCAGGCCACCGGGCGCCGCAAGTCGTCGGTCGCCCGGGTCCGTCTCATCGACGGCTCCGGCCAGGTGACCCTCAACGGTCGCCAGCTCGAGGACTATTTCCCAACCATGGCCACCCGTCTGCGGGTCATGGAACCGCTCCAGATCACTCAGACCCAGGGGCGCTACGACGTCGACGCCACCCTCGAGGGTGGCGGTCAGACCGGTCAGGCCGACGCCCTTCGTCTTGGCATCGCCAGGGCCCTCATCGAGCTGGATGAGGAGCTCCGGGGCACATTGAAGAAGGCCGGGCTGCTCACCCGTGACGCCCGAGTCGTCGAGCGGAAGAAATATGGCCTGCGCAAGGCCCGTCGGGCCCCGCAGTACACCAAGCGCTGACCTTGGCGGACCTCCGCCGACTCCTCCACGAGGGTAAGCCGATCTTCGGCACCGATGGCGTCCGTGGCGTCGCCGGCTCCGAGCTCACCGCAGAGCTGGCTCTTGCCATCGGCCGGGCCGCCGGCTCCCACCTGCGTGGGGGCCCGGTGCTGATAGGGAGGGACACACGTCGTTCGGGGGAGATGTTGTCCTCGGCCCTGCAGTCGGGGTTTCAATCGGTGGGGATCGACACGGTCGACGTGGGGATCCTGCCCAGCGGCGGGATCAGCTATCTGACCTCGTCCTCCGGGGCGACAATGGGGGCGATCGTCTCCGCCTCCCACAACCCGGCAGACGACAACGGAATCAAGCTCCTTTCCTCCCGCGGCACCAAGCTGGCCGACGACGTGGAGCGTGAGCTCGAGGAGCGGTTACGAGCATCCGGTTCCCGGGCCAAGGTCGGTCCCGATGTGGGCACCCGCTTCATCGACGGGGATGCCCTCGAGCGGTACGTCGACCATTTGGCATCGGTCTCCAGGTACAACCTGAGCGGGTTGGAGATCGCCCTCGACTGCGCTCATGGGGCGGCGTTCAAGGCGGCGCCGATGCTGTTCGAGAGACTCAAGGCCGACGTGGTGACCCATGCAGCCGCCCCCGATGGGACCAACATCAACGCCGGCTGGGGAGCCACTCATCCCGAACGGCTCGCCACGGAGGCGGGCGGGCGCATCGGCCTGTCCTTCGATGGGGACGCCGACCGCCTCATCGCCATCGACGAGGATGGAAAGGTGGCCAACGGCGACGTGATCCTGGCCATCATCGCCCGGCACATGAAGACACAGGGCCAGCTGAAGAACAACAGGGTGGTCGCCACGGTCATGTCCAACCTGGGGTTTCGTAAGTCGATGGCCGAGGCCGGGATCGACCTCACGGAGACCAGGGTCGGCGACCGATACGTCCTGGAGGCGATGCAGGAGCAGAGGGCCATCGTGGGGGGCGAGCAATCGGGCCACATCATCTTCCTCGACAAGGGATCCACCGGCGACGGGCTTCTGACTGCGGTCCGCCTTCTCGATGTGGTGGCCGGGACCGGCAAGGAGCTCCGTCGACTGCGCGCCGAGGCCATAACCGAGTATCCGCAGATCCTGCAGAACGTCCGGGTGGGTCGGGGTGTCAACCTCGACGACGCCGGGGCTGTTTGGGACGAGGTCCGGGCGGTCGAGCGCGAGCTGGGGGACGAGGGCAGGGTGCTGGTACGTGCCTCGGGCACGGAGCCGCTCATCCGGGTGATGGTGGAGGCCCCTTCCGAAGAGGCGGCGAGACGCTACGCTGATCGTCTGACGAGCATCACGCAGAGCTCGATGGGGAAGGAGGGATAACCGAACTCTATTGATTCGTGCGTGCGACAACCAACAGCGCCTGGCCTCGGTTCATCGGGGGTCTGGGGGTCACCCCCCAGATTTCACACTCCACCGAGGTGACGAGGAGGAAGGTCATCGAAGTATTCGGCGGATGCCTTCCCGGCCGGCTCAGGTCGTGAGGATGGGAGCAAAACCCGGGAGCGATCCCGGAACAGAGACCCACCCATGAGTGCCGATCATCGGCCCCCCGCACGCAACGCTTGACGCAACTGGGTTGCGCAGTGCCGCTACGGCATCTGTTTGTCCCAATTACACGGAGAGAAGGAAGGGTTATGTGCGGAATCGTTGGATATGTCGGTCCGAAGCCCGTGATCGATGTGCTGATGCCGGGATTGGCCCGGCTCGAGTACCGGGGTTATGACTCGGCAGGCGTTGCCCTCAACCATGGCGGGTCGCTCACCGTCCTGAAGCAGGCCGGTCGCATCGCCGACCTGCAGGGTCTGGTCGATCGGGAGGGCCCGGCCGAGGCCCACACCGGGATCGGGCACACCCGGTGGGCCACCCATGGCGCCCCCAACACCGGGAATGCCCACCCGCATATGGACTGCCGACGGGACGTCGTCGTGGTCCACAACGGGATCATCGAGAACTGGGTGGATCTCAAAGCGAAACTGGTCGAGAACGGTCACGACTTCGACAGCGACACCGACACCGAGGTCGTGGCGCACCTGATCGAGGAGATGGCCGATCTCCCGCTTGCCGACGCCGTGCGCAAGGTGATGAACCAGGCCGATGGGGCTCTGGCATTGGTAGTTATGAGGAAGTCCGAGCCGGACGTCCTGGTCGGGGCGCGGAGAGGCTCACCGTTGGTCGTGGGCCGTGGCAAGGGGGAGAACTTCCTCGCCTCGGACATCCCTGCCTTTCTCGAGCACACCCGTCACATGGTGATCGTGGAGGATGACCGAGTCGTGGAGATCCGGCCGGACGAGATCGTGCTCACCGATCTCGAGGGGAACAGCATGCCCCTCGATGAGAGGATGGTGGAGTGGGACTTCGAGGCGGCGGAGAAGGGCGGCTTCGACACCTTCATGCTCAAGGAGATCTTCGAACAGCCCCATGCCATCGCCGACACCCTGGCCGGCCGGATCGAGTCCCCCGGAAGAGTCGTGCTCGACGAGCTGACCATCGACTCCGAGATCCTGCGTGAGGTCGACAAGGTGTTCGTGGTCGCGTGTGGCACCTCCTACCACGCGGCGATGATGGCCAAGTACGCCATCGAGCGTTGGGCG
Source organism: Acidimicrobiia bacterium (assembly GCA_025937235.1). GTDB lineage: Bacteria > Actinomycetota > Acidimicrobiia > Spongiisociales > ZC4RG35 > JARDZU01. The sequence continues at coordinate 15,039 of JAICRU010000023.1, forward strand.
AGGCTCCCTGTCGAGATCGACATCGCCTCCGAGTTTCGATACCGCGACCCGGTGCTCGACCACCGATCGCTCGTGATCGGCATCAGCCAATCGGGGGAGACCATCGACACGCTGGCCGCGGTGCGCTACGCCAGGGCGCAGGGTTCGGTCGTGATCGGTGTGTCCAACGTCGTGGAGTCGGCGCTGGCCCGTGAGTCCGATGCAGTGCTCTACACCAGGGCCGGCCCCGAGATCGGGGTGGCCGCCACCAAGACGTTCACAACCCAGCTGGTGGCGATGCAGTTGCTCGGCCTCTACCTGGCCCAGGTGCGCGGTGCCCTGGATCCGGGTGCGATCGAGCTCCAGGTGAAGGAGCTGCTTCGCCTGCCCGATCAGGTCGAGGCCGTCCTGGCTCGTGCCGACGACGTCAAGGAGCTGACCTCGGCATGGGTGGACACCCGAGACTGGTTCTTCTTGGGCCGGTCCGGTGACTTCCCGGTAGCCATGGAAGGGGCGCTCAAGCTCAAGGAGATCGCCTACGTCCGTGCCGAGGGTTATGCGGCTGGGGAGATGAAGCACGGCCCGATAGCGCTCATCGAGCCCGGCGTGGTGGTGGTTGGTGTGGCCACCGATAGCCACGTACAGGCCAAGACACTCTCCAACATGGAGGAGATGAAGGCTCGAGGGGGCACCATCGTGCTCGTCGCCGAGGAGGGCGACGATGTCGGGCATGTCGCAGACCACGTGATCAGGGTTCCGTCTGGACCCGACCTGCTCTGCACAGTGACCGCGGTGGTCCCGCTCCAGCTCCTCGCCTACTACGTGGCGACGGCTCGGGGCATGGACGTGGACAAGCCGCGCAACTTGGCCAAGACTGTGACTGTCGAGTGATGTCCCTGACCATGGTCGGCCAGACGAGCCCGGCCACAGAGCCGGGCTCGTTCTGGTAGGAGCACGGGGTCAGGGTTGGAGTTGAGCCTCTACGTCGAACTCGATCTTGAAGGTCTCGGACACGAGTACTCCGCCGTTCTCGAGCGGGACATTCCAGGTGAGTCCCCAGTCCTTGCGCTCGATCTCACCGGCTGCGCTGAAACCCGCCTTTGTGTTGCCGTAGGGATCGGTGCTCACCCCCTCGAACGTGAGGGCGAAAGTAACCGGGTTGGTCACCCCACGAATGGTGAGGTCACCGGTCAGCGCCCAATTCTTGCCGACGGGCCGTATGCCCGTGGATTTGAAGCCGATGACCGGGAACTGCTCGGCGTCGAGGAAGTCGGAGGAACGGAGGTGGTTGTCCCTGTCACGGGTCCCGGTTGTTACCGATGCCGTCTTGGCCTCGAGCTCCACCGACGACTCGAGGGGATCTTCGCCTACGACGATGGTTGCGTCGAAATCCTCGAATGTGCCTCTCACTTTGGCCACCATCAGATGGCGGGCGGTTATGCGGAGGTCACTATGTGTGTGGTCGATCCGCCAGGTCCCGACCGGAGGGACAGGGCGGCCGTCGATGATGCGTGGGGTTGACATGAGTCGGCTCCTCGGCTCGTATGTTGAATCATCAACAATCAAGTCTTCAACCATATTCCCGACGACCGTTGTAGGGATAAAGGAGACTAGGTTGGTCATATATGTGGATCTCGCGCAAGACCGACTATGCCACCAGGGCCGTCCTGGCGTTGGCCATCGCCGACGGGCAGCGGCTCAATGCCCAGGACCTCTCCCGGCGAGTGGCCGTTCCGGACGCGTTCATGAAACAGATCCTCATGCAGTTGCGCGACGCCGGCGTTGTCCGGTCGGAGAGGGGCCCATCCGGCGGTTACCGGCTGAATCACGATCCGGCCGATATCACGCTGGAGCGCATCGTGCGCATATTCCAGGGGCAGCTCGCCCCGATCGAATGCGCCACCCGTCACGAGCCACAGCCATGTTCGATGGAGATCGGGTGCAGCCTGCGCACTGTGTGGGCCGAGGTCCGTGACGCCACCATCGCCATTCTGGAGCGGACCGATTTCGCCACCCTCGCCGCGCAGTCCGGAGGGTCCTGGGTTCCGGTGGGGCTGACCACCAAGCCCTACACGGTCTGAGTGATCAGCTCCGACTGCTCCTGGTCCCGTCTGTTTCCTCTCACTGCGAGAACGACCGCGATCACGGAGCCAATAACTATCGCCAGATAGCCCAAGGTCCTGATCGCTCCCTCGAGCTCGAATTGGTTGAACAATGTCCTCGAGTTGGTGATCACGATCACCGACCCGACCACGGTGCCGAGCACTCTCGGCGCCACCTTTGTCACCAACCAGGCCGCGAACGGTGCGGCGATGGCGCCACCGACGAGAAGAGCGCCGGCGATGGGCCAGTCGATGCCTTGCGACCCGAGGTTGACCAGAAATCCGAGACTGGCCGCGATCGAGACGAGAAACTCGCTGGCGGAGACGGAGCCGATCACCTTGCGAGGCTCGGTACGGCCCGAGATCAGCATGGTCGGAGTTGCGACCGGCCCCCAGCCACCGCCTCCGCTCGCATCGATGAAACCGGCGAATAATCCCAGGGGAGCCAGGAACCTGGACTTGAAACCGAGATGGTGGCGGTCGGTCCGGGTGCCCCTCAGCGCAAATCGGATCAGGAGAGACACACCGAGCACCAGGAGGATTGCCGACATCCAGGGTCGGGCAGCCTCGGTCGATATGTTGGAGAGAACGGTGGCCCCGGCGTAGGCGCCGACCGCGCCAGGCACACCCAACATCAGGACGGTTCGCCAATCGATGTTCCCGAACCGCCAATGGGATGCTCCCGAAATCAGTGTGGTCCCCACCTCAGCGAAATGCACCGAGGCCGATGCCATCGCCGGCGCGACACCGGTCGCAACCAGCAGAGTCGATGATGTCACGCCATAGGCCATGCCCAAGGAGCCGTCGACGAGCTGTGCCGCGAGACCAACGAATACGAAGACGACTAGTGACGGCATCCACACTCCCCCAGAATTGAACAAAGTCGACTACATTTGTCTATTTAATGCGGCAAGGAGCATAGAGCGAGGCGAGGGCTCTGGCAACTGGCAGGGTGGCCTCAAAATGGGTGCATCGGTGCGCTGAGGGGCGGGAGTAGCCGTCTCCAGGCTGGCTGACCCGCCCTATTGGACCGCCAACCTAGAGATCCGCGCCAGTCGGCTCATACGGCGAGGCTGCTCGCCACACCGGGTCCAAGTCGGTCTCGCAAGTACAACGCAGCCCGTAGAGGGTGGGAATATTTCAAATTCCACACCCGCGTGCTCGAAGCGACGTCGGTGGCGATTCGAAAAGCGCGGGCCGGATCTTTGAAGTGGTTGAAGGCAAGTCCGAGCAACACGGGAACCGTCTCTGACTTGGGAAGCGGAACGAGCTCCTCGCCTGGGTGACCAAACTCAGCGACGACGACGTCTGTCACCTGGTTGGCACCCTGCGCGACCACTGCCCCCAGGTCTGCTGCGGTGACGAGTGTCTCTTCCCCTTCCGCGGCTATACCGAGTGTCTCACAACTCCACTTCGACAGGGCCAAGGGCTTGGGATAAGGAATGACCGAGCCACTGTCATCCAACACCAAGGCTTCGTCGGATATGTAGGAAAAACCACTGAGCAAACAGGCTGCGGTCAGGGTCGTCTTCCCATTGCCGGAAGCGGAGGGGAAGGCGATCGTGTAGTCACCGATCGTCACCACGCCAGCATGGATGGCGAGCTCCGGGCTTTCCTCGACGGCAGTCCGATTGATCGTCGACACCAATGCCGGAAGAAGTTGGACGGCCGGGCCCTGGACAGTGACCCGGTAGCAGTCCCTGAGGAGACGGTGTGTGCCGTCGGGAAAAGCAGCTATCTGAATGGTGTTGGCTGCTCTGGCGGCATTCCTGGTCTTTTCGAAACTGGCAAAGAGGTCTCTCACTCTTGCACCCAGGGCCCGATCATCGCTTCGCACCCGGTAGTCGGTACCCAGGATCCTGTGCCGCTCGTCGACGGTCATCTGGATATCGCCCAGGTCATAACCGCAAGAGGCGCGTTGTTGGATCTTCATTCCTGAGCCAAGAATCCTGCTTCGATGAACTCGGACACCACTGCCTCGACGTCGGGAGCGATGGAGGTCGGCTGTGTCCCATAGGAGCTCGCCAGCAGCTCGGAGATCTCGGAGATGGTGAATGTCCCGTCGGCCAACCGCCAAACGTCACTGGCCGTAGCATTGAGGACCGCCACCCGTTCCGATGTTGGGTCATAGAGACAGACGTCACCATCGACTTCCGTCTCCACGACCTGGGGAGCCGGCGGTCCGACTCTCTGACTCCTACCACCCATGACGGGCAGCATAGATAATTACGACAATTGTCGTAGCGACGAGCGGTCGAACCTCACGTAGAGTGACTGATGGGCCCTCGGGCCATTGGTTTCGCCGGACAGGAGGATGAAGAGAGTGGGCGAGGAAACAGGCCAGGGAATCAGTCGCAGGGATCTGCTCCGGAGAGGCGCCGCCCTCGGCGGGGCGGTGGTATGGATGACGCCGGTGGTGCAAACGCTGGGAATGGGGCGGGCATTCGCCCAAACCGCCAGCCCACCCCCTGGTGGCGGCCAGGCGATCTCGTATGTCGGCATCAACGTTGTGTGCTCCACCGAGTCCTACTTCGTGAAGTGGGAGGATGATGGGGGCTGGGAGGAGAGCCCAGGAAACGCTCCACTCTGTGCCGACAAGGACAGTCTGCCTCCAGGAGTCAACGGCCTCGACAAGGGTTTCAGCATCTCACCGATCAGCGACTCCTGCGTGTCCCTGACGGTCCCGGACAGCGTTGCGAATTGCACGGTCACGGTGTGGGTGAAAGCCGGCCAGACCTGCAATACCTACAGCAACGTGGCCCCCGGCACGCATACGGTCTGCAGCGCGGCCTAAGTCACCACCAAGCCGAGCTGACTCAGTACCTCGATGGTCGCCGCCACTTCGGTGGCGGCGACGTCTATTTCGAGACCTGTGAGCTCGGCGATGGCGGCAGCCATCTCCTGCAACGTCGTTTGTCCGTCGCAAAGCTCCCAAATGGCAAAGGCACTGGCATTCAGGACATGGAGGCCATCGCTCTCGGCTTCATAAACCGCGGTGCCAGTCTGCCCGGTTTGCTGGAACACCTCACCGCGACGCAGTGGAGTCACCCTTCTGGCTCTTCCAGATCGTCTTGTGGGCCATGTGCAGAAAGGGCGGCCAATTCCGCACGGGAATGGACCCCGAGCTTCCCATAGATCTTCTGCAAGTGGGTGCGAACCGTATCAGGGCTGATGAACAGGGAGCGGGCGATCTGTTCTCTACCTAGGCCCCGTGCCGCGAGCCGGTAGACCTCGAGCTCACGAGCCGTCAACGTGGCCAGGGCTTCGCTCAGGCTGTCGGCGGCTCTCCTGCGTTGCACGAGGTGGCGGAGCAGGGCGCCGAGCATCGAAGGAGGAATGACCGCGCCCCCCTCGGAGATCGCCAATACCGCTGACCGGATTTCCTCGATGCTCGCATCCGCATCCAGAAACCCCCGGCAGCCGGCATCCACAGCAGTCAGCAGTTGCTGCTCGTCTCCCAACATGAGGGTGGGCAGACGCGCGGCCACGTCTGAGGTGTTGGAGGGGACGGCGCCATTTATCTTCCAGACGAGGGCGTCGCCGTCCAGATCCGGGAGACGGCCCTGATCGACTATCTCCACCTCGAAATCGTGCAATGCATGACCGAGAGCCCTGGAGAAGAGCTCGTCTGTGGAGCATACGACCACACGGTTACGGTGTCTCGACACATTCCCAGTCTTGCAGCCAGAGCCAGCAGATGAAGAGAACCGATCGAAGCCCAGATTGGACGGGGGGAGACCCCTTGTCCGCTGATCTAGTGGACTTGGCGGCCGGGAGGGGCTTGCCCGAGGACACCGATGTGACATCGGAGTTCATCGACCTTGCCCAACATCACGGCCTCATGGGGGTCCTCGCGACCGAGTCCGATTCGACCATTGTCACTGCCATCCAAGCCCGAAATGAAGCCAGGCAGGAGATCATGAGGGCACGATTGCGGGACACGCTGGAAGCCCTCGACGAGGCAGGCGTCCGGGCCGCGGTCATCAAGGGCCCAGCCGTCGCCGCAGCCTACCGCGTCCCGACGCAACGAACCTACAGCGATCTCGACCTACTGGTGGAGGAATCATCGCTCGACGCGGCGCTGGAAACGCTCAGTGGGGATCCCTCGATCACCATCCCCGAGAAGAGACCCAAGGCAGACAAACGAGATATCACCGTCAAGGATGTGAGTGGTGTCCGCTTCAATCTGGATCTGCACTGGGACCTGTTCGACTACACCCAGCTGCGGGGCGCGGCCGAGGGAGCGGTGGAGCAGCTCTGGGAATCCGCATCCCATCACCCCGATGCATCTCTCGGGCCCCTATGGGAGCTCCCGGACTGGGGAAGGTGGAGCTTTCTCGCCGCACACTCGGTCCTGGACCACCGCTACCGGCTCATCCTCTTCCGCGACTTCGTGGAGCTGTGCCGTCATCCCGTCGACTGGGAAGAGCTCGTGGAAAACGCCGGGTCCTGGGGGCTTCGCAGTGTGACGTATGTGGCACTTTGGATCGGCAAGGAGGCTCTTGGGGCAGATATACCCGCTGAGGCACTCCGACGGTTGAGACCCGTGTCCGAGACCGTGACCTTCCTCGAACGACAGTTGCCAAGAGTGGATATCGCCCGATTCGACGGACGGACGGTTCACCCGGTGAACCTGGCTTCGGTCCTCCTGAACGACTCCAGAAGGGCCCGGGTGGGCCTAGCGGTGCGGGCTCCGATGGCTTTCCCCGCTTGGAGGAGACGAACCGCCGAGGCGCCAGAACGATCGTCCTCTCAGCGCATATTGCTGGTCGTCGCCAGTGATGCGAGACGAGGGGCGGAGGTTTTCGCCGAGCGTCTGCAGAGCGGACTGCAAGCCAAGGGTCTGATAGCGAAAGCGGTAAGCCTCACTCACACGCACGCGTCTGCGAGGGCGAACGTGGAGGCGCTCACCGATGTCCTCCCTACCGATGCCGGCCGGCTTCATCCTCGCATGGCCTGGGCACTGCGACGCGCTGTCGTCGAATTCGAGCCCGACGCCGTGGTCGCTGTCGGACCCACCCTCAGATATGCGGTTCTGGCGACGGCCGGCAGGAAGACCAGGCTGATATACGTCGCTATTGGGGAACCGCGCTATTGGATAAGAAACGGGGTCTCCAGGTGGATCCAAAGAGCCCTTCTCAGACGGGTGGATCTGGTCATTGCAGTCTCGTCGATGACAAAGACACAACTCCTGCTGCTCGAGCCATCGTTGACTGGTCGTATCGAGGTAGCCCATACCGGTGTCCCGGAGGCCTTGTTCCAACTGGCCCGTCTCCCCAGGGAAGATGCTCTCCGCGTCGTGGTGATCGGAGCCTTGAGCGCGGAAAAGGATCCCGTGGCGGCAGTGACTGCGATCGCCCAGCTCGGTGACGCCAAGCTGAGGATCGTCGGATCAGGACCGCTGGAGCAGGACGTCGTCAAGGCGGCACAGCCTCTCGCCGCAGCCCGGAGATTCGAGCTGGTCGGATCGGTCGACGACGTGTCCCCGCATCTGGCGTGGGCCGACGTGTTGTTGCTGACGTCTCGCACCGAAGGCTTGCCCGGGGCAGTTCTCGAGGCGGGGGCGGTGGGTGTTGTAACCGTGGCCTACGACGTCGGAGGCGTGAGGGAAGCGGTTGTCGACGGAGTCACCGGCTTCGTAGTGCCCTCGGGCGACCAGGCATCCCTGATCCGTGCGCTCGAGTCCCTTTCCGCCGATCGCGACCTCTTGGAACGCTTGAGCTCAGCGGCGCGGATCCACATCCACGAGTCGTTCGAGCTCGACTCCGTGACGGAAGACTACGTGCGCCTGGTCACTGCGAATATGACTCGTCTTCGAGGGAGTCGATGAGGTCGTCCAAACCCTCGGAGAAACCAATCTCGGGTTGCCAGCCCAGCTCCGCCGTGGCCAGTGCAGCGCTGACCTGTGCCGGGGGCACATCGCCCGGACGTGCTTCGCCAAAGCTGAGCTCAGTTGGAAACCTCTCGACCACGCGCTCGGCGAGCTCTTTGATCGACACAGTCTCCGGCGCAACGACGTTGAGGGCGATCCCGCTGAGAGACGCTGCGGCGGCCAACTCGAATGCTTTGGCAATGTCGTAGGCGTGGGTGAACTGGCGTCCTTGGGAGCCGTCGCCCTGAATGGTTATGGGCTCTCCTCGGCGTGCCTTGTCGATGAAGATTCGAAAGACCGAGTTGGGTCTGAGGCCAGGTCCGAACGCTGTCCCGAGACGAAGGGACACGACCTGGATGTCGCGCAGACGCGAAGCGGCTAGGAGCAGGGACTCCCCGGCGAGTTTGGTGATGCTGTAGGGATGGTCCGGCCCAGTCGGATGCTCTTCATCGATCGGTTGATAGCGCGGTTCGCCGTACACCTCCCACGTCGACGCGTACACGACACGCGTCCCGTTGGCAGCCGCCGCCTCGGCGACATTGGCCGTCCCGACGACGTTGACTTTCGCGGCCAGGATGGGATCGTTGGCGGCCAGATAGACGTCACCGATAGCCCCAACATGGGCTACGACGTCTTGTCCGGTCATGACACGTTCGAGGGACTCGGCGCTTGTCAGATCGCCCTGGAGGGATTCGACTTCAGGCTCACTGAATGGAGTCATGTCGAACCCGGTCACTTCCCAACCGGAATCCCGGAACCTCCGAGCGATGTGCCTACCCAAGAACCCGGCCGCGCCGGTCACCAGTGCTCGCATGAGCGGGACACCATAATGTCGTAGGGTCAACAGGCGAAAAGACGCTGGGAGCGGTCGGACACCGGCGCGCCCCGCAGGTTCTTCCGTTGTTGCCTCTGACGGCTTTCCAATCTCACTTTCCGTAAAGCGGGGACCCTGATAGAGTCCCCTCCTAGGGGTGCCACCTTTTTTGAGGTGGATAGATGGTGAGAGGAGTGTTGCCGTGCTGGGCGGAACTATTGGGGGTACCTCACAATCGACGTGGAGAGGATCGATCGTGGCCGCAGCGTCGAGGGTGAGAGCCGACATCCTGTTTGCGGTGGTGGACCTTTTCGTGGTCGCCTCTGCCTATGGTCTGGCCCTCACCATCAGAATGCTCGATCGGGTGGTCGATCCCAGACTGGAGAATCCCTCCACCTTCTTTCGTAATCTGGCGTGGGCGCTCCCAATAATCATGTTGGTGCACCTGATCTACAATGTCTGGGCCGGCGCCTACGGACATGTCTGGGAACATGCCAGCACGGCGGAGGCATTTCGTGTGGCGGTAGCCAATATCGCGGCGTCCGCCACCCTGCTCCTCATCAGCTTCGCGGCTCGGGAATTCACCGATAGCACTCCTGTAGTTGTCCCATATTCCGTCATCGTCCTTGGTGGTCTGTTGTCACTATTCGGGATGGGTTTGGTCAGGTTCAGATCGAGACTCTTCTCCTTCAGACGAGCCTTGGATGGGCCACCGATACTGGTGGTGGGGTCCAGCCGAGAGGCGGCCTCATTCGCTCGCCAAGCATCGTCGCTGCCCGGTGGCGGTCATGTCGTCGGCTTCGTTGCCGATGACGAGCTGAGCTTGAAGTCGGGTCGGAAGCTGGCGGGTCTACCGATTCTCGGGACGATCGACCAGATCGGCGAACTTGCGCAGCGCTTCTCGGCCGACCAGGTGGTGGTGATGGGAAACGACCCCAGCCGGACTCGTGCCGTCGTAGATCGGTGTCTGGACACAGATGTCCGCTTGCGCATCATCCCCGAGGCAGAGGATGTGCTCTCGAACAGGTCTTTGACCCTCGACGTACGCGACATCGGTGTCGAGGACATCCTGGTGAGGCCACCGGTACAGACCGACCTGGACGCGGCTAGGAACCTGATTCGTGGGCGGCGGGTCCTCGTCACCGGCGCCGGGGGCTCGATCGGCTCCGAGATAGTAAGGCAGATCCTCGCCTTCGAGCCTGATCATGTCTGGGCTCTCGATCGGGATGAGACGCTGCTTCACGAAGCCAGTCTCCAGTGGGTCGGTCCGATCACCAACATCCTCTGCGACGTCCGAGATCCGATCAAGCTGGTTCGCTCCATGGAGATGATCCGCCCCGAATTGGTGTTTCACGCCGCGGCCCTCAAACACGTCCCGATGTTGGAGTCGGAACCGGAGGAGGCCGTTCTCACCAACGTCGTCGGGACCCGGAACGTGATCGAAGCCGGATCCCGGGTTGGGATGCGTCATTTCATCCTCATCTCGACCGACAAGGCGGTAAATCCGAGCAGTGTGATGGGCGCCAGCAAGAGAATCGCCGAGCTCATGACCCAAGCGGGCAACGATCGCCGCGACGGGTGCATCTACACCGCGGTCCGCTTCGGCAATGTTCTTGGGAGCCGAGGCAGTGTCGTGCCGACCTTCGTCGAGCAGATCAAGCTGGGTGGTCCTGTCACGGTCACCGACCCCAATATGACCAGGTATTTCATGACGGTCGATGAGGCTGTTCAGCTCGTGTTGCATGCCGCCGCTCTTTCGGTCGAGTCGGAAGTGTTCCTCCTCGACATGGGTGAACCGGTGAGAATCGTCGATCTCGCCAAGCGCATGATCCGCCTTGGCGGATTGCGTCCGGAGCGGGATATCGAGATCGCCTATACAGGAAAGCGCCCGGGGGAGAAACTGACCGAGACACTCGCCGTCGGGCCACTCATGGCTACGAGCCACCCCAAGATCCTCGAGGTGAAGTTCGAGGGAATGAAGACTCACACTGTATTCGAGCTTGTCGCGGCACTCGAGGAAGCCGCACTCGCCGGCAATCGCCAGCGTCTCTATGAATTGCTCGGCTCGTTCGAGGCTGCCCTCTCTGGCATGAGTGAGGTAGTGGTGGACCTCGAGCTCGAGTCTCGCGATCGCATATGGATCTGACTCGTCTGATTCGAGTGGTCCGTGATCGGTGGGTCTTCGTACTCGTCGTGGCTGTTCTCGGCGCCGTGGCAGGATGGGGGCTGACCCACCTGAACAATCAGAACATCGCTCCTCAGTTCCGAGCTATCGCCGCCATCAGTCTCGTGCCGGAGGAAGGCGAAACAGTTGCGGACCTCGCCGATGAACTGGACACGGCACTAGGAGTTGCAACTGCGGCTGCAGGTGGCATCGCCTCCGCGCAACCGGGGTCGTCGGTTCAAACCGACCCCCTGACCGGTCGGCTGCTTTTCGTCGCGCAGGGTGGCTCGCCGGAAGAGGCGGAGGGCAATGCGGGGACGCTCCGACAGGCCTATGTGGAGGTCGATCCGAGCCTCGGAGGCGGGCCTGTCGACGACTCCCTGGCGGATATCGAGCGCCAGGTCGGGGAGCTGCAGGAGCAGCTCAGAGAGCTACAGCCGCGGCTCACCGCGGATGAGCGCGAACTGGCTGGCGCCCATGAATTGGTCGACCTCAAGATGGACGCCGTTCGTCAGCAGATCGTCGGCCTCACCGTGGCCAACGCCGGGGCATCGGAGGATGAACAAATCTCCAACAATGACCAGATCGCCCGGCTTGAGATCGTTCTCGACGAGCTCGAAGCAGAGAAGGCGGCGCTCGCCCCCCCTCCGACAGAGGAATTGACACCTACCGAGCAGCTTCAAGCCAACACGATCCAGCGAAGACTCGAAGTGTTGGGCATCCAATACGAAACGCTTTATCTGCGCAAACTGGGCGTGACTTCCCAAGGGCGATCGGAACCGATCGTGGTCGAGGACCTCACTCCCCAGCCGGCGGGTGTGTTGCTCAATACCGCTATCGGCTTCATCGCCGGGATGACCATCGCTGCGTTAGGCCTGATGTTGGTCAACACCGTGCGCAAGGCGGTGTGGCTACCCGCTGATATCCCGGTGCCGGTGTTGGGGGACATCCCCGGACGAAAGACGGCCAGCGCAGACGGTATTCCTTGGTATGACGCAGAAGAGGACGGGGATCGGAAGGCTGCCATCCAGGCCCTTCGCACGGCAATCGAGGGCCGTCTCCTCGAGGGCTCTTCCTCTCTTGGTATCGCCGGCACTCTGACCGACCCCGGCGAGGTGCACGCTTTGGCCGCAGACCTCGGCGCCTCATTTGCGACTGCCGGATGGTCGGTCCTGCTCATCGATGCCGATTTCGAGAATCCATCCGAGCTCTCCGAGTACCAAGTCGAAAGCACAGATCTGGCCACCCTCCTGGAACTGGACCACCCGGACCTTCTGCTGAGAAAAGAAATTGCCGAGCGTGTCGAGACCGCCGCCGAGATCAGAGACAATCTGGCAGTGGTACCGGCCGGCGCTCCTCCCGCTTCTCCGGGGGACGCCGTGGCGGGACGGCATTTCCGTTACTTGATCGAAGAGGCATCGAGCCGGTTCGATCTCGTGATGGTGGTTGGATCGGAGATCATGGACCCCGCTACGCAGATACAGATACAGCGGTTGGACGGGGTGCTGGTGGCAGTGTGGCCCGGCAGGTCGCGTGCGCCTCTCGTCAGTGCAATCGTGCAGGATTTCGACGAGAGGAACCTCAAAATCCATGGTGCCGTCTTCCTACAGACGTCAGGACGCGGGGTCCTATCTGCCGTCGGTGCTCCGGATGACTCATCTGACGAAATCCCCGCGGCCGACGCGATCCGCCCGATGATTAGAACAGGGACGGTCGACGTCGCCCCGAGGAGCCAGGCCAACCAACTGGTCGACCGGCTGGAACGAGAAAGTGAGTCTCCGGCGAGTCCAAACGGGAACAGGACCATCGACGAACTCGGGATTCACCTCCTCGAGGCGCTGTCGCTGGATCGTCCGGGCGCCTACCACGCCGCCGCCGATTATGTAGTCACCAGAGTCGAGGATCTGCTCACCACCCATGCGGACCCAGGGACGGTGATAGAACTCGTCAGCCGGGTCAGTGAGATGGGGTTTATCCCCCTCACCCCGGTCGACGGCCTCCCCAAAGCAGGGAACCTGCTCAGGTATGAGTTCGAGGCCGAACTGGGCACCATCGTCGGCCCGGTTGTGAGCGACAGGATGGAAGCGGTGTTAGCTGACGGTTCCGGACTCCAGGACGTCGATCTCGACGGGTGGCTGACACACGAATTCTTCAAGCGACATGTTGAGCAGACGATAGGCGAGCCAGTCGTCTGGCATCTGACCAGCAACAAAGGCTCCATCCAGGTCCTGGTAGGGGCGCAGCGTCTCGACACCTATAGGCTCGAGCTCCTCGAGAAGGAATTGGTCGCGCCCCGGACCGACGTGTTGAGGCGTGATCTGCACGCGGTGGAGGCCGCGGGCGACGAGACGAGTTCGGCGCTGTTGCGGGCTGAGCTGGAGGACGTGGAGGAGTTCGGGGCTGCTCTCGAGCTATTGCGCAACCGCACGACTCGACCAAATGGGGTCGTTCAGACGGAACAACGCGATCGGTCTGCCACCTCCTGGACGCCGGTCTGGTCGGACGATGTCCGATCCAACCTTGCCTCTGTGCAGAGGCTTGGTCTCCTTCCGTTTCCCGTTCTCACCAGGAGCGAATTGAGGTCCCGACTTTCGACTGGCTCATAGCGATCCCGGCATTTCCGATCGTCGACGGAAACGGGCATGGAGCAGCATGAGAATCGCCCACTTGACCACGGTCGACTCGAGCCTGCGTTACCTCGTGTTTCCCCAACTGACAGAGATCGTGGCGCGGGGTGGCACCGCGATCGGGATCAGCGCACCCGGGCCGGATGTGTCGTTTCTCGTTGCGTCGGGGATCGAGCACCGACCCCTCAGCGCTTCTACCAGATCGTCGTCGATCGGCTCGGACCTCAGGGCCGCCTGGCAACTATGGCGACTCCTGCGGCGAGAGCACCTCGACGTTCTCCACACCCACAACCCGAAGCCGGGCATCTACGGCAGGATCATCGGACGATTGGCCGGTGTCCCCTTAGTGGTCAACACGGTGCATGGCTTCTACGCGACCGAGTCGGACGGCTTTCTCAAGAGGGCCCTCGTCTACTCGATCGAAGCGATCGCCGCGCTTTTCTCGGATATGGAACTGGTTCAGAGCAGAGAAGACGTCGTCGTCATGGAGCGCTTCCACATCGGCAGGCGGTCGCGGACTGTTCATCTGGGAAACGGGATCGACCTCGAGAGATTCCGACCCGATCCCGAAGGTGTGATGCGGCAACGAGTTCGTGCTGAGTTGGGAATCGCTGCTGACAGAATCGTGGTGGGCTTCGTCGGGCGACTGGTCGCGGAAAAGGGCATACCTGAATTGCTCGGTGCCTGGCAGCTGCGAAAAAGTGATTACGAACTGCTCGTCTTGGGCCCGCCCGACCCATCCAAAACCGATGCCCTGAGCCAGTCGATGATCGACGAGGCCGAAGCGTCAGGGGTCCAATTCCTGGGACATCGGGATCATATCGAGGAGCTCTATCCGGCACTGGACATCTTCGTACTCCCTTCACACCGGGAGGGTTTTCCCAGGGCAGCGATGGAGGCAGCCGCCAGCGGCGTAGCGATCGTGGCTACCGACATTCGTGGCTGTCGGGAGGTCGTGGAGAACGGACTGAACGGGCTCTTGGTCCCGACCGGAGATCCTCTCCACCTGACTGCCGCCATCGACCGATTGGTGACCGATCCCGTCACCCGCATCAGCATGGGCGAATATGGCAGGAAGAAGGCTCTTGCCGATTTCGACGAGCGTGCCGTGGTGAAAAACGTGATCGGGGCTTATCGTGACGCGGCAAGGCGGAAAGGTCTCATGAAGTTGTATGACGCGCTGGCCTCTTCGACGGACGAGATGAATGGCCGGGACTAGCCAGGCACTGAAGCGGGGGTTCGACATTCTCGTGGCCGGTCTTCTGTTGGTCATTCTGGCCATCCCCCTGGTGCTGATTGCGTTGGCGACAAGGTTGCTCCTCGGGTCGCCAATCCTCTACCGGAGCCTGCGGCCTGGTCTCGGCGGCAACCTGTTCACCATCTACAAATTCCGCACGATGACCCAGGACGTCGACGAGAACGGGGAACTGCGGCCGGACGCTGAGAGACTCACCAGGTTTGGGCGTCTGCTTCGGTCTTGGAGTCTGGATGAGCTTCCTGAGCTGATCAACGTGCTGAGGGGCGACATGAGCCTGGTCGGCCCCCGCCCCCTGCTTCCCGCGTACCTCGACAGATATGACGACCAGCAGAGGCGTCGCCATGAGGTGAGACCGGGGTTGACCGGACTGGCACAGGTGCGAGGCCGCAATTCTCTAAGCTGGGACGAGAGACTGGCCCTCGATGTTTGGTATGTCGACCATCGATCCTTCGCCCTGGATCTCAGAATCCTCGCCGCCACCATCGCCCTGGTCGTCAACAGGGAGGGGATCAATGCTCCGGATCATGCCACGATGCCGGAGTTCCGTGGCCAAGAGGAGACTTGAACGCCCTCATCTGTTCGGCCGGCCGGCGGACGACACTGGTCCGCGCCTTTCGTCGCGTGCTCGAGCCACGCCGAGGTTTTGTCGTCGCCGGCGACGTGGACCCACTGGCTCCCGCCCTTTTGACAGCGGACTACTCCGAAATGATGCCGCGGCTCAGCTCACCGGAGTACTCGTCGCGGCTGCTCGAACTGTGTCAAGAGCGACAGATTGCCTTGGTGGTGCCCACCATCGACACCGAATTGCCGCTGTTGGCCGGTCTGAGTGAAGAGTTCGCTGCCTCCGGTATCACCGTCCTCGTCTCGGCGATGGAGTTGATCGACATAACATCCGACAAGCGCAAGACCGCAGAGGTCTTCAACGCCCGGGGCATCCGCACGCCGCGCTCCTGGGCGCCAGGTGATCTGGCGGAGGTACCCGAACTCTTGTTCGTCAAGCCCAATCGAGGAAGCGCCAGCATGGACACCTATCTGGTGCCGGGTGATCGGGTGGAGGCGATTCTGCCCATGGTCAACGATCCGGTGGTTCAAGAGTACATCGAGGCGCCCGAAATCACCGTCGACGCACTCCTCGACCTGACTGGCGACGTGATCCATATGGTTCCGCGCATCCGTCTCAAGACGGTGGGCGGGGAGTCGGTGCAGGGAGTCACCATGCCGGACGAGCCGATACGCCCGTGGCTCCTCGATGTTCTGCGGGTGATCTCCAGCCTTGGGGGCAGAGGACCGGTGACGATACAGGCGTTCTTGACGCCTGATTCGCCGACGCTGATCGAAGTGAATCCTCGATTCGGAGGCGGGTTTCCGCTCACGCTCGAGGCCGGCGGCGAGTACCCGAAATGGATCGTGGAGATGATCGAGGGCGGCAGTGTCCCACCGAGGCTTGGCGAGTATCGCAGAGGTCTGTTCATGACACGAACGCTCGAGGAGACCTACGTCGACGGTGGCTGGGCTCAATGATCAGAGCGATCGTGCTCGACCTCGACGACACCTTGTACCTGGAGCGCGATTACGTCAGGAGCGGGTTCATTCATGTGGCGTCGTACCTCGAAGATCGTGGGCTGGCCGACTCGGCCGAGGTCTTCTCCTTTCTCTGGGCCGGTTTCGAAGAGGGACGCCGAGGCGATGCGTTCGATTCGCTGCTTCTGCGATGGCCACAGATCGGCCGCGTGGAGAATGTCGAAGCGCTCGTCGAGCGCTATCGTCAGCATTCTCCCAACATCGAGCTCAGGGAGCCGGCTGCGTTTGCCGATCTCATGAATCTCGATCTCCGTGTTGGCCTGATCTCGGATGGGTGGCCAACCGCCCAACGTGCCAAGCTCGATGCGCTGGGCGTCGAGGATTCCTTTGGATCGACGGTGCTGACCGGCGATTGGGGTGGCCGCTACGCCAAACCACACCAGCGCGCATTCACCACGATCGAGCAGGAGTTCTCGCTCTCCAGTTCGGAGCTGGTCTATGTGGCCGACAACCCGACCAAGGACTTCATCGCCCCAAATGAGCGTGGTTGGCTGACTTGGCGCATCCGGATGCCGGGTCAGCTCCATCACGCCCTGGAGCCCACTGGCAACATCGCCTCGCCACGGCTGGAACTGCCATCTCTGCAGGAGGTAGTCGCCGAATATCAGGCGGGGAGCTGAATCGCCGCCTGGTAGGTGCCCGCGAGTGTCAACGATGACCCGTCGCGTGATTTCCCGCCGACGAGCCATCCTCCTCCCCGGATTGACTGGACAGCGAATGTGTTCCGTGCTTAGGTGCAGGGCCCCCAACCCAGAGAGCCAGATGCGTCATGCCGCTACAACCCCGGTGAGCCTCCGCCCGCCCTCGACCGCCACTCGATCAGGAACGAGTCGCCTCATCTCGTCCTGGCCGGACCCGGTATTCGCCAGTGAGGGGACCTCGGGTCAGCAATTGGAGTCGATGTGACTCGTCTTTGGAGATCAATTCGAGCGACGGCTCTGGCCATCATCCTGCTTCAGGTCTTCGGGTCCGGTGTGGCTCTGGCTGATGCCTCCGATCCTGGAGGAACGTTCACCGATGACAACGGCAGTGTCTACGAGGGGGCCATCGAGGCGATTGCCGCCAAGGGCATCACCTTCGGATGCAATCCACCCCGCAACGACAAGTTCTGTGTGGAAGATACGGTCACGAGGGGTCAGATGGCCGCCTTCATCGCCAGGGCGGGCAACCTTCCCAGCGCGAGCCACGACTACTTCGAGGATGACAACCGCTCGAACTTCGAAGACGCCATCAATCGCATTGCCGAAGCAGGGATCACACGTGGATGTAACCCTCCGGCAAACGACAGGTTCTGCCCGACTCGGACGATCACGCGCGGTGAGATGGCCGCGTTCCTGGCCCGCGCCTTCGACAAGCCGCCGTCATCCACCGACCATTTCGACGACGACAACCGCTCGATATTCGAAGATGCCATCAATCGCATAGCCGATGCCGGGATAACACTGGGCTGCAATCCGCCCACCAACTCGCTGTTCTGCCCGGGGGCGAAGGTGACGCGCGGTCAGATGGCGGCCTTCATCATGAGGGCGCTGGAGCTGACTCCGCTGAAGCCACCGCCTCCTGCCGGCTCGGGAAGCGAGGGTGGTGACCCCGTCGATCCAGGTGAGGGATATGCGTTCATCATCGACAATCGGGATACCGGCGGCGACTGGTGGCGGGCTCCATATCTGTTCGAGCTGCCCTACGCCGCCGGTTTTGGCTGGGGAGCGGGCGATCGGATCGCATACGGATGTGTCTACGGCTTCCTGATCCAGGATGGAGCAAGGGAGAATCTCGGCGGCAACAACTGGGACCTCGCCGGCGGCAATATCTATGGTCGCTTCCTGGCCGTCCTCACCGTGCCCGATGACGGCGCCTACCTCCGCGTCAATGACGCGTACATGGTGGAGGGGCGCCGTTTCTTCGACGGATCTCCGGGCGATGGACGTGACCAGCTCTACAGTTCCGGCTTCTGTGCGGATCGAGTGTCTCAGGATTACAAGAAGTACACCGGGGCCGGGGAGCGCCCGGTCATCAAGTACCATACGCCGTCCGGTGAGGTGGCCGAAGTACGCGACTATCGGACAGTGAAAGCCGGAGTCGGCGTCAAATTCCGCTTGGTCGACGGGGACGGGTCTGATGGTCGGGTAGCCGTGGTCGCCTACAAGAACGACCTGCCCGGTGTGGTGGTGTACTACGACGCTCTGAACGGAGGTTCGGTGTCGGCCTCCGTCCCGGGATGATTCCCGGGTGACGGATGAATCCACCTGAGCCGGGCATCCAACATCAGAGCAAGTGATCCTTCGCCTCGCCGGCGATGCCTGACCCTCTATGAAGCACTGGGCGGTATGGCATCATCGAGCAGAGCCGTCAGCTCGGCGGCTGCATCGGGTTTGAGATGGGCCGGGTCCCGAAAGTCTTCCGTTGAGAACAGGTCCTGTGCATCGACATAGATCGCGCCGGACTCCCTGGCCGTCGTCTCGAGCAGACGATCGAATGTGGCCATGTCTCGACTCGGGTCTGGCAGGTAATCGGCGAAGTCGTCACTGACCGGCATATTGACGACTACCGCGTTCACTTCGTCCTCCGCCAGCTCGCTCAGCAGACGGCGCATCGCTTCCAGCTCAGGACCTCCCATCGAGAAGCTGTTGACCTGGCGGGCCACCCACGGTTGACCCCAAGCGGCCGAGTTGTCGTAGGGCTCACCGTCGTAGGTCCGGTCCGATCCGAACGGGCCCGGTTCGGGGGAATCCAGGTCGGGCTGGTCGTCGGTTCCCACCGCTGCGGCTAAGAGTCGAGCCGGGTCGCGCAGCAGGGGACGGAGTCGGACGATGGCGACATGACGAAACAGCCAATTCTCGACCCATTCGAGAGCGTTCCGCGGAGTGCGGGCCATCAGCATCCCGGGGGAGCCCGACAGCCTGTCGAAGAAGTCGTTTTGGGAGATCCCCCCATCATTCAGGTCTCTTGGGGTGACTCCAACCACGATTGTGTCCGCGTTGGTGAGTGGAAGCACCACATCCACCACGAATCGCTCCAACGATCGCATCGAGGCGGCACCTAGAGCGGCGTTGTAGGAGATCCGATCCGATCCTGAGTTGAAAGTCACAGGATCCATGCCCTCTTCCACCACCGAGGAGCCGACGAAAACCACGTCGATTTGCTCTCCCTCAGAGACCAAATCTTCCATTTGGGCCATCTTGGCCGAGATCTGCGATGTGGGCCATCGCTCGAGCGGGGGGAGCTGATCCTCGGTCGCCCTCAGTGCCAGTTCGAAGGCGATGATGAGAATCAGCGCGAGGAGTGCCGCCAGCCGAACCCGCCTGATGGTTGTTTCGTGGTGCAGCATCAGAACTGGAAATAGATGAACGGGATCATGGGGCCGCCGGAGAAGATCAGGACGCCGAGGAAGAACGTCGCGTAGACGAGGCCCTGATACGCAGGTTTCCAGGTGAGTATCACGTCATGGTCGTCAGAATTCCGCTGGGCCAAGTCGATGAGAAACACGAGGAGGGCAGCTGGTACGAACAGCAGCACCCACGAGATGGGCGGAAGACCCGGCTGCAGCGCAAAGATTCCGGTGAGATAGTCCCAGGCCGAAGCGACACTCGGGGCACGGAAGAAGACCCAGGCCACGCATACGAGGTTGAAGGTGAGGAGCGTCCTCAGCCCGTCACGCCGCAGAGAGAACTCACCTTGATACCCCCGCGGTGAGTAATGACCCGTTACGCGGTGCACGATCAGGAACAGGCCATGCAAGGCGCCCCAAATGACAAAGGTCCAGGCGGCGCCGTGCCAAAGGCCCCCGAGCAACATCACGATCATCAGATTCAGATACGTCCGTCTCGGTCCCTTGCGATTCCCTCCCAGGGGGACGTACAGGTAATCGTGGAGCCAGCTCGACAGCGATATATGCCAGGTGCGCCAGAACTCGGTGATGTTCCTGGACAGATAGGGCTGTTCGAAATTTCGCATCAGCTCGATGTCGAGCAGGCGCGATGTTCCCCGGCCGATGTCGGTATAGCCCGAGAAATCCCCGTAGATCTGCAGTGCGAAGGCGAACACGCCCACGACCAGGGCCAAGGAGGACTGGGATGAGGGGTCGGCGAATGCAGCATCGACGATGGGCGCCATCACGTCGGCTATGGCGACCTTCTTGAACAGACCGAGCCCAATAAGCACGAGCCCCGATGCGATCCTTTCCCCTGAAGGAAACTGTCGGTGAGCCTCTATCTGGGGGAGCAGTCGTCCGGCTCGCTCGATCGGGCCGGCTACGAGCTGCGGGAAGTACGAGACGAAGAGAGCGAAGGTGAGCAGGCTGCGCGATGCGGGAATCCGTCTCCGGTACACGTCGATGGTGTACGACATCGTCTGGAAGGTGTAGAAGGAGATGCCCACCGGGAGAATGATGTTGAGCAGTGGGGGATTTGCCTCCACCCCGATCGAGGTCAACAGAGCGGTGGCCGACTCCACGAAGAAGCCCCAGTACTTGAAGAAACCGAGGATCCCGAGCTGGACCACGATGCTGACCAGGAGGATCTGCTTTCTCCGACGCTCGATGGGCGACGTGTCGATGGCTCTCGCTGCGAAGTAGTCGACCAGGGTGGAGAACGCGAGGAGGCTGAGGAATCTGGGGTCCCACCAACCATAGAACAAGTACGAGGCGGCCAGGAGGAAGACCAGGCGTCCTCGATGCGGCAGCAACCAGTGCACCACGAAGACAACAGGCAGGAAGATGGCGAATTCGAGTGAGTTGAAGACCATTGGCTGGGACCCGCGACCTCAGACGCTCATGGGACGGTCATCGCTTCGAGGTCCCGGTCGGCGACGCCACTCGTCGGCTGCTCGCCATCGAGATCGGCGCCCCACCATCCGAGGGCGATGATGAGGGCGAGATAGAAGGGCAACACTTGCGCTCGTTGCCGGGCGAGGATCCCGAGATTGAGAACGGTGCTGAAGGCGACGATGAAGCCGACCGTGTAGACGCCCGAAACGATCACCCATGAATTGCGAAAGCCGCGTTTGAGTCTTCGCACGATCCCGGGGGCGAGGGCCAGGGTGAGCGCAAGTAATCCGATCCCCTCCAGGCTGGTCAGGAGCATCTCCACGGATCTCGCCTCCGTGGGTAAGGGGCGGAAGAGGACTCGAAGCATCGCCCCAGGGAACTGCGCGGGACTGGTCACCGCCGCCCCCTGAATCTGCGAACCACCTTGACCAGTGCGGTCCGCCTGCTGCTCGATGAGGTTCTCGAACCCATCAGCACTCAGTTCGAGATCGATGAGTTGAACGGCCCGGGGTGCGCCGATCACAAGAGCAAGGGCTACCAAACCGGTAACCACCAGTCTCTTCGATCGGGCTCGTGCGGCCGTTGGGCCCCGTCCGAACAACATGGCGATGAAGACAGCCCCCAACATCAGCATGGAGACATGTGGTCGCACCAAGGTGGCCAGGGTCAGGCTGACGGCGCCCAGGAGCATGTAACGAAGCCGGTAAGTGCTGAGAGTGGCTGAGAAACCAGCGGCCGCAAGGCCCAGGGCGCCCATCATGAGAGCGTCCTTCCCCACCCCCGATGGCCAGAAGAGAATCGTGGGCAAGAAGAAGATGCCGAGTGCATAGGGCTTGAGACGATCAGGGGGAACCCACCGTCGGAATGCCGTGTAGAAGCCGACTTGGCCCATGAAGGAGAAGGTGGCCAATTCGATGAAGCCGCCGTACATCGTCGGGATATAGGGGGTATAGAGAAAAGTCACGGCGATCTTGGTGGTATTGGTTCCGAAGCTGAGATTGCCGAGTCGACCGAACACCGAGGCCAGGTCGAAGTCCCGCACGAACGGTGCCATCCCCGCAGCGAAGGTGTGATAGCCCGTGGCATCCCCACCGCCGAATATGTAAACGAGGGCTAGGTAACGGGCGGTGGCGCCCACCAGTTTGGCTGCGAACCCGAACAGAATCAGACGTACCAACCAGGGGTCGGCCTCAGTGACGATTCTTCGCGCCAGCCAGGTCACGAAGGTGATCAGCAGGGCGATCACCAGCAATAGCCCGATGTCGCGGCCCCCGACGATGAGCCACACGACAAGGAGAGTCGCGGCAATCCCAATGACCCAGAGCGTGAGATCGCCGGTCTGGCTCTTGGACGACCCCAGCGAACGAAAAGTCATCTCGAGAGCTCCTGGTATATCTCTTCGTAGCTGCGAACCATGTCACTCAACGCGAACCGAGATTCCACTACGGCCCGACCACGCTCTCCCAGCTTCGATCTGGACATCGGGTCGGCAGCCAGCTCCACGATGCGGTTGGCGAGCGCCTCGGCGTCGTTGCTTTCGACCAGGTAGCCGGTGTTTCCTGTCTCGATCACACTCGGCACTCCGCCAACCGCGGTGGCGACCACCGGACGCCCGACGGCCATCGCTTCCAGAATGGCGACGGGGAGCCCCTCGACCTCGGATGGATTGACGTAGATGTCGGCAGCGACGGTGAAGTCGAGCGCATCAGGGCGAGGGCCGAGGAAACGCAATCTCTCGGCGAGCCCGCGAGCCGAGGCTGCAGCCCTGAGTCGAGCGAGGTCCCCGCTCACCTTTTCCGATCCGATCGAGATGAAGACCAGGCTGGGGTCCTTGGCCACCGCGATGGCAGCCGCCTCGACGAGACAGTCATGACCCTTGCCCGGCCTGATGTTGCCGACGTGCACGACAAGGGTGTCCCCCGGAGTCAAGCCCAACTCCTCACGCACCCTCTCGATGGAGCCAGGTCTCACCGTCGGCGAGACACCGTTCGGTATGACCCGGACCGGAGGGCCGGGATAGCCGCGCAGCGAATCGGCAACCCCTCGAGACACCGCGGTGGCGGCCGTGTTGCGGCCATAGGTGACACGATTGAGCCATCGGGTCAGGGGCCGATATGAGGAGGTCAAATTGTGCTCTGTGTACACATGCGGGAGGCGAGGAGCGAAGATCCGGACGAGAATCCCGGAGACGGGAAGGTGAGAATGGATCACATCCGCTTCGGCGCACAATGCCTGGAGGTGAGCCAGGGCCCGCATCGAGAGGCCCCGTCGTGTGCCGAAGCACTCGACCGGGACGGCATTCGTCTGTAAGTCGGGAACGAGAGCGTTCTTCCAGGGGAGGAGATACGCCACCTTGTAGTCGAACTCGTCTCTGTCCCAGAAACGGGAGCTCTCCGACACCAGTCGTTCGGCCCCACCGATCCCCATGCCCTTGATGACGACCAGCACCTTGGTTTTCATCATCCAGCCCTCACCCAGATTCCACCGTGGGTCACCTGCGACCACATCAGATTCCTCGATCCCCGGGTGCCAGACTAGCCAGTGCTCATGGTTGCGAAAGCGCGTGCTCGGCAACTCATGGATCGCGTCGCCTCCTGGGGTCTCCTATTCGGATGGTGGCGGACAATATCCTGAGTACATTGGTTCGCCTATCCTGTACCCATCCAGGAGGGGGAGGGCGAAATCATGACATTTAGGCGGGCGGCGATCATGGGCGCCGCCTTGTTACTCGGTTGGGTCTGGGCCCAGCCTGCCTGGGCCTCGTCCCCGGTGTTGGCGGACGAGTGGGAACTGGGTAATGGCTCGGCTTGGGATCCTGGTCTGTGGTCGGTTTCGACTTTGGGGTCGACCGTGGTCGACGTGGTGGGTGGCCAGGGTCACATTGGATTCTCGGGGACTACCCGTGCTGGTGCTGCGGCTGGACGGATGCCTGACGTGGTTGACGCCGAGGTGTTGGTTTCGCTTCGTTTCGGCACGGTGGTGGATGAGGCACAGTCGTTCTATTGGCTGCGAGGCTCGGGTGATTGGGCCGATCTGTACAACCTGATCCCCTCTTCCGGGTATGGGGTTCAGATCAAGAACACTTCCTCGCTGGTGAAGGTGTTCTTGGCGACCGGTGGTGGTGGCCGTGTTGTGATCGGTTCCGCCCGTATCGGTGAGGTCGGGACCGGGAAACAGTGGTTGCGCTTTCGGGTGCAGGGAGATCAGATCCTGGTGAAAGTGTGGTCTGAAGGTTCGGCTGAGCCGTCGAACTGGGAGTTGGGGGTTCAGGATTCGTCGGTGGCCGCTGGTGGGGTCTATCAGACGGGTTTCTCGAGAAGCGGTGGCTCCAGCCAACGTGACATCTACTTCGACCACCTCACCGTCACCGA
>JAICRU010000019.1 GCA_025937235.1 Acidimicrobiia bacterium
CCAGCATTCGATCCAGTTGTGGGGGCCACAGTTGGCTACCGCCGCCCTCACCCGCGGCTCGAAGGCAGCCGCCCGGCAGGCGTAGTAGCCCCCCAGGCTGGCGCCGATCAAGCCGACTCGGGAGGTGTCGATCCGGGAATGCGCCTCGAGAGCGTCGATGGCCGCGCCGACCGCCACCTCGTAGTCGTGTCTGATGGGGAGCCTCGTGCTGATCTCCCCTTGACCGGGCCCATCAAGGCTGAGCACGGCCAAGCCCCGGCGGAGCAGGGCCCCGCGTCCACCATGACGCTGCTCCTTGGTCGAGTCGAGCCCGGGCAAGAAGAACACGACCGGCACCGGCTCCTCCCCAGCCGGCACGCTGAGCAGACCAACCAGGTCTGCCTCGGGGAAGGGGATGGAGATCTTCTCGACCTTTGGCTCCATGTGGGGAAGTGCCCGGTCATGGGTCTCGACCATCTTCGCCAGGCCATGGAGGTGGGCCTCCTCGTCGTCCACCGAGAGGAAATATGAGAGGTGGTATGACTTCGAGGCATTGATGAACGATCCGACGGCCGAGATGTGCCGCCGCTCCTCCAACGCCCTCGTCCCCATCTCCTCGTGTGCTCTTGCCGTCTCCATCCAAGCCGGGCCCCAGTCGGACCAGGTCTGGACGCGTTCCAGCGTCCCGGTCAGGTCTCCGAGCGGGATCCCGCTGTGGAGGAACCTGGCCGCCCAGATATCCAGCACCTCCTGGACCACGGGGTCGGGATGGTGGAGTGTCCGGGTGAGAGCAGGGTCGACCCTCATCAGAGTGCCCCCGCCCTATCCACCAATGGCCCGACCCGGACCGCCTCACCGTTCCGTCGTGACGACTCCAGTGCGGCATGGACCACGGCCAGCGCCCGGATCGCCTCCAGGGCCCCGACCTCGATCTCGGCCTCACCCCTGATGGCAAGGGCGAACTCGTCCAACTGCTCGCGGAACATGTCCGTTTGAGGCATGTCGACCGGGGGACGCACCGACTCCCGATAGGCCTGGCTCACCAGGGTGCTCTTGGAGTCGACCAGGTGAGAATCGTCCCAGTTGTTGAAGTCGAGGTCGTAGAAGAGATTGGCCTCGGTGCCTTGGATCCGAAGCTGGTAGACGCCCGGTGAGGCCCAACCGGTGCCGAGGTAGCCGAGTGGACCCGACTCGAATTCGAGGATCGACATGATCGCGTCGGGGACCTCGGACTTCGTGTAGAGCCGTCTGGCATGACTGGACACTGCGGCCACCGGTCCCAGGAGATACTGCAAGTTGTCCGCATGATGCACCCCGAGCTGGATCAGCGCCCCGCCAGGGCTCTTGTCGGCGAACCAGCGCCAGGTATCGGTGGTGAGCTCGAGCCCGCGCTCGTTGGAGAAGTTCGCCTCGGCCAGCGACACCCGGCCGATCTTCCCGGTCTCGATCCACTGCTTCATGGCCCGATGCCCGCCGAGTCGTCTCGCGCTGTGACCGACTGCAAAAGGCCGACCGGAGGCGGCGGCGGCCCGACCGATCTCGCCCGCGTCTTCCATGGTGTGGGCGATCGGCTTGTCTGTGTACACCGCCTTGCCGGCATCGAGGCACTCGAGGATCACGCTCTTGTGCGAGTCGTTGGGCGTGGTGACCAGCACCCCTTCGATCTCGGGGGCGGCCAGCAGCTCGTCGAGAGTCGACGCCGCCCTGGGCACGCCGAACTCCTCCTGGAACTTGGCCCGGCTCTCGGGTGACCTGGAGAAACAGCTGGCCAGCTCGATCACCGTCCCCCGCTGGGCGCCCCTGGCCAGCACCCGGGCCCATCTCCCCAGCCCGATCGATGCAAGCTTGACCTTCTCTGCCATCTCGGCTCCTTCCTACCCGTCGAGGAGCAGGTCGAGCTCCTCGATGTTGCTGGAGAAATCGTCGTGAGGGAAGAAGCAGACCAGGGACATCCTCTCCCCCGCGTGGGCCATGGTGGCGTGAGGGGTGCCCGCCGGGATCCGGTACCAGGTCCCGGGTCCCACTTCATGAAATGTCCCATCGAGCCAGACCCGGCCCCGACCCGCCACGACATAGACCACCTCTTCACTGTGAGGGTGGCGATGAGGCGACCTCGTCTCGACATGCTCGATGACGACCTGCCTGCTCGTGGATTCGCCCCGCCCCCCGGCCTCGAACGGATCGGCGGTGGACCGACCCGGGAAATCGCGGAAGACGAGCTGGTCCGGCCCGACCACAGTCATCGTTCGATCCCCCTCATCTTCAGAATCGACTCCACCTCTCCCGCGATCTCCTCCCCGACCGTGGTGGCGAATTCCCTGGCGAGGCCCTCGTCGGCCCATTGAGGGCTCCCGTACCAACCATCGTCGGCGATCTCGGTCACGTCGGTTATGTACCCGTATGTCTCCCGGGACCGTCGCATCGCGTCGAGGGCGTCCGCCCCTTCCGGTCTGGTCGGCTCGGTCACCCGATCCAGTCGTACCAGCCCGGGATCGTGGGCCAGCACCGACAGGGTCTCGATCCCGCCGCCATGGGTCAGCTCACCACCCATCGCTGCGTATAACCGCTGGGCGGTGTAGCAGGCCTGAGCAGTCACCACCAGGACGTCGTCACCGGTCTGGAGCTCGGTGGCGACCGCATCGAGGGAGGCGATGTTGCCCTCGTGCCAGTTGACGAAGACGAAGATCGACGTCCCCATCGCCACCAGCTCCTCACATACGTTCTTCAAGTAGGACTCGAACACCTCACGCCGGAGTGAGATCGTCCCTGGGTGCCCGGCATGGATCGGAGTCACCCCGTACTGGCCCGCCGGGACGATGAGAGCATCGAGACGTTCGGCCAGATCGGCTGCAATCAGATCTGCGGCCATGGTGTCGGTTCCACAGGGGAGATGGGGGCCGTGCTGTTCGACGCTTCCAAAGGGCATGACCACGACGCCGCGGCGTCCGATCAGCTCCGATACGTCGGGCGAGGTGAGTTCGTAGATGGATCTGCTGGGCACGGTCAACGCACCTCGGCCGCCATCGGTGACACCAGGGCGTGGAGCGGGGGCTCACCGGACAGAATCCGACCCGCCTCGGCCGCGGCCTTGCGACGCAGTTCGTCCTCGGTTTCCTCGGTGTACCAGGACATGTGCGGGGTAAGGAGGAGTCGATCGGCGACTGGCTCGAACGACGACGTGTCTGGCGGCTCCGTCTCGTACACGTCGAGAGCCGCCACCGCGGGACGCCCTTCGGCCAGGGCACTGATCAGGGCACCGGTGTCGATCAGGGCCCCACGGGCCGTGTTGACCAGGGCCGAGCCTTCCTTCATCTTGGCCAGCTCCGGAGCGCCGATGAGATGCGTCCGGCCGGAGGTCGGGGCGTGGAGTGTCACCACATCCGACTCGGCGAGCAGCTCGTCGAGGGAGACGAGACGGGCTGTGCCGGTGGGCAGGGTCTCACTCAGGTCGGTCGCCCCCACCATGGGATCCGCGACGAGAAACCGCTGGAAGCTCAGACCCGTGAGCATGACGGCCACCCTTCGCCCGATCCGGCCGAACCCCACGATGCCGGCGGTCAGGCTGGAGGGGAGATGGAGGGGACGCAGCGCGCCGACACCCCAGGAGCCACCCCAGGTCCTGCGATCGGCGAGCTTCAGTCGCCGAATCGAGGCCAGCAGCAGGGACACCGCATGAAGTGCGACGGTCTCGGTCCCGTAGTCGGGGACGTAGGCCACCGTCATCCCCAGGCCGCGGGCGGCCTCGAGGTCAACCGAGTCGACTCCGACGCCGAGACGAACTATCGCCTTTGCCCCCAACTCGTCCAGGGTCTGCCGGTCGAACCGGGGTGCGGCCCCGGCCAGGATGACCGCCGCCCCAGCGGCCACTTCGAGGATTTCGGCCCGGCTGTCTCCCCGACCGAAGACGAGCTCGACATCCGGCAGCATCTCCCGTTCGATATCGAAGTCGCGGAAGCGGGTTCCGAGAATCGCCACCTTGGGCCGTCTGGAGTCCACCGGAGCCGAGTGTAGGTGAGCAATCGTTTGCGGAGCAATCCCTCACGACGGCCCGAATGAAGGGCCGGCACGGGTCCGCGAACTGCGACACTGCCCCGGTGAACGACACCAGAGACGTGACAGGCGCCCCCGAGCTGGTCCGTGCCAGGGAGGCATTGAGCACGGGCCCAATGCCAAAGCTCGTGGTCCTCGTGGAGGGGACCAGTGATCAGGTCGCATTGGAGACCCTGGCCGCCCGCCGCGGGATCGACCTCGCAGTGAGGGCAGTCGTCATCCTGCCGATGGGTGGCGCCACCACCATCGGCCGCTTCCTCGATCTGCTCGGCCCCAATGGCTACGACCTCGACCTGGCCGGTCTATGCGATCGCAATGAGGAGAGCGCTTTCCGAAGGGAGCTGGAGCGTGTGGGGCTGGGCTCCGGCCTGACCCGGTCCGGGATGGAGTCGGCCGGCTTCTTCGCATGCGACAGAGACCTGGAGGAGGAGCTGATCCGCGCCCTGGGGCCGGCACGGGTGGAGCGGATCATCGAGCAGCAGGGCGAGCTGAACTCCCTGAACATCCTGCTCCGCCAGCCTGCTCATCGCGGCCAGCCGATCGAGCAGGTCTTGTGGCGCTTCATGGGCACCCGTTCAGGGCGTAAAGCCAACTACGCCCGTTCGATGGTCGAAGCGCTCGACCTCGAGAATGTTCCCCGCCCTCTGGGCGGAGTGCTGGATCACGTAATGTCTCGGGGCGGATCGGCGCGCTCGGCGTAGACGAAGCTGGCGAATGGCCAGCTCTCCTCGAGCCAGGTGCTGACGGCGTGCCACAAGGGGGCATCGAGCTCGGCGCGACTCATCCTGACCCAGGACTGGACCTTCGCCTTGCTTCCGCCGGACTTGTCGGGGTAGATGTAGACGCAACCGATCACTTCCTCTCCCTCGAGCACCGAATAGGTGAAACCGCTCCTGCTGGCGAAGTCCCGGGCGTGTGCCTCGAGATCTCTCATGTTCTCGGCCAGGGTCATCGGTCGGGGCCAGCTGCTTTCCGCCCAGCCCGGAGTGGAGCGGATGTGACCGATGCTCGACGTCCATGCCTCGTGGTCGCGCTCGTTGTGAACCGGCCCGAGCGGCTCGAGCCTGAAACCAGGGCCGTCGAGTCCGGTTGGAACGGCGAATCCCTCGGGGACGAATAGCTGAGACATGGTCGGTCACACCTGGGGCACGACGGCCAACTCCCGGCCCAGCGCGTTCCCCCACCATCGGACGAACGCATTCACGACCAGACTGCCCACCGACCCAGAGCATATAAGGTCGGCCGGATGGCCGATGATCTCTATCCCCGGTTCAGCGAAAAGGAAATGGCGAGCCGTCGCCGCTCGATCTTCGCGGCCATGGACGTCGCCGGGGCCTCGCATCTCGTCGCCTACGGTGCCGACCGGTCGGGGACGGCCATCCCATGGCTAACCGAGTGGCCCACCACCCAGGAGGCCGCGCTGTTGCTCTCCCCGGGGGAGACACCACGTCTCCTCGTCCAGCACTACAACCATCTCCCCAATGCCCGCCGGATAGCCCTCGACTGCCAGGTCGAGTGGGGCGGGTCGTCCACGATCACCAGGCTCGAGCAGCTGCTCCAGGCCCGTCTCACACCAGGCCAGAAGGTGGGCGTGGTCGGGCCGCTTCGATATGGCGCCTTTCAACAGCTCGCCGGCTCGGTGGGAGAGCTGGTCAGTCTCGACGGTGAGTACCAGCGGCTCCGTCTGGTCAAGTCACCAGAAGAGATAGAACGGCTGGAGGTCGCGGCCCGGTTGTCCGATCGGGCGATCACGGCCATCGCCCAGGAGGTGGCCGTAGGGATGGACGAGCGGGAGGTGGCCGCGATAGTCGAGACTGCCTATCTGGCCGACGGCGCGACCAACCACATCCACTACTTCGCCGCCACTTCGATGAGCGACCCGGGCCAATGTGTCCCCTCCCAGTTCCAATCGACCCGACGCCTGGAGTCGGGCGACGTCTTGTTCTGTGAGATAAGCGCCAACTACTGGGGCTACGCCGGACAGGTGCTTCGCACCTTCACCATCGCCAGCGACCCGACACCGCTGTTCGTCGACCTCCATCGGGCGGCCGACGCTGCCTTCGACGCCATCGCCGCCGCCGTGCGCCCCGGCGCCCGTGCTGCAGAGCTGGTGGAGGCGTCCGGTGTCATCGAGGAGATGGGCTTCACCATCTACGACGACCTGGTCCATGGCTATGGGGGCGGGTATCTGCCGCCGGTCCTCGGCACCAGGAGCCGACCCAACCTGCCGATACCCGATCTCACCCTGGAGGAGGGCATGGCCCTGGTCATCCAGCCCAATGTGATCACGCCCGACGAGAAGGCCGGGGTGCAGACCGGACATCTCGTGGTCGTCACCGAGGACGGTCACCGATCACTTCACGACGCGCCGCGGGGCCTGATCCGCATCGCCGGCTGAGCCCTCGACGGGTCACGACACGGGGGAACGCCCGCGACCAGATTCAGCCTGCCGGGCTCGCCGTGGTCACGGATACCGGCTTGATGCCAGCGAACATGCTTCGGGCATTCCATGTGGGGAAGGCTCGGACGAGCGCTGAGGGGCCGTTGAGTTGTATGCGGCTGTCCCGGATCGCCGCTGCCCAGCTCAGCTGTCCTGCGTGCCATTTGACGAAGGCCTCGGCTTCTGCAGTGACGAACAGATCCTCGTCCAGGCCGAGGTAGGTCCGGCAGATCTCGGTGTCGCCACCCTCGATCAGCAGCCAGTATCGATCTGGTGTCCGGGGCCCGGTGAAGTCGAACCGTACGACCACCCGTCGATTCGGGAGCCGGTCTCGCTGCAGCGTGTTGCACATGGACCAGAGAGCCACGAATGGATCGAGGTTCTCCGGGGCGATCTCGAGCCAGCGTGCCCCCCACTCGCCGAGCGACACGCAGACCTTGAACAGGTCATGGCCGGCGGGGGTGAGCTCGTAGCGACGCCCCCGCCCGGCAGATTTGGGTGCAGACTCGACGATGCCGAGTCGTTCCAGCTGCTTGAGGCGCTGGGAGAGCAGAGTTCGGGAGAGCCCCGGGGCACCCTCCAGAATCTCGCTGAAACCCCCACAGCCCAGATACAAGTTGCGCACGATCAAGGGCGTCCAACGCTCCGCGAAGATCTCCGCGCCGCGGGCGATTGGGCAGTACTGGCCGTAGGTCCGCATGAAGCCATTGTCAGCTACCCGCGGTCGAATTTGAAGTCCAGATTCTTGACCAACTAGTCCAGATTCCACACTTCACAGCCGGCGTCCTTCGTGGTGCGATCGAAGCACAGAGGGCCGAACCCGACCCACCTGAGCACGGAGGCAACGACATGGAGATCGATGAGTTCCAGGGTCGGCTGATCACGGTCGACCACGCTGACTACGACGCTGCCCGAGCCATATGGAACGGCGCCATCGACCGCTACCCGCGGGTGATCGCTCGGTGCAGCAGAGCAGCCGACGTGGCCATCGCCATGCGTTATGCCCGCGAACAGAACCTGGAGGTCGCGATACGGGGCGGTGGCCACAACGTGGCCGGCACCGCAGTGTGTGACGACGGGATCGTCGTCGACCTCACGGCCATGCGGGGCGTCCGCGTCGACCCCGTCGGCGGGATGGCCCAGGTGCAGGGTGGTGCCCTTTGGGGTGACGTCGACCGCGCGGCACAGGCCCACGGTCTGGCGACCACGGGCGGAATCATCAGCCACACCGGCGTCGCGGGACTCAGCCTCGGCGGTGGCATCGGCTGGCTAATGCGCAAGCACGGTCTCACCGTGGACAACCTGCTCGCCGCCGAGGTCGTGACCGCCGAAGGCGACCTGCTGCGGTCATCCGAGGACGAACACCCCGACCTCTTCTGGGCACTGCGCGGCGGAGGCGGCAACTTCGGTGTCGTCAGCTCGTTCGAGTTCCGGCTCAATCCTCTCGGACCGGTCGTCCTGGCCGGCCCCATCTTCTGGGACGCCGGCGACACCGGGGAGGTCCTCCACTTCTATCGTGAGTTCGCATCCAACGCCCCCGAGGAGCTGGGGACGGTCGTGAGGTTCGGCACCGCCCCACCACTGCCTGCCATCCCCGAAGAGCTGCATTGGCGCCCGGTGATCATGGTGGGCACCTGCTACGCGGGGCCCATCGCGGAGGCCGAACAGGTCCTACGACCCTTACGCGCCCTGGGGAGGCCGCTTCTCGATCTCATCGCACCGAGCCGATATGTGGACCACCAGAGTGCCTTCGACTCGACGGTGATGCATGGTTGGAACTACTACTGGAAGTCGACATACCTCCCCGCGCTTGGCGACGACCTGATCGAGGTCATCGCCGAGAACGCCTTCGCCGCTTCCTCACCACGTTCGTACGTGCTGATCTTCCATCTGGGCGGCGCAGTCGGCCGCGTAGCGGAAGCCGAGACCGCATTCGGAAACCGAGAGGCGACCCACGCCATCACCCTCGACGGGGTGTGGCGGCCCGGGGAGGACTACGGCGATCGGGACATCGCCTGGGCCCGGCGCTTCTTTGCCGCCCTCGACAGCCAACGCGAGGGGGTCTATGTCAACTTTCTCGGTGCGGACGAAGCCCCCGAGCGCGTTCGCGAAGCATACGGCTCGGTCTACGACCGGTTGGTGGAGGTGAAGACCAAGTACGACCCCGACAACGTCTTCCACCACAACCAGAACATCCAACCGCGTTCGGGGTGAGCTCCCCTTGGATCCCCTCCGATACTGACGCGATCGCTCGCTTCGTGTGACGTGATTCGGTGTCGAGTGAGCTCAGCCCTGGAGGTTCTGAATGAACATGCCGGCGAGGGCGAAGAGCAGGGCGATCAGAAGAATTCGGCGAGTGAGAAGCGCCGCGTTTGGGATATCCCGGAATGCTGACAACACCCATCCCGCGGCGGCATACTCCGCAATCACCACCAGCGAACCCGCGAGCACAAAGACTCCCGTCATCTCGATGGCAGTCCAGAGGAAGACCACTCCCATCACTGCGAAGGTCGCCCCCGTGAGGGCACCCACGCCGATGCCACGTCGCACATCCGCGACGTCGATCCCGTCGAGGAGCCACGCCAGAGCGGTGACACCGACCAGAAGCGCCGAGTACGCCAATGGGATACGACGGAAGAGCTGTTCGTCGGAGAGAAGGCCTGGCTCCCGCTCCTGATCGAAGAGTGACATGAACACGCCCGCGTTGAAGAACAGATCCATTCCGACGGTCAATGCCCACGTTGTGAGTACTGGTCGAACGGCCAACGCACGGTGTGTAGGCCCGGAAGATCGCTGGCCACCCATCGGTCTCACTGATGTGTCCCCGAGACGTTCTGCTCCGAGGCACGGCTCTCGGACCCGACCCGAAGGTTTTTGCCGGCCAATGAGAAGCCCAGAGTCGGAAGACTTCTACGCCGACTTGCGCTCTGACCTGCGACCGGCAACTAGATAGACGGTGGCGCCTCCGGGGAGTCTCGTTGCCGTGTCCCACATTTCGGGGTTGCCACGGATCGACGAAGGGTCGCGGGCTGCGAGATCGCGCCGTGCGGTGGCAATCAGAGAGGCCGCGGTGATGGCCAATCCGGCGAGTAGCGCGGCCTTTCCTCCAGTGGGCAGGTTCTTCCAGAGTGTTCTCATGTCAAAGCCTCCTCTCTTGGACGCTCATGAGCCGTATTGCGGGCACCCTTGCGAATGTGTCGGTGGGCCAGCCATATGGCCATGACCATGACGATGGCCACGTCGACGAAGCCGAGGATCGACTCCCAGGGCAAGTCGATGTCTCCTGCCTGGATATTGGTGAAGAAGGCCCCGAGGGGTGTGAGCAGCGGCCAGAGGATCAGGATGTTGGTGGTCAATCGGAAGATGATGGCGTAGACGACGCCGAGACCGAACAGGAACCACATTTGGCCGCCGGTCATGCCGTAGCCGACGTGGTAGAGCGCATACAAGAGCGCCGCCCCGCCGACGGCCGGGATTACCCCGAAGCTCTCTTCGAGACGCCCCTGGATGAACCCTCGGAAGAAGACTGCCTCGAATAGCCCGACGACAAGGGACATGACCAGAAGCGGCACCCATTCGACCGGAGCGGGCAGGTCAAAGCCCCAGAGAGTCATGGCGAACTGGATGGCGGCGAATACCGAGCCCAGAATCAACGTGGCTCCCAGCTGGTGGAAGCCCAGCCCCAGTGACCGGAGGTCCCGGCCTCGCATCCAAACCTGGTAGACGATCGGGCCCACCACGCCGATTACCAGGCCAAAGGCGAAGCACAGGAACAGCCCGAGGATGTTGTCGGTGGTGAACACGGTGAACGCCAGACGAAACAGCCCAACCACCGCTACATACGAGGCGCCTATCACCAGCAGGTCACGACTGTCGACGCCTCTGAAGGTGAAGCCGGGTCGGAGTCCTGGGAGGAGTGCGACGAGCAGCGCCGAGGGGACCACGAGGGCAGCCCACACGGCCACGTTGTCGATGTTCAGCAACAGCAGGGCCGCCAGGGAGAACAAGGCCCAGACGAAGATGCGAACTCGACCTGGAGACCGGTTGACTTCGGAGTCGTGACCCATATGCACTCAAGTGCCAGCCTCACATGTGTGGGTGCCCGTCACCAGAGCCAGAAGTCCCCAACTGAACAGAGATTCCAGTGAGCACACAACGGCGTGCGCTGGGTCAAGGCCCTCGAGAACGCGACGTACGTCCTGCCGGCCATGGCGGTCAAACGGCTCACGTCGACGGCGGTTCGCTCAGATCTGGGCGACTTATGTCTCGGCGGACTCGGCGGCGTCCTTCATGCCCTGAACCTCGACTGTCATGTAGCGCTGGGTCAGGCCCTTGTAGAACAGGCCGACGACCGGGACGAGCAAGCCCCGCATGTCCAGGCTCAGGGTCAAGCGCGAGCGGCCTCCCTCGAGCGCTTCGACGCGATGACGCGCCACGTTGGTGACGCCTCCGGACTTCTGGCGAAACTCGAAATAGGTCGGCGCGTCCCAGACGGTGATCTCCCATTCGCCCTCTGGCAGCTTCGGTTGCTTGAGGCGTACCCGGCTGCCTTCGGCCACAGGGCCCGGCGTGAGCAACTCGACGTCTTCGACCGTCTCGATATGGCGCGGCCACGCTTCGAGGTCGCTGAGCACCTCCCAGACGCGCTGCTGCCGGGCCTCGACATCGATGGATTCCTCAAAATGCATGCCGACGGTCACCTCGAAGGTCGCCCTGCTCCAAGCCGGGCACGTTAGGGGAGGCGGCCCAGACCTGCCTCGCTCACACCGACCCCATGGAGAGATGGAAACTACTCCCAAACCAGCGGGCCGCTCCGGAGAGCGACCTGACCTGGGGTTTCTGAGTCGGGACGGCGGGATTCGAACCCACGATCTCAGCGTCCCGAAAGGTGCCGGGCCGTTCCCAAAGACTGATTCGGACGAACTACCAGGTCAGAGCGTATGAGCGGACTGGTGTGGACTGTTGTGGATGTCTGCGGACGCGCGATGGAGCGGGGCTGCATTTGGTCAGGTGACCTCGAGGAATCGCCGGATCGCCTCGCGGAAGATCTCGCTCGTCGTCGTCTGCTCGGCCTCGGCGCGCGCTTCGATCGCAGCCCGCAACTCCGGTTCGATACGCACAGGCACGACATCGTCCGGACCCGATCCCATTGCGGGTCGACCCCGATGCCGGGTCTTGAGGGCTTCGACGTCGTCGCAGGATGCGATGACCAGTTCGTGGTGGCGCTTCCCGATTCATTGATTCCTACGCCGGCGACGCTCTTGCTCAGTTCCCTGCAGAGGATGGTGAGTCATGGCCCGTCGAGCTGCAGGAAGGCACCTATGGGTTCAGGCCACCGGTTCAGGAACCGGAGCAGACCCTCTTGGACGTTCGAACTTGCCAGGGATGACCAGGGTTGTTGAGCGGCCCGTTGACGTGAGCCTGGGGCTCACGGTGCAAGCACAGCTGCCGATATCGGGCGGGCTAGATACGGGCGATCTCGCGTTGGCGTCGTGACCTGACCACAGCCCATGTAACCGCCGCGGCCCCGGTTGCGGTAACACCGCCAGCGATGAGAGCGGGACTTCGACTCGGTTCAAAAGGTTCAGGACCTGAGTACTCGATGCCGATCGGGCTGGTACAGATGACTGGTGAAATCGTCTCCTCGCCGGACGCGAAATTCTGACTGAATGACTGAGAGCAACCCCACGGGGCGACGAGCACGTATGCGATAAGGAATCCCAGGAACAGGGCCAACCCAGGGAGAAAGACCTGCGGTCGGGACCGGAAGGGGGACAACAGCGCTAGGGCGACCGCCATGAACCAGAAGTACAGCCCGATGCTGAAGATCGTGAGGACTCCGAAGGCAAACAGGACTCCGACGACGAGCCAAAACTTCAAGCTTGCCTCTTCCGGAGGGCTGTCGCCCATGGCCTATTCTCCCACAGAGCCCGCATCGACTAACAGCGCATAACGGGCGCCCTCGAAGCCCAGGATCACCCAGACCACCCGCCCGAGAACCGGCAATATGCGCTAGCGAGCATCGTGGACCGTGGCAGTGCTTGTACTTGAGGCCTGACCCGCACGGCAGCGCTCATTGCGGCCCGTCTCCGCCTGCGTCCTCCTAGTGGGCTGACCCGGCAGCTTCTTCGCTCGAGCCGCCCTCATGGAACTCCTCGCAAACCATTCGAACGGCGAGGACTGATCACCAGGGACACCGACGTCTTCCTCTTTACCACCCGGACGGGGAACACCTCGACTCCTCGAACTGGCTGCACCGGATCTGGTACCGGCCCGCCACCAACCGGACGTCGAGTGGGCTCAGTTCGACGACCTCCGCCGGGCCAACGCACGGGACTCGTCCTCGAAGGCAACGACCCGAAGACGGTCCAGACCCGCCTCGGTCACACCGACCCCAGGCTCACTCTCGGCATCTACGCCCAGGCCACCACCGAAGCCGACCGGCAGGCCGCCGAGCGCCTCGGGGAACGGTTTCTACCCAGCCAGGACCGCGATCGAGGTCGAGGTCGTGGTTTATGACGCGCGACGGACGCGCGATGGAATCGGTCCCAAACAAGCAGGCCACTCCGGAGAGCGGCCTGACCTGGGGTTTCTGAGTCGGGACGGCGGGATTCGAACCCACGACCTCAGCGTCCCGAACGCTGCGCGCTACCAAACTGCGCCACGTCCCGAATGAGGGCCGAATGGTAGGCCGGCGAATCGCCCTAGCCCACTCGATCACAACCGACATAACCCCTTCCCAACCGGGAAAAGCGGCATACGCTGATGGTCAGGCAAAGACAGCCACAGGAGGGTTGGATGACCGCCTACGACGCGCAGCTCAGGCTGAGCGGGAGCGACGATGCCCCGATCCACGTTGTTGTCGACCTGACCGACGACCGTCTCACGATGACGGCCGGGGACATCGAAGTCGGCGACTGGGCACGCGATCAGGTCCGGGTCTCGGCGATGCCTGACGGTTTCCATGTTCGGGCGGAAGGTGAGGAGATCATCCTCGACGTCACCGACGACGCCCATTTCGCGCTGGATCTCGGACTGCGAAACGCACCACCCATCCTGCGGCGACGTATGTCGGCCCTCCTCCGCAGTGACGCAGACGGGTAGGTCTGGCTAGAGCAGTTCGGCGATCTGGACCGCGTTCAGCGCGGCCCCTTTGCGCAGGTTGTCAGCAACGACCCATAGGTTGATCCCACCGGGCTGGCCCAGGGTCGGCCTGATCCTTCCCACCAGGACGTCGTCGATGCCGGCCGAATCCAGTGGGGTCGGCACCTTGTCGGTCCACACCTGCAGGCCGGGGGCAGAGGTGAGGATCTCCGCCGCCTCATCGGGGTCGACCGGCCTCTCGAATCGGAGTGATGCGGCCACACCATGCCCAACCAGGGTGGGGACGCGGACACATGTCGGCTCGACGAGGAGATCGGGGATGTCGAGGATCTTTCTCGACTCGTTGACCAGCTTCCACTCCTCGTCGGTGTAGCCCTGCTCGGTTTCCGATCCGGCGTAAGGAAGGACGTTGAATCCGATGGGCCGGGCGTAGAGCGAGGGACTCGGGTCCTCCCAGCCCCCGTTCATCAAAGACTCGAGGTCGGGACGAAAGAGATCGGTCTGCTCGATGAGCTCGCGGACACCCTGTTGTCCCGAGCCGGAGACCGACTGATACGACGTGGCAACCATCGTCCTCAGCCCCGCGGCCCGGTGAAGGGGCCCCGCCGCCATCATCAGAGCCATCGTGGTGCAGTTCGGGTTGGCGATGATCCCCCGGTGCGATCCCACTGCGGCGTCGTTGACACCGGCCACCACGAGGGGGACCGAGGCGTCCATCCGGAAAGCCGAAGAGTTGTCGATGACGACCGCTCCTGCCTCGGCGAAGGCCGGGGCGTGATCCCGGGACCGGTCACCGCCGGCGGAGAACAAGGCGATGTCGATCCCGGCCGGGTCCGCCGTCGACAGGTTCTCCACTTCGAGATCACCCCATCGCGTCTTCACCACTGACCCGGTGGAGCGCTCGGAGGCAAGCAGACGCAGGCATCCGAG
Source organism: Acidimicrobiia bacterium (assembly GCA_025937235.1). Lineage (GTDB taxonomy): Bacteria > Actinomycetota > Acidimicrobiia > Spongiisociales > ZC4RG35 > JARDZU01. The sequence goes on from JAICRU010000019.1 coordinate 14,504, forward strand.
CGGAAAACTGCGTGATTCGAGGATGGCCCTCATGGTGCGGCCGACCGCTCCGGTGGCCCCGACAACCGCAACCACCCGATCACTCAAGCCCCAACCTCCTCGTAGAGGGTGGGTGGGTCGAAAGCGGCATGCAAGGCTTTGACCGCGGCGTCAACCTCGTCCGACCTGACCACACACGAGATGCGGATTGTCGACGTAGAGATCATCTCGATGTTGATCCCGGCCGATGCAAGCGTCTCGAAAACCTTGGCGGCCACGCCTGGATGCGACTTCATGCCCGCGCCGACGAGGGAGACCTTCGCGATGTCCGCGTCCACATCGACCGATTCGGCTTCGATCTCGCCGGCCACCTGCTTCGAGATGCGCTCGGCGTCCACCAGGTTGGCTCGGGGGACGGTGAAGCTGATATCGGTGCTCCCGTCGTGTGAGACGTTCTGGACGATCATGTCGATGTTGACCCCGGCGGCGGCGAGTGAGCCGAACAGGGCGGCCGCCACACCCGGGCGGTCGGAGACTCGGTTGACGGTGACCTTCGCCTCGGACCGATCATGGGCGATTCCACTGATGATCGCTTGCTCCATCGGGGACTCACGGACCCACGTGCCCTCCCCATCGTGAAAGGAGGAGCGAACATGGATCGGGATCTCGAAGCGGCGGCCGAACTCGACAGCCCTGGACATCAGGACCCCGGCGCCCGATGCGGAGAGCTCCAGCATCTCATCGAAAGGGACCTCGTGGAGCTTTCGGGCCTCGGGGACGATTCGAGGATCGGCGGTGAACACCCCGTCGACATCGGTGAAGACCTCGACGCTGTCCGCTCCAAGGGCGGCGGCCAGGGCGACGGCAGTGGCGTCGGACCCTCCCCGGCCCAGGGTCGTGATCTCCTTCGACGAAGGATCGACACCCTGGAAGCCGGCCACGATCACGACCTTGCCTTGTGCCAGGCTGTCGCTGACCCGGGTCCCCTTGATGTCCAGGATCTTCGCCGACCCATGCGATGAATCGGTGAGGATCCCTGCCTGTGAGCCGGTGAAGCTGACCGCGGGGATGCCCCGGGAGTTCAGGGCGATCGAGAGCAGAGCCATCGAGATCCGCTCGCCGGCGCTGAGGAGCATGTCCATCTCCCTGGGCGAGGGGTCCTCGCTCAGCTCCCCGGCCAGATCGACGAGCTCGTCCGTTGTCTGGCCCATTGCCGAGACCACCACCACCAGGTCGTGGCCCTCGCCCCGCGTCGACTCAACCCGATCGGCGACGGCCTCGATGCGGGCGACGTCGGCAAGGGATGTCCCACCGAACTTCTGGACCACGAGCGACATGTCGAACACAGTTTGAATGCTTTTCCACCCAAACACGAACACCGGCTCGGGATTGGGGAACGGCGCTGCCTAGAGTCGCTCCGCCATGACCGACAGACGCCGGCGTCAGAAGGAGCAACGCGCCGCCAGGAGAGAAGCCGCGAAGAAACAGGAGGCCCGCAAGGAGCTGGGTCGCCGGCTGGGAATGGCTTTCCTGTTCGGTCTGGTGGTTGTGGGGATTTTCGTCGTCGGGGCCTTCTTCGGCGGCGAGGAGGGCGACCTACCCGGGAGTTACGAGGACTTCCTCGGCCAGCCGACCGCATGTGGCGCCGAGGCGCCGGAGCCCGAGCCGGTCCTGAGCTTCGATGCGCCGGAACCACAGGGTGACGTGACCGCCGGCTCCAACGTGACCGTGACCCTCGAGACGTCGTGCGGTGAGATCGAGATGGCCCTGGACCCGGTCGCCTCACCACAGACGGCCAACTCCTTCGTCTTCCTCGCTCGAGAGGGCTTCTTCGACGGCCAGGTCTTCCACCGCATAGAGGAGGGGTTCAGAGTCTTCTCCGGCGATCCCGAAGCCAACGGCCAGGGGGGCCCGGGCTATCTGATTCCGGATGAGTTCCCGGCGGGCGACTTCGAATACACCCCCGACATGGTGCTGATGGACAATGTCGGCAGGGGCACGACCGGTAGCCGATTCTTCATCCTGACCGGGGAGGGCGCCGCGGCGCTCAACCCACAGTTCAACTTGCTGGGGGAGGTCACCTCTGGTCAGGAGACTCTCGAGGCAATCGCCGGCGTCGAGACGGCGGTACGACCCGGTTCGACCGGGCAGAGCCTTCCCCTGGAGACGGTTTACATCGAGAGGGCAACGGTCGAAGTAACCAGCCCGTGAGAGCGGCACAGGCAATCATCCTGGGCTGAGGACCAAATGGCCGTAGACCTACATACTCACTCCACGGCCTCCGACGGGTCGGACGATCCCGCCACTCTCGTCGACAAGGCCGCTGCGATGGGACTGAGCACCATCGCCCTCACCGATCACGACACCCAGGACGGCATCGCACTTGCCCGCTCTGCTGCCGAACGGATGGGGGTCGAGCTGGTACCGGGCACCGAGCTGTCTCTTGAGTTCATGGGTGGAATGCATCTCCTCGTCCTCTGGCTCGAGCCGGGGCCGGGTCCGCTCCAGGACCGGCTGGGATCCCTGAGGCAGGGTCGCACCGGGCGGAACGAGTCGATCCTCGCCCTGCTCACCGACCACGGTATGCCGCTGACGATGGATGAGGTTCTCGAGCAGGCCGGTGAAGGCTCGGTGGGACGCCCCCACATCGCTGCGGTGATGGTGCGTCGAGGTTACGTGGCCTCCATCGCGGAGGCATTCGAGCTATGGCTGGCAGCTGGGAAGCCGGCCTACGCCAACCGACCCCGGCTAACGCCAGAGGAGGCGATCGGGCTTGCGGTGCAATCGCGTGGGGTCCCGATCCTGGCCCACCCTCACACTCTCGGCATCAATCGGGCCGACGAGATGGCAGAGGTGCTCGACCGGCTGCTGTCGGCCGGGCTGATCGGGATGGAGACGATGTACGCCGCCTATCACCGCCACGAACGGGAGGGATACACCCACCTGGCCCGTCGTTTCGGGCTGAGCGTGTCCGGTGGAAGCGATTACCACGGCACGTATAAAGAAGGACTCGAGCTCGGGCGTGGCTATGGGGATCTGGAAGTACCCGAATCCGTCCTCGAGGACCTGCGCGACCGGAGGCCGGGAGCGTGAGCCGGCCGATGAAGATGGGCGCAGCGGCTGCGGTCGTCTCCGCCAGCGTGCTCATCTCGCGTCTCCTCGGCCTGGCCAGAGAGGCCATCCTGGCCGCGCTGATCGGGGTCAACGCCGAGGGCGACCTCTACCGGCAGGCGTTCCTGATCCCTGACTTCCTCAATTACCTGCTTGCAGGTGCCTTCCTCACCATCACCCTCATTCCGATTCTGAGCAGCCATCTGGAACGGGGAGATCCCGCCGCGGCCAGCCGGGCGTTCACCTCGGTGTTCCGGTTCGTGGCACTCGCCATCGTCGGGCTCACGGTCGTGATGTGGGTCGCGGCAGGGCCTTTGGTGTCCCTCCTCTTCCCCGAGGTCCCGGATCCCGACCGGCTCGTCTCGCTCACCCGCATCGTCCTCCCCGCTCAAGTCTTTCTGGTGGTGGGGGCCCTCCTCACGGCGGTGCAATACACCCACCGCCGATTCGCCCTTCCCGCCCTGGCACCGATCGTCTACAACCTGGGGATCATCGCAGGCGGCCTGATCGGCGCCACCATGGGCGAGACCGGCCCGGAGGGGTTTCTGTGGGGCGCGGTGATCGGATCGGCAGTGGGCAACTTCGGTCTGCAGTGGGCTGGGGCGCGTCGCACAGGGACATGGTTCACCGATGTGCCCGCCGGCGAGTCTTCGGTGAAGGAGTACCTGCTACTGGCCCTGCCGTTGATGCTGGGTCAGTCCATCGCCGTCCTCGACGAGCAGTTCGTCCGCTTCTTTGGCCAGGTGGACGTGGGTGCCACCTCCGCCCTCAGCTTCGCCCGTCAACTCAACATGGTCCCGGTCGGGGTGATCGCCCAGGCTGCCGGAGTCGCCGCATTCCCCTTCCTGGCCCGCCTCGCTGCCGGGGGAGATGTCGACGGGCTCGTACGCACCACTGGCCGTGCTGCTCGCAACACCGTGTTCGTCGCCGCAGGAGCCACCGCGGCCCTGGTCGTGCTGGCCCGTCCCCTCGTCCGCCTCCTCTACCAGTACGGCGAGTTCAGCGCCACCGACGGCGAGCTCGTCGCCGGGCTCCTCGTCATCTACGCCTTTTCCATCCCGGCCTGGGGGCTCCATCAGATCCTCTCCAGGCATTTCTATGCCAAGCGAATGATGTGGCGGGTCGTCCTGATCGGTTCGTTGGGGACACTGGTGGCCATCCCGGTCTGGCTCCTCTTGTACGACGCCTTGGGCGTCGAGGGCTTCGCCCTCGCTTCCACGGTGGTCATGACCGCATACGCCATTGCGCTGCTTGTGGCCTGGGGCCTCGATTCGGGATGGGCGGCGGTACGAGGGCTCGTCCCATCGGTCCTCCGTGGGCTGACCGCGGCCACGCTGGCCGCCCTGGCCGCCTACCCCCTGGTGACCGCCCTCTTCGACGGGTCTGACCTGTCCCTTCTCGAGGGGGTGGTCGCCGCCCTCATCGGTGGCCTGACCACAGTCGCGGTGTTTCTAGGTGTCTCCGCATTGATGCGGGCCCCCGAGCTGCGAGACCTGCTGCGCCGTAGCTGACTCCGTGTGGTGTGCGGGCCAACCCTCCTCTCTTGGAAGACGTCCAGCGTCGGATGGGGAGCCAACTTCGACCCGGGATGATCGAAGTCGAAGGTGATGAGGAGACCAGGGCCGTTGACCCCGTCACCTTCGAAGCTGGGGTCGACCGACTCGATAAAGCCGGCGGCGATCAACGGGTAGGCGAAGTTGTCCGCTTCGACCGACCCGACAGCCCCGGTGGGAACGGATTTCCCTCTGTCCGGGCACAGAATATGGCCGTGGTCTCATGGACGGTTGCCGCTGCCGCAGCGTGAACACCAGCGTCATCGCCGAAACGAGCGCCAACGAGAAAACCCGGGAGCTCAGGTCGGTCTGACGATGTCCCGGGGCATGTTCGGCTCCTCGGTGCGCCCGGCGAGCAGCCAGGAGGGCAGCGGACGCGACCCGTCCCTGGGCGCCTGGCGGGAAACCCGCTCCTCCTCGGTGATCCGGTCGAGGACGACGGCAATCAGGGCCGCTTCGAACGCGCTTGCCCCGCCTCTGATCTCGATGCCTGTTGGCTCGATGCGGCTCATCCCGGTAACTCCACCAGCTCGATCAAGGTACCACCGAGATCGGCCGGGTGGACAAAGGCGATCCGGGCGCCCCGACCCCCGGGGCGCGGCGACTCGTCGATGAGCCGGGCACCTTGCTGATGCAGGTGCTCCAGTGCGATCTCGATCGAGGCCACCATGAAGGCGACATGGTGCAGACCTTCCCCCCTCTTCTCCAGGAAGCGTCCGACCGGGGTGTCTGCCGCAAGAGGCTGGAGCAGCTGGACGAAGGAGCCACCCACCGGGATCATCGCCTCCTCGACGCCTTGTGCCTCGACAACCTCCCGGTAGAGAGGGCCCACCCCGTAACGCGCCTGGTAACCGTCTAGTGCCGCCTCCAGATCGGTCACCGCGATGCCGACGTGGTCCAGATTCAAGAGTTTCACCGGCAGGAGGCTAAATGCCGTCGCCGGTAGCATCATCCTGGTGACCAACCCAGTCCTGACCGGGATCGCCCGCACTCCCATCGGCAGATACGGCGGTGCCCTCGCCCAGTTGCGCGCAGTGGAGCTTGGTGGCCTCGCCATCGCAGGCGCCATCGAGCGGAGTCAGATCGACCCCGGCGAAGTCGACGAAGTCCTGTTCGGACACGTGCTCCAGGCTGGAGAGGGGCAAATCACGGCCCGTCAGGCAGCGGCGCGGGGGGGTCTACCGATGACGGTGCCGTCGGTGACCATCAACAAGGTGTGCCTGTCGGGTTTGTCGGCAATCGGGCTCGCGGAGCGGGGGGTCCGGGCAGGTGACACGAAGTTCGCAGTCGCGGGCGGGATGGAGAGCATGTCCAACGCCCCCCATGTCCTCAGGGAGTTGAGATGGGGAGCGAGGATCGGCAACGTCGAGATGGTCGACGTGATGCAGCACGACGGCCTCTTCTGTGCGTTCGATCACTGCACGATGGGCGAGTCCTCCGACCTGAAGAACCAGCGTCTGGGGATTTCCCGTGAAGAACAAGACATGTGGGCGGCCCGGAGCCATCAACGAGCCGAGGAGGCGACCACGACTGGGATCATGGCGGACGAGATCGTCCCTGTAACCGTGCACAGGACTAGGGCCGATCCGATCATGGTGGATCGGGATGAAGGCATCAGGGAAGGCACCACGACCGAGTCCCTGGGCGCCCTCCGGCCCGCCTTCATCCCGGATGGCACGATCACTGCCGGCAACGCATCGCAGATATCTGACGGCGCCGCCGCCGTCATCGTCGCCGACCGTCGGGCCGCGGAGGCGTCCGGCGCGCCGCTCCTCGCCGAGATCCTGGGCTACGGGCAGATCGGCGGGGTCGATGCCAGCCTCCACGAGCGCCCCGCCGAGGCACTTCTGATCGCACTCAAACGGGCCGGACTGGAGGTTGGCGATCTCGACCTGATCGAGATCAACGAGGCGTTCGCCGCCGTCTCGCTCTGGTCGGCGCGGATCCTCGACATCCCGGAGTCCAAGGTCAACGTCCACGGTGGTGCCGTTGCATTGGGCCATCCCATCGGTGCCACCGGCGCACGTCTGGTGGTCAGCCTCGTCAACGCCCTCCGGGCCCGGGGGGGCGGCCTCGGCGCCGCCACCCTCTGCGGAGGGGGCGGGCAGGGCGACGCCCTCGTCATCAAGGTCGGTTGATGCCCGAGCCCGTCGAACGCAACCTGGGCCTCGACCTGGTGCGTGTCACCGAGACCGCAGCCATGGGTGCCGCCCGCTGGCTGGGCCGTGGCAACAAAGAAGCCGCCGACCAGGCCGCGGTCGACGGGATGCGACTACATCTCTCGACACTCGACATCGACGGGCTGGTCGTCATCGGTGAGGGGGAGAAGGACTCGGCCCCGATGCTCTACAACGGGGAGCGGGTGGGCAGCGGCCACGGTCTGGTGGTGGACGTCGCCGTCGACCCGGTGGACGGGACCACCCTCACTGCTTCGGGCATGCCCGGCGCCATCGCCGTGATCGCCCTTGCCGAGGGTCGTGGAACGATGTACGCCCCGGGCTCACTGGTCTACATGGACAAGATCGCGGTCGGCCCAGAGGCCGCCGGGATGGTGGAGCTCGGCGCACCCGTGGAGCACAATCTCCGGCAGGTGGCCAAGGCCAAGCGCAAGGACGTCAACGATCTCAGGGTGCTGATACTGGACAGAGACCGAAACCAGCATTACATCGACGGTGTGCGCCGGGCCGGGGCCCGGATCTCCCTGATCCGTGACGGGGATGTGGCCGGGGCCATCGCCACCGCCCAGGAGGAGACAGCCGCCGACATCCTGCTCGGCATCGGCGGCTCACCAGAGGCTGTGATCGCAGCTGCGGCTCTGAAGTGCATGGGCGGCGAGATCCAGTGCAAGCTGTGGCCCCGGAGCGCGGAGGAGCGTCAACTCGGGCTGGACGAAGGACTCGACCTCGACCAGGTCATGGGCACCGCCACCCTGGTCGCGTCCGACAACGTCTTCTTCGCCGCCACGGGGGTCACCGGAGGCGAATACCTGCAGGCTGTCGAGTTCCGGCGGGAAGACCACGTGGTGACCCATTCGGTGATCATGCGTTCCAAGACCGGTTCGATCCGGTACATGGAGGCCACGCACAACATCGCCCGTCTCGGCGAGATCTCGGCCCAGACCCTCGACTAGCTGTCTCTCGATCAGACGGTGTCGGAGAGAATGGTCCGCACGTCCATCACGATCCCGATCAGCAACAGGATCGTCACCACACCGATGAAGACGGTATAGGCCCAACGGGCCCGATGGTCGGCGATCCAAAAACGGCGCACCCCGGAGACCCCCATGTAGATGGCGAGCACCGAGAGGGCGATCGTCAGCGGGGCACTGGCCGCTCCTGACAGACCGACGACTGGGGCCAGGATCGGGATCAGCAGGTAGGTGATGATGCAGCGAATCCCGGACACCACGATCGCGGCTGTGGTGTTGCGGCGGGCACCGAGGATGGCGTTCTTGTCGACGACGTTGCCGACACGAAGCAGCCGGCGCATGAAACGGTCGGCGGAGGTCCGCTCCGACCTCAGCTGTTCGGTTGCGCTAATGAGGCTCTCCTGGTCCGGTGGCCGAGACGACAGCAGAGAGACTATCCAGGACTCCGTCGGCGGCCCTCATCCCGGAGTCGACGCACTCGTTGAGCCCGATGCCGTGGAATCCCCCGCCGGCGATGAAGAGACCGGGGCCGAGATGGGCCTCGGCTTCGGCCACCCGGTCGAGATGACCGAGGTTGTAACGGTGAAGCCCACGATCCCAAAGGCGGACCCAGCTGCGGAGAGGAGTGGCCGTGATGCCGACCATCTGTTCGAGTTCTTCCATCGCCACTTTCTGCACATACACGTCGCGATCGACCGTCGCCGGGTCGCGTGACGGTCTCACGTAAACACGGAGAAGGCCATAACCATCATCGGGAACCCGCCCCGCCCACTTCTGGTGGAGGAACGAAACGCCGGAGATCCGTCGACGTTGTGCCGAGGGAACGACGAAGCCCGATCCGGGCAGCGGTGGCAGCGCGTCGACCCGATAGGCGAGGGTGACTGAAGCACCCGGAACCTGGTCGATGAGTCGCAGCGCCTCCGCCGACCTCGGCGCAATCCCGGCAAGGAGTTGGGCGGCGGCTGGCGCTGGAAGGGCGAGGACCACCGCCGAGGTGGTCAAGGCACCAGTGCCCAAGGTCAGGCTGAAGCGGTCGGCAGAATCACGTTCGATCTCCACGGCCGCCGTCTCGGTTCTGATGTCGACCTCTTCCAACGCCCCGGCCAAGCCGTCCACCAGGCGACCCATGCCCTCCCGGAGGCTGGCGAAGTGACTTTGCGACTCGGGCGAAGGAGTGGGAGCGGCACGGGCGGCCAGGATCAGGCTGCGATGAGCCTGCTCCATCTCCAGAAATCTCGGAAACCCGGCGCGGAGGCTCATCGTCTTCGGCTCGGCGGCGTGGATGCCGGCGATGAGCGGCTCGGCGATCCTCTCCAGGAGCTCACGACCGAGACGGCGGGTGACGAACGACTCCAGGCTCTCGTCACCGGCCGTGGGTCGCCGAGGCAGGACGAGGTCGCCCAAGGCTCGCACCTTGCCCCGCCAGGAGAGAAGGGTGGATCCGAGTAGGGAGCGGAGACTGGTTGGGACCATGAGGAGAAAGCCACCGGGCAGCGGATGCAGCCTCCCCTCCCACCAGACTGAGGAGCCCCGGTGCTCCGGTCGGGTCGAGATCACCTCGCTGGCCATCGCGAGCTCGTCGCAGAGTCGGAGCACAGAGCCTTTCCCGGCAACGAAGCTGTCGGGCCCGGCCTCGATGACGAAACCGTCGTCGACATCGGTGTGAACCATGCCACCCAGCCGGTCCGAGGCTTCGAGCAATGTGACCTGCGCTCCGGCCTGGCTCAAGCGATACGCAGCAGCCTGGCCGGTTATGCCGCCACCGATGACAGCGACGTCCGATTTCGCGCCGGTCGTCATCCCCCCGTGAAGTCCAGCAGGTCAGCGAGGCTCCGTATCAGCCCGGGGTGCTCGTTGAGACAGCGGCAGCGATGGAACTCGAGCCCCATGGCCTCCGCCTCCGCTCTGTGCTCGATGTCGTTGTCGTAAAGGGTCTCGACGTGATCGGCGATGAAGCCGATCGGGTCGACCAACACGGAGGTGGCGCCGTCTCGGGCCAGCTCTTTCATCGTCTCTTCGACCGAGGGCCCCAGCCACGGCTCGCGAGCGGCCGCACTCACGCTCTGATAGGCCAGGCGCCAGTCGTCCAGACCCAGTAGCCGCGCCACCTCCGAAGCGGTCTCGGCCAGCTGGTCCGCATAAGGGTCCCCCTGCTCGATCATTCGCATCGGAAGGCTGTGAGCCGAGAAGATGACCTTGGTCCCGGTCGGTGCCGGGGACAGCGAATCACTCAGCATCCCGGCGAGCGTCTCCACGTACCCCGGGTGAGCGTTCCAGTCTGGTGTGAAGCGAAGCGCGACCCCCGATCCGTCGAACGCACGCCGGACCGCCTCCTCATACGCGTCTGTCGAGACTTCGCATCGATAAGGGGCCAGGCTGATCACCACGACCTGCTCATCCCCGTTGGACGCGATCTGCTGAGCCGTATCGTCGATGGTCGGCCGGGCATGGAGCATCCCCACGTGGACATCGGCCGCCACACCGCGCCTGGATAGCTCCTCTTCGAGCAGAGCCGCCTGTCGTCGGGTGGTAGCAGGAAGAGGTGAACCTCCTCCTATTGCCCGGTACCGCTGCAGGGCGGCCGGGATCACGTGGTCGGGTGGGACCCGGCCCAGCACACTCTCCACGAACTCCGGGACCTGGTCCAAGTCTTCGGGCCCGCCGAACCCGGCGAGCAACACGGTCAGCTTTCGGTCAGCCACCGAACCACCTCCCCACCCCTTCGGGCACAAGCCTCTTGCCGACGAAGAACGGGCCAAATTCGGCGAAACGGGCGCTGACGTCGTCGAATCTCATCTCGTAGACCAGTTTCTTGAACTGCAGCGGGTCGTCGGAGAACAGAGTCACCCCCCACTCCCAATCGTCGAGACCCATCGAGCCGGTCACGACCTGGGTCACCTTCCCCGCGTAGCGGCGCCCGGTGCGCCCGTGAGCCCGCATCAGCTCGGCCCTCTCGCTCCCCCCGAGGAGATACCAGTTGTCGTCGCCCTGCCTTCGCTTGCTCATCGGGTAGAAGCAGACGAACCGACTGTTCTCGGGGAGCTCGGGATAGAGCCGGGCCTGGATGTACGGGCTGTCCTCGACATTGGAGCCCGTGCCTTGGGGAGCCGCATGACGGCTCACCTCGATCACCGAGAGATAGGAGTAGACCCGGGACGTGCACGATCCGACCATCGAACGATCGAAGCCCTGCTCCAGATCGTGGAGCTGGGTCATGTCGGGGCGGAGATGAATCATCATCAAATCGGCCTTGTGCCCCACCATCTCGTATGTGATGCTCAGGCCGATCCCTCCATCGGTCAAGGCTTCGGCGTCGGCGATGAGATCTCTGGCTTCAGCAGCCGCCTTCTCTCGATCCGGTGCGGGCATGCGATCCCAGGCAGCCCCATCGAAACGTCTCAGGTCGTGGAGGGCGAACCAGCCTTCGAGGGTTTCGGGGGCACTCATCCGATTCCCGCTTTCTCATCAGACCGTCGGTGGGCATGCTCGATCACCGACTCCACGACGGCGGCCACGCTCTCCACGGGGGTGCCGGGCAGGACCCCATGACCGAGGTTGAAAACGTGCCCGGGGCGACCTCGGACGCGGTCGAGCAACTCCGTCGCCGCTCGCCCGGCCTCCTTCGGGCCGGCCAGGAGCACCGATGGATCCAGATTGCCCTGGATCGGGTGATCCGGACCGATCCGGTTCCAGGCCACATCGAGGGGGAGCCGCCAGTCCACGCCATAGGCGGTGGCCCCCACACCGGGAAGCAGCTCGAGCAGGTGGGCCCCGCCGGGCGCGAAGTAGATAGTGGGAACGCCGATCCCGGAGAGGGCTTGCCGTGCGCTGGGCAGGGCCCATGTCTCGAACTGCTCGGCATCGAGCAGGCCGGCCCAGGTGTCGAACAACTGGATGACATCCGCCCCGGCCTTCACCTGTGCCTGCAGATATCGGTGGGTGGAGGAGGCAAGACGTGACAGCGCCGTAGCTGGGTCGTGACGATGAATGGCACTTCGGAAGACGGGGAAGTGCTGGGACCCGCCCCCTTCGAGGAGATAGGCGAGAACGGTCACCGGGGCACCGGCGAATCCGATCACTGCCGCCTCCCGGTCCAAATTCGCCTTGACCCGCCCGATGACCTCACCGACGTGTGCCAGCCTCGCCATGTCGGGATCTGGCAGATCTGCGACCCGAGCCATGGTGAGGGGATCGAGTCGCGGGCCGGGGTCGAAGACCACGTCGACGCCCATGGCCGGGACCGGGGTCATGATGTCTGCGAAGACGATTGCACCGTCGAGCGGAAAGCGACGCAGCGGCTGCAGGGTGATCTCCGCCGCCAGATCCGGGGTCTGCATCGCCTCCTCGAACCGATGTCGGCTTCGCAATTCCCGGTACTCGGGAAGGTAACGACCGGCCTGGCGCATCAGCCAGATCGGCGGCCGGTCGAGTGGCTCCCCACTCAGTGCAGCGAGCAGCCTCATCACGCCGCAGCCCCGATTGCGTCGGCCAAGGCGTCGATGACGTAGTCGAGGTCGTCGTCGAGGTGCGTCTCCATCATGAACCAGGTCTCGAACGCCGAGGGGGGAAGCAGGACGCCTCGCTCCAGGGCGGCCCGAAAGAAGCGCGCGAACAGGTCCTGATCGACTCCAGAGACCTCGTCCCAGGATCGCACCTGCTCCACGCCGAGGAATACCCCGACCATCCCGCCTATGTGGTTGACCAGGCCCGGGACACCGGCTCGTGACATCGCCCCCGACAACCCCTCCTCAATCCGGTGACCGGCCTCATCGAAGCGCCGGTAGAGGGCGGGATCGCTGGCCAGGTACCTCAGGGTGGCGAGCCCGGCGGAGGTGACCAGTGGGTTCCCGGCCAGGGTGCCTGCCTGATAGACCGGGCCTTCAGGGGCGATGGAACGCATGAACTCGGCCCGCCCGCCATAAGCGGCGCCAGGTGTCCCCCCTGCCACCACCTTGCCCAACGCCGTGAGATCCGGCGTCACGTCATAGTGGGCCTGCGCGCCCCCGAGCGCGACCCGGAAGCCGGTCATCACCTCGTCGAAGATCAGCAAGGCACCGGCGTCGTCGCACAGACCTCGCAGGCCGTCGAGGAACCCCGGCTCCGGGGGCACGCATCCCATGTTCCCCGCCACGGGCTCAACGATGATCGCAGCCACCCCCTCGTCGAGAAGGGCCTCCACCGAGCCCAGGTCGTTGTAGCGGGCGACCCTGGTGGCGGCGAACGTCCCCGCGGGCACCCCGGGGCTCGACGGCTCACCGAACGTGGCCAGCCCAGAGCCAGCCCGGACGAGGAAGGAATCGGCGTGGCCGTGATAACAACCCTCGAACTTGATCAATCCCTGACGCTCGGTGACGGCGCGGGCCAATCGAACCACCGAGGCCGTGGCTTCGGTCCCCGAGTTGACGACACGCACCACCTCCACGGACGGGACGAGCTCACAGATCAGCTCGGCGAACTCGATCTCCGCCGTCGTGGATACCCCGAACGATGTGCCACGGGCTGCGGCATCCCGGACGGCCTCCACGACCGCAGGATGGGCGTGCCCCAGGATCTGGGCGCCCCACGAGGCAATGAAGTCGACCAACTCGACGCCCTCGGTCGTCTTCAGGCTCGACCCGTGCCCCGACTCGATATACAGCGGCTCCCCGCCGACCGCCTTGAACGCTCGGACCGGGGAGTTGACTCCGCCTGGCATCACCTCGAGGGCCCGGCGCTGCCAGGTAGTGGTGGCCGAAGAGGCGAGCACGCTCATCCCTGCTCCCCGATGAGATGAGCCGCCTCGATGGCGAAATAGCTGAGGATGATGCCGGCGCCGGCACGGGCAATCCCGGTGAGAGCCTCCATCATCACCCGCTCCCTCTCGATCCAGCCACGCGCTGCCGCCGCTTCGATCATGGCGAACTCCCCGGAAACCTGATACGCGACGATTGGGACCTCGACGGTCTCGGCCACGGCTCGGACGATGTCGAGATAGGGCCCGGCAGGCTTGACCATCACCATGTCAGCTCCCTCGGCGAGATCGAGGGAAACCTCTCGGATCGCCTCACGCGAGTTGGCCGGATCCATCTGGTGGGACCGACGGTCACCGAATGTGGGCGCCGACCCGGCGGCGTCACGGAACGGGCCGTAGTAGCCGGACGCGTACTTGACGGCATACGAGCAGATGACTGTGTCGGTGTGCCCGGCCGCATCGAGCGCCTCCCTGATGGCGGCCACCCGGCCGTCCATCATGTCCGACGGGGCCACGATGTCGGCCCCCGCCTCGGCATAAGCGACCGAGGCACGAGCCAACAGGGGGAGCGAGGCATCGTTGTCGACCACATCGCCCCGCAATGGGCCACAGTGACCGTGGCTCGTGTATTCACAAAGACACACATCGGCCCAACGCACCAGGCCCGGTGCAGCGTCGGCCATCGCCTCCAGCGCCTGGGGGACCGGGCCCGAAGGGTCCCAAGCCGATGACCCGACCTCGTCCTTGGTCTCGGGAACACCGAACAGCATCATGCCTCCGACCCCGGCCGCCTCTGCCTCCTTGGCCAGGACCGACACCCGGTCGACCGACAGCTGGGCATGACCCGGCATCGACTCGATCGGGCGTCTGACTCCCCTGCCCGGGACGACGAAGACGGGGAGGACGAGCTGGGATGGGTGGAGGCGAGTCTCGGCCACCGTGCGACGGAGCGACGCGCTCATGCGCAGACGTCGGGGTCGGGTGATGGGGATCGTGGTACTCATCGATTGGCCTCCATGTGCTGGTTCATCGCGACGGCAAGGGATCCATGCGCCGGGCGTGGGCTGACGACGTCGGGCTGTCGAACGCGGGCGACGGCCGCCGCTGTCGTCTTCCCGATCACCCCCACCACCACATCATCGAGCCCGCGTGCCAGCAGCCAGCCCTGGACCGCCGAGGGGGAAGAAAACGCAACGGCGTCGACCTCGGTGGGTAACGCCGGCACCGGCGCGGTTCGGTATACGACGTGTTCTTCGACGGAGCCCGCAATCTCACGGAGCCTCGTGATGACTGACGGATCGGTCCCGCCGGCATGCGGGAAGACGACCCTCGCCGTTCGAATTCTGCCGGCGATGGCCTCGATCAGGTCGAGCAGCCCGGAACGGCCGGTAGTGACCACGTGGCCACCTGCGCGGCCGGTGGCGTCGGCCGACGATTGGCCGACGGCGGCCACTTCCACCTCGGGCATCTGTCCTTCTGGCCAGAGGAGGCCCACGGTTCGGGCCGAGCTGATCAAGATCAGTTCGGCCTCGGCGGCTGCCAGACGAGCGTGGCCAAGGGCATCCTCATCGGCGGCCTCGACCTGCACACACTGGATCGGGACCGGCTCCAAGCCCGTCTCGAGATACACCGGGGCCACGATCTCGAACCGATCGTTGGTGATCGCCACGGTGCTCATAGCCCCAGTCCCTCCCGGGCCGCGTCCGCCACCTCGTCGGGACGCGCCCCTCTCACTGCAACCCGGCGCGGCCCCTGCTCGTCTGCGACGAAGGCGTCGAGCCTGATCGATCCATCAGCCTCCCGACTGGCCAGCGCGCCCAGGGCTGACCTGCAGCCCGCGCCGGTCTCCGCGAGCAGACGACGCTCCGCCGTGGCCAACCCTCGAACGTCCTGGTCGTCGATGGCCCTGGCCAGCTCCTCGGCTTCGCTCCCGGGCCGGGCCTCCACTGCGAGAGCACCCTGACCCGGAGCGGGAACCATCTCCTCGACCGTGAACCGCTGGGCGATGACGTCGACACGGCCGAGGCGGGTGAGCCCGGCTTCGGCCAGGATCGCCGCGTCGACCTCTGACCGGTCCACCTTGTCGAGCCGGGTGTCGATGTTCCCCCTCAACTCCACCGTTTCCAAGTCTGGGCGAAGCTCCAGCAGCTGACTGCGACGACGTGGGCTGCCGGTGCCGATCACGGCGCGGGAGGGAAGCTTGTCCAGGGTGCCGCCCACCATGACGTCGAGGGGCGCGGCCCGCTCGGGTAAGGCGGCGAGGACGAGGTCACCGGACATGGCCACCGGCAGGTCCTTGAGCGAATGCACCGCCAGGTCGGCACGGCCGTCGAGCACTGCTTGCTGCACCGCTCGCACGAAGGCGCCGATCTCGGTGAGCTCGGCGATGGGGCCGGTCTGATCCAGGTCTCCAGCGGCTTCGACCTCGACCATGGTGACCGACAGCCACTGATGCGCCCGCCGCATCATGTCTGCCACCTTTCGTGCCTGAGCCATGGCGAGCGGTGAGCGCCGGGTGGCGATGCGAACCTCATTCATCGACGACCCCATACGCCTTGCCCAGTAGGTCGGCCACCTCCCCGGATCGGGGCGACGAGCCCACGTACGAGATGGGGGGATGGATCACCCGCCTGGCAACGGTGTGGGCGAGCTGGCGGAGGATCGCCTCGGGGTCCGCCGCTCCCGGCAACCGTCGGGCGAAGCGCCGCACTTCTTCGTCGACGGCCCGGTCGGCGCTGTCCAGCATCGCCCCGATGACCTCAGCCACCACGGATGGGGCGGATAGGCGAGCCCAGGCCGCAGCCGATTCTCGCTCCAGGATCCCATCGATCTCGGGACGGGCGTGGCGGGTCACCGAGGATGCGATCTCGTCGATCCCCAAATAGGTCACTCTGGGATGGCTCCGGAGCCAGCCGAAGCCGGGCGGCATGCCCACATCGGCGAAGAGGAGCTGCGTGTCTCGCGAAGCAAGGGCGGCCTCGATACCGCTTCTCGAAGGGTCCGTGGCGGGACCGGGAATGGTCGAGATCACCACCGGTGAGCCGGCGAAAGCCTCGGGACACGACTCCCAGGGTCGGGGCTCCGCTCCGTCCACCCTGGCCTGGTGACGCGAATACACCGTAACCATGCCCCCAGGAACCCCTCGGGCCGCCGCCCTGGCCATCGCCCCGGCGCCAAGGATGGCCACGCGATGGTGAGGGCCAGCCATCGATGCCGCCGCCATCGCCAGTGATCCCTCCTCAGTGTTCTCCAGATGGCGACGGACCTTGCGGCCGACTCCGACGGCTGCGCCGAGAGCCCGACCGAGAAGGCTGTCCGCCTGGGCGCTCTCCTCGAACCAACCGATGGCCTGGCGAACCTGGGACAACACTTCCGGCTCGCCCAGATTCGGGGACTCCAGACCGGCGGCAATCCGGCATAGGTGGCGGAACGCCTGGTAGTCGGTCCGGACCATCCCCCCCTCGGGCATCGGCTCGTCCCCATAGAGCGAGGTGAGGAGGTCAGACGCCTGCTGGGGACCCCCCTCCCAGATGATTTCGACGCGCAGGCAGGTACAGAGGAGGAATGCAATGTGCTCGTCGCATCGAAGGTGTTCCAGCGAGGCCGGGATCGAGCCCGGGTCCCGCGCCAAACGGGCGCGGTCCCCGGCGGGCACCCCGGGATGGGCGAAGGAGAGCCCCGTCAGGCGTGGCACGCCCGCGTCGCTGGTCCAGCCATGGCCATCCCGGTCAACCCAAGTCGCATGCGACGCCGACAGCGAGTCGGTATTGATCCGACGACGGGTCGGATCAAGCTTGGCTGCTGCTTACAGCTCCATCCTCCCGGCGAGGGCTCGCCCCAGCGTCAGTTCGTCGGCGTAGTCGAGGTCCCCGCCGACCGGGAGGCCCGAGGCGAGACGGGTCACTTTCACCCCGAGCGGCTTCAACTCACGTGCCAGGTACATGGCAGTGGCGTCACCTTCGATGGTCGGGTTCGTGGCGACGATGATCTCGGCGATCTCCTCGCGCCCAATGCGATCGGTCAGCTCCCCGATGCGCAACTGGCCGGGCCCTATGCCGTTGATCGGCGACAATGACCCGCCCAGCACGTGATAGAGGCCGCGGAACTCCTGGCTCCGCTCCACCACCACGATGTCCTGGGGACGCTCGACGACGCACAAGATCGACTCGTCGCGCCGGGTGTCACGGCAGATGGCGCAGAGGTCGCCCGAGGCCACGTTGAAGCACCTTCCACACAGACTCACCTGGTCCCGCATGTCGTTGATGGCGGACGCCAGCCGACGAGCATCGGCCTCTTCCACACCGAGCAGGTGAAATGCGAGCCGTTGCGCCGTCTTCTGCCCGATGCCGGGGAGACGGGCCATCTCGTCGATGAGACGCTGGACCGGGCCTTCGAACATCAACCGAGCAGGCCACCGAGGCCGAGGTCCCCGGTCAGCCCTCCCAGCTGCTCAGAGGCGGCTGCGCTCGCCGACTCCATCGCCTGGCGCACCGCGGCGACCACCAGGTCCTGGAGCATCTCCACGTCATCGGGATCGACCACCTCTGGGGCGATGATGACCTCCACCAGTTCTTGGCCACCGGTCACCGTGGCCACGACCATGCCACCGCCGGCCGAGCCCTCGAAAGTCCGGGTGGCCAATTCCTGCTGCGCTGCAGCGAGCTGCTCCTGCATCTTCTGCGCCTGAGCCATCAGCTGTCGCATGTCCGGTGGGCGATTCATCGACCCGAACGGTAGCTACCACGTGCCAGGTATCTACTCCTCCACCACTTCGGCGCCGAGCTCGGCGGCGAGCAGTGACGTTGGATCGGATGGCGTGTCCGGCCGTTCCTCGAGCTGGGTCATGTCGATGGTGTTGTCCCCATCTGCGTCCTGCGGTGACTCCCTGAGCCCGAACCTCACTTTCACCGTCCCACCCAGGAGGTCACTTGCCCGGGTTGCCACGATCGCCGCCACCACATCATCCTCCTGGAGCGATTGGAGATGGAAGCCGTGAGGCACTTCGAGCACGATCACGTTGCCCTCGACACCGGCCGGGACGGCCTCCCTGAAGAAGGCCCATCGCCGTGCCCCCAGGACATCTCGCAGGGAGCCGAACAGGCCGGGCCAGACCTTCTGCAGTTGTTCGAAGGTAACATCGATGGCGGCGGCTTCGACCGTGGGCTCGGAGGCACCGGTGCCATCCTGCTCCGGGGCGGGCTCCTCGTGGGCCGCCGATGCGGTGACCGGCGCCACCGGGGTGTTGGCCAAGGCGACGGTCTGAGCAGACGACGACCCGGCCTGGGGTACCGGGTCGGGTTTACCGAGACGTCGCTCGATGCGCTCCACCCTGGATAGAAGCGCCTCGGTGTCACTGGCCGTTTCCGGGCGGGTGAGCTTGATCAAGGCGAGCTCAGTCATCAGCCGCTCCTCGCGGCCCTCACGGAGACGAACCAGGGCATCACCGAGCAGGTCGACTGCCCGAAGCACGTCGGAGGCCGAGATGAGCTGTGCCGCCTTGCTCCAGGACTCGTATACATCGGGCGGCTCATCGGAGATCTCGGCCAGGTTGGGGGCATAGTGGGCGAGGAACGCCCCCCGGAAGAAGGCAACCGACTCGGAGACGAACCGTCTCAGGTCCACACCGTCGGCGGCGAGCTCGGCCACGAGCTCGAGTGCGGCCTTGGCATCCTGGGCGGCGACTGCCTCGACCAGCCTCATGAACGCTTCAGAGTCGGCCAGGCCGAGGGCCCGGCGCACTCCTGCCACGTCGACGGTGCCGGCACCCAGGGCCGCGACCTGCTCCAAGAGAGACAGCGAGTCGCGCACCGAACCACCGGCGTGCCGGGCGATGGCGATCAGAGCCGCCGGGTCGGATTTGTGACCCTCGCGGTCGGAGATGGCGCTGAGATGACCGGCAAGCTCCTCGATCGCCACCGGGTGGAAATCGAAGCGCTGGCTCCGCGATCTGATGGTGTCGAGCAGCTTGTACGGCTCCGTCGTCGCCAGGACGAAATGGACGTGCTCTGGGGGCTCCTCCAGGGTCTTGAGCAGGGCGTTGCCCGCCGCCTTGGACAGCATGTGAGCCTCGTCGAGCACGAAGACCCGCTTCGATGTCGCCGTCGACGCCACCGTCGTCACGCTCACCCTGATGTCCCTGATGTCGTCGACCGAGTTGTGAGACGCCGCGTCGAGCTCGAGAACGTCGAGCGAGGTGCCCTCGGTGATGGCCACACAACTGGGACAGACGTTGCATGGTGACCCGTCCGCCCCCCGGTTCACGCAATTCAACGACTTGGCCAGGATGCGAGCCGTGCTTGTCTTACCGGTGCCTCGGGGCCCGGTGAACAGATAGGCGTGGGCCACCCGCCCGTCGGCCACCTCACGGGACAGGGTCGTGGTTACGTGGCCCTGCCCGATCACGTCGTCGAAGGTCTGTGGCCGGTACTTCCGATAGAGGGCCTGGTAGTCCACCACCGCCACGGTACCCGCTGGTCCCTCCTCGGTACACCGGGGTGGGCAGTGGGGCAGAATGAGTCGATGACCGATGGCGCCGGGATCATCAGCGACGGGGGTCGTAGCGCCGATGGGGCCTTCAGTCGGCTGGTCGAGTCCCGATCGAGTGACGTCCAAGCCTTGGCGCGCCAGACTCGTGACCTGGTCTTCGATGTGTTCCCGGACACTGTCGAGGTCGTGTGGCCGAAGCAGGGCTCGGTCGGGTGGGGCGTCGGGCCGAAGAAGTTCAGCGAGCAATTCGCCTACTTCATGGCATACGCCAAGCACGTCACCTTGGGGTTCTACCGGGGCGGGGATCTTCCCGATCCCGACGCGCTCCTCCCCACGTCGAGGGCGAAGCAGGTGTCGGGGAAGCTGAGCATGAGGAGCATCAAGATCACCGATCGAAGGCAACTCGAGGATCCTGCCCTGCGCGCCCTGATCGAGGCGGCGGTCGAGGAGCGCCGGGGCGGATGGTCGTCATGACCCTCGCTTCACATGGCTCGGTTCGGCTTCGGTTAGACACATAATCGGTCGATACTCCGGGCGTGACCCAGCCCCTGATCGACAGCCCTGCGACCGACTCCGCCCCCGTCACCCCGGCTGTCTGGGCCAGGGGGTTGGTGCGCAAGTTCGGCAAGACCGTGGCCGTGGATCAGGTCGATCTATCCATCGCTCGGGGCGAGTTCTACGGCCTCCTTGGCCAGAACGGGGCGGGGAAGACCACCACGATCAAGACCATCGTCGGCCTGCTGCGCCCGGACCAAGGCTCGGTCGGGATCGGTGAGTTCGACACGTGGGAGAGCCCGACCGAGGTGAAGGCGAGGATCGGAGTCCTCCCCGAGGAGTTCAACCTCTATGAGCGGCTCACCGGCGCCGAGCTCCTCGACTTCACCGCGGCAATGCATGGACTGGATCGGGCGGAGGCGAGCCGGCGGCGAAACGAGCTTCTCGAGCTGCTCGACCTGGCCGATGCCGGCTCGAAGCTGGTCGGTGACTACTCGCGGGGCATGCGGAAGAAGATCGCCCTCGGCGCGGCCATCATCCATCGTCCGCCCGTTCTCTTCCTCGACGAGCCCTTCGAGGGGGTCGACGCGGTTTCGGCCCGTCTCATTCGCCGGCTACTGCAACAGGCGGCCCAGGGTGGCACCACCATCGTCTTCTCCTCCCACGAGATGCACCTGGTGGAGAAGCTGTGCACCAGGATCGGGATCATGGTGGATGGCCGTCTCACCATCGAAGAGACGCCCGACGGCCTCTGCCGCCGGATGGGTGTCGACAACGTCGAGGACGCTTTCATCGCAGCGGTCGGCGGGCGGACACCGGACACCTCATGGTACGCCACCTAGTCGAACTCAAAGCTCGGCTCACCTGGAACGGGTTCCGCAGCGATCGCCAGCGGCAGATCGGCCTCCCCCTGGCCACCATCCTGCTCGGATGGCTCGGGATCTGGCTGGCCCAAGCCCACTACCGGAACGTGGCCGAGCTGATCGAGGTCAGCCCGACTGCCCTGCCGGAGTATCTGGCCTGGACCGCTCTCATCTCCTTCCTGGTCTGGGTGACCCTCCCGGTGATCATCTTCCCGCTCGACGAGAACCTGGACCCTCAGCAGCTGGCGACGCTCCCCATCACCCCGACCCAGATGGTCACGGGCCTCGCCACGGCCAGCCTCGTGGCGCCCTCGACGGTGGTCCCCATCGCCCTGCTCGTCGGGAACGCCACCGCCATCGGCGGAGGATGGTGGATGGTGATACCGGCTTCCATCGTGTTCCTGGCGCTGCTGGCGATAGGCGGTCAGCTCTTCTCCGCCGCCATATCGGCGATACTGCGCACCCGCCGGGGTCGTGACATCGCCACGTTCTTGATTCTCGGACTGGCAGCCGGCTCGTTCTTCGCCTACAGGGCCGTGAGCGAGACCGTGAGCGAGATGGGCCTGGCTGGGGCGGTCCTCGACACGCCGATCTCGCAGTGGTGGGCGCTCTTGCCGCCGGTTGCCACGCAAAAGGCCATCGTCGATGCCGCATCGGGACAGGTCGCCGGGGCGGTGCTGGCCCTGCTCGCCGCGTCCATCGTTCTGGCGGTATTGGCCATCGTCTGGCGACGTCTGCTCGGATGGCTCCTGTCCACCCCGATCCAGCAGAGCCGGCCCGCGGCCCGGGCCCGTCGGAGCGGCATGACGATCGGTCCATGGGGAGTGGTGCCGACGCTGGCCAGAAAGGAGTTGCGCTTCTATATCCGTGACCCCCGACAGCGCCTGGTCTGGACCGGGACCGTCATCTTCGTAGGTCTCGCCATCGGGGGTGCGGTGATGAACACCACCGGGTTCTTCGACCTGCGAACCCGGGCCTGGGCACCGCTCATTGCCCCGGTCCTCGTGCTCTTCGTGGGCCTTCCCATCGCCTTGAACCTGTTCGGGTGGGAGCGCAATGCCGCCAGCTATCTGTTCGTGCTCCCGGCCAAGCCGCACCAGATCCTCCTCGGGAAGAACCTGGCCGTGGCCACCGCCCTGGTCTTGGAGACCGTGGTCTTGACTGTGGGGCTGGCCCTTTTCACGGGTCAGTGGACCTGGGTCTGGCTGATGCCTTCGCTGACGCTGGCAGCAATCGGGTGTCAGCTCGCCGTAGGCAACATGGTCTCCGTGCTCACCCCTCTGCGGCTGCCACGGGAAGGCACCGACGTGTTCGCTCAGTCGACCGAGCAGGGCTGTCTGGCCATCGTCAGCCAGACCGTGTCGTTCTTCGCCATCGGCCTCCTGCTGGTCCCACCGGCTTCGGTTGCCGTACTCACCGTCGGCTTCGGGCAGGTGCTCGCTCCCTGGGTCGCGATCGCAGCCGGTGTCTTCTGGGGGACCGCCCTCTATACGATCTCCCTACTCATCTCGAGCCGTCTGCTGAGACGGCGGATGCCCGAGGTACTGGCCTGGGTCCAGGTGGCCTGACCGCCCCCACCCTTTGGGCAGTAGGTGACCGCGTCTACCGTCTCCGGATGCGGCTCGGGATCGACCTCGATGGGGTGGTGGCGGACTTCACCAAAGGGTGGGTCGACTTCTACAACCGGGACTTCGGAACCGAGTTGAAGCCGGAGCAGGTCGTCACGTGGAACGGAGTGACCGAGATCACTCACTTCGAGAGGATGTCGGAGTTCTGGCGATGGAGCTCAGACCTGGACGGCCGATCCCTGTTCTGGCATCTCGAGACCTTCCCCGGGGCGATCGACGCCCTGCACCAGCTGGCTCACGACGGCCACGAGATCGTGATCCTCACCATGAAGCCGAGATTCGCCGTGGATGACACTCATGAATGGATTGCTCGCCACGGAATCCCCTATAAGGAGGTGCACATCCTCGAGGACAAATGGAAGGTGGACTGCGACGTCTACCTCGACGACGGGCCGCACATTCTCGCCGACCTGGTGGCCCATCGCCCGGACCGTCTCGTCTGCCGTTATGTCAGGCCATGGAATCGCCCGCTGGCAGGCGCGGTGGACGTGACGAGCTTCGACGAGTTTCGCGACCTCGTGCAACGGGTGGAACCGAAGCCCGCCCCCTGATTAGGGTCGGGCAGGCGACCCGGGGTCTGTCGCCAAGAGGATACGAATGGAGCGAAGAATGAAGAGAAGAGCCTTCTGGGCTTGTCTTCTCGTGATGGCCCTGATCGCCGCGGCATGTGGCGGCGACGGAGGTGGGGGCACCACGACAACAGCGGCCGCGGAGGAGGAGACCACCACCTCTGCCGCTGCGGAGGAAACCACCACGTCGGCGGCCGCGGAGGCCGAGCTGGGGTCAGCAGACCGACCCATCCAGGTGCTGTTCGTCCCCTCCGTGGACGCCCAGGTGATCACCACGGGTGGTGAGATCATGGACCAGGCGCTCACCGACGCCACCGGCCTCGAGTTCGAGGTCAGCGTCCCGACGTCCTATGCGGCCACCATCGAGGAGATGTGCGCCAACCCGGCCGACACCATGGGGTTCATCCCCGCCTTCGGCTATGTGCTGGCCTCGCAACTGTGCCAGGTGGACGTGGCGTTCAAGGCGGTTCGGTTCGGCTGGGGCGTGTACTGGGCGCAGTTCCTGGTGGCACGCGATAGTGAGATCCAATCGCTCGAGGACCTGGAAGGCCTGAGTTGGGCCTATCCGGACCCGGGATCGACCTCGGGATTCCTGTTCCCCTCGGTGAGCCTCGATGAAGCGGGGGTCACACCCGGTGAGACCGTGGAGGCTGGTGGGCATCCGCAGGCGGCCCTGGCCGTCTACAACGGTGAGGTCGACTTCGGCACCACGTTCTTCAGCCCGCCGCTGCTTCCCGAGGGCGAATGGCAGATTGGCGACCCGCCGGAGATTCCAGACGAGGCCATCGAAAGCTGCGCCCCCACCGACGAAGGTGAGCTCTGGTGCGGTGACTATCGGGTGCTCGACGCTCGGGCCAGCGCGATCGAAGAGGCTCCCGACATCATGCAGCAGGTACGGATCCTGGATATCACCGCAGAGATCCCCAACGACACCTTGTCGTTCGGGCCTGACTTCCCCGCCGACCTGCGGACACAAATCCAAGACGCACTCGTTGCCTTTGCCGAGACGCCGGAGTGGGCGGAGTCGATCGGTCACCAGGACTTCTACGCCTGGGACGGGATCGACCCTGCCACCGACGCCGAATACGACATCGTCCGCACGGTGGTCGAGGAGCAGGGCATTACGCTGGAAGACCTGTAGGGCACCAACGAAAGTGAAAGAAGGAGGGAGCCCGGCAATGGGCTCCCTCCCCAATGACAATGCTCCGGGTTGAGAACCTGACAAAGGTCTACGACGACGGCACCGTTGCCCTCAAGGACGTTTCATTCGAAGTCCCCGAAGGCCAGTTCCTCGCCGTCATCGGGCTCTCCGGGTCGGGCAAGTCGACACTCCTCAGATGCATCAACCGGTTGATCGACCCCACCGAAGGCCGCATCTTGTGGAAAGGCGAGGACATCACCGCGGCCAATCACGAAGACCTGCGCAACATCCGCAGGCGGATCGGGATGGTGTTTCAGAACTTCAATCTGGTCCATCGCTCCAAGGTGATCACCAACGTCTTGGCCGGACGGCTGGGATACACCAGCCCTGCTCTTTCGGTGGTCAACCGATTCTCCAGGAAGGACCGGGAGCAAGCCATGGTGTCTCTCGAGCGGGTCGGTCTCGCCGAGAAGGCCAACAACAGGTCCGAGGAGCTGAGCGGAGGACAGCAACAGCGAGTGGGCATCGCCAGGGCCATGGTGCAAGACCCGGAGATGATTCTCGCCGACGAGCCGGTGGCCAGTCTCGACCCCGTGCTCGCCCACTCCATCATGCAATACCTGGAGGCGATCAACCATGACGACGGGGTCACCGTGCTGTGCAGTCTCCACTTCCTCGACCTGGTCCACCGATACGGACAACGGGTGATCGCCCTCAACGAGGGTCGCAAGGTGTTCGAAGGGCTGCCCTCGGAGATCGACGACGAGATGTTCAAGGAGATCTACGGCAGGGAGGCGGAGCGGGTTGGCTGATTTGAAGACCACCCCGGCGAAGACCCCGCCACGGGAAGAGGTGAAGCCGAAGAAGCTGCGGCCCGTTCGACGCAGCCTGTGGATGGCAATCGGGCTCCTGGCTGGATTCGTGATCTATGCCTACGGGTTTCAGGTCGTCAACGTCAACTTGGACACCATCGGTGATCCGGTCCGTCAGGGGCGGTTCGCCAACATCATCCGGGCCCTGGGCTCACCCGATCTCCTCACCTATGAGACGGTCGCCACCAATGTCGACATCGACTTCGCCATGCCCTGTCCCGCCGATGGCTTCACTGCAGCCGCCTCTGAGGGCGGAGCGGCGACGATCTCGATCGATCCGCCCTGCGCCGATTCCAGGGGCATCGTCACGGTCTCGGGTGAGGGTTTCGGGTCCAACGAGCCGATCAACATCTTTTTCGTCCCGCCCAACGGGATAGAGCTACGCGTTGCGCAGGTTCGAACCAACGCCGATGGAGTTTTCAGCACCGAAGCCCAGCTGCCAAACCGTCCCGATGAGCAGGTGCAGACCATCCGGGCCAAGACCCGGGAACGGGTGGGAAGCATCTTCAACCCCGTCTACGTCCCCACTGGGCAGACCAACTCCGAAACCGGAGAGGAGATTGTGTTGCGGTCTCCGCGCTGGTCTGCGAACGCCGAGGCGACCTGGAGGGGGATCATCCAGACGATCTTCCTCGCGCTCCTCGCGACCACGGTGGGCACGATCATCGCCATGCCCCTTTCCTTCCTGGCGGCACGAAACCTGATGAGCGATGTCAGGATCCCGGTCCTCAACGTCGGGTTGGCGATCGTCGCCCTGCCCGTGGGGGCCGTGCTGGGTTATGCCGCCGCGTCGGGAGGAGGCGGGATCGTGGACCGGTTGCCGGGCTCGGCCCTGCTCTTGGGAGCAGTCACCATGGTTCTGGTGTGGCTCGGCTTCCGCGCTCTACGATTCGCGGTGCCCCTCCCCGATACCGAGCGCCCTCGCTGGCTCAGGGTTGGCGCGGGTCTAGCCGCGGCGGCCGCCTTCCTGCTCGCCTCACAGTCCGCCGTTCGCTTCATGGAGATCGGAGGGGCCCAGGCTGCCTCAGTCCTGGGACCACTGGCCTTCCTGGGTACCTTCGTGCAGCGCCTGGGCGAGATCATGGCTCTCGTCTTCGGTGTTCTCGCCGGTCTCGCCGCTGCCGTTGCCCTGGCGATCTTCGCCAGCAAACTCGCCTACGCCATCGCGAAGAACGTCGGCCCGGGTATGAATCAGGTGCTCTCTGTCGTTGCGGTCGGTCTCGCCGGCGCGGCGATAGCGGTGGGAATCGGTCAGGCCATCGCCTGGATGTATCAAATCATCGACACGACGGCCACAGTCGTGATACCTGCGGCGATCGGCGCCGTGCTCGGGGTGGGCTTGGGAGTGTGGGGCGCAATGCGCGGACAGCTCGGTGCGGGCCTCGGCATCTACTACATCTTCCGCACGTTCTTCAACACCTTGAGGTCGATCGAGGCCCTCATCCTGGCCCTCGTCTTCGTGGTCTGGGTCGGATTGGGTGCCTTTGCCGGAACCCTGGCGCTGGCCCTGCACACCATCGCCGCCAACGCCAAGCTCTACTCGGAGCAGGTGGAAAGCATCAGCTCCGGCCCGTTGGAGGCGGTTCGGGCCACCGGCGCCACCCGGCTGCAGACGGTGATCTATGCGGTGGTGCCGCAGATCGTGGCCCCGTTCATCGCCTTCACCATGTACCGCTGGGACATCAACGTGCGCATGTCGACGATCATCGGCTTCGTCGGCGGCGGTGGCATCGGGTTGATCCTCCAACAGAACATCAACCAGCTCAACTATCGGGGCGCCGCCGCTCAGATCCTGGCGATCGCCATCGTGGTGGCTGCCATGGACTACGTCTCCAGCCGCCTCCGGGAGAGGTACGTGTGACGGGACTCGTGTTCCCTCCGTCCCCGGCTTCGCCGGCACTCCCCCCTCCGGGGGGAGACAAGTGCTGAGACGGGCCCGGCTCGAACGCGAGCGTCTCGAGCACGAATTGTTGGCGCCAGAAGCCACCAAGGCCGACGGGTCGGCCGGCCGCGCCGAAGATGAGGAACCGGACGAGTTCCGTACCGCCTTCGAGCGTGACCGGGACCGCATCGTGCACACCAAGGCGTTTCGCCGCCTCAAGCACAAGACCCAGGTCTTCCTCAACCCCGACGGCGACCACTTCGTCACCCGAATGACCCATACCATCCAGGTGAATCAGGTGGGTCGGGCCATGGCCCGCGCCCTCGGGCTCAACGAGGACCTGACCGAGGCGATCTGCCTGGGTCACGACGTCGGACATTCCCCTTTCGGGCATACCGGCGAGGAGGCGCTCAGCCCTCTGGTCGAGGGCGGCAGCTGGCTGCATTCGGCCCATGGGGTGCGCACCCTCTCCCTGATCGAGCCGCAAAACCTCAGCGATGAGGTGCTCGACGGGATACGGGCCCACTCGTGGGGGGGGGTCCCGCCACCCCGGACGCCGGAAGGGCAGCACAGCCGGGTGGCCGACGGGCTCGCCAACCACACCCACGAAGGGGCCGATGCGCGACG